>NZ_JBEOYR010000008.1:0-341792 GCF_040297165.1 Streptomyces sp. NPDC001851 | reverse complement strand
CGGATCAACGTGCTGTTCGCGATCCTCCGCGACGGCACTTTCTACGAACCCAGAACCCCACGCCTCGCTTGACGAAAGACATAGAGGCACCCCCCCGCAAATTCCCCGCCCGGAACGGTCGCGCCCGAGTCCCCCCAGCCGCCCCGGCCCCGCCACGGGTCCCCGCCAAGCGCGGTCAGGAGTCGGCCGGGGCCTCGGCCGGAAGCGACTGCCCGCGGTCCAGCGCGGTCAGGGCGCGCTGGGCGATCGGGTGGGAGCGGACGAGCTCGCCCAGCGAGGTGGAGCCCTGCGTGATGCCCCGGAACGCCTTCCATGCGGGACGGAAGCCGGTCAGCGCCGCGTGGAAGAGGCCCGGACGCCTCTCGAACACGGTCAGCAGGCGCTTGCCGACGCTCATCTCCACGCCGAGCCCGGCCTTGACCGCGAACGCGTAGTTCAGGGCCTGGCGCCGGGTGTCCACCGCGTCGTGCGCCTCGGCGATGCGGACCGCCCACTCGCCCGCGAGCCGGCCCGAGCGCAGCGCGAAGGAGATGCCCTCGCGGGTCCACGGCTCCAGCAGGCCCGCCGCGTCCCCGCAGACCAGCACCCGGCCGCGGGAGAGCGGCGAGTCGTCGGCGCGGCAGCGGGTCAGATGCCCGGAGGAGATGCTCGGCTCGAAGCCCGCCAGGCCGAGCCGCGCGATGAAGTCCTCCAAGTACCACTTGGTGGCGGCGCCTTCGCCGCGCGCGGAGATCACGCCGACCGTCAGCGTGTCGCCCTTCGGGAACACCCAGCCGTAACTGCCCGGCATCGGGCCCCAGTCGATGAGGACCCGGCCCTTCCAGTCCTCGGCGACCGGCTCCGGTACCGGGATCTCCGCCTCCAGACCGAGGTCGACCTGGTCCAGCTTCACCCCGACATGGGCTCCTATGCGGCTGGCGCTGCCGTCGGCACCGACGACCGCGCGGGCCAGCACCGTCTCGCCGCCCTGCAGGATGACGGCGACCGTGCGCCGGTCGGGGACGGCCGAGCCGTGCTGCTCGACCCGCTGCACCGTGACGCCCGTACGCAGCTCGGCGCCCGCCTTCTGCGCGTGCTCGACCAGCTGCTGGTCGAACTCGGGCCGGTTGATCAGCCCGAACAGCATCCGCTTGGAGCGGCGGGTGCGGGTGAAGCGGCCGTTGTGGGAGAAGGTGACCGCGTGCACCCGGTCGCGGAAGGGCAGCTCGAAGCCGGGCGGCAGCGCGTCCCGCGAGGGTCCGATGATGCCCCCGCCGCAGGTCTTGTAGCGGGGCAGCTCGGCCTTCTCCAGCACCAGAACGCGCCGTCCGGCGACCGCCGCCGCGTAGGCGGCCGAGGCCCCCGCGGGTCCCGCGCCCACCACGACGACGTCCCACACCCGCTGAACGCCGTCCGCCGAAGAGTTCTCGCCGCTCACGATGGTCTACTGCTCCGATCAAGCCGCTGCCGTAGTGTCCCCCGCATCCTACGGCGGCCGTCGTCGCAGGCCACTGTGGGAGTATCGGGGTACACCCCGTACAACGTCGCACCCACGAGGAGCGTGCCCATGTCGTCGAATCCGGTCGCTCAGACCGTCGCCTCGCTGCTGCCCAAGGCGCAGGCGGAACTGGCCGAGCTGGTCGCCTTCAAGTCGGTGGCGGACTTCGCCCAGTTCCCGAAGAGCGAGAGCGAGGCCGCCGCGAGCTGGATCGCCGACGCGCTGCGCGCCGAGGGCTTCGTCGACGTGGCCCTGCTGGACACCCCGGACGGCACGCAGTCCGTCTACGGCTACCTGCCGGGCCCGGAGGGTGCGAAAACGGTTCTCCTGTACGCGCACTACGACGTCCAGCCGCCGCTGGACGAGGCCGGCTGGACCAGCCCGCCGTTCGAGCTGACCGAGCGCGAGGGCCGCTGGTACGGCCGCGGGGCCGCCGACTGCAAGGGCGGCGTGATCATGCACCTGCTCGCGCTGCGCGCCCTGAAGGCGAACGGCGGCGTCCCGGTGAACGTCAAGGTGATCTGCGAGGGCTCGGAGGAGCAGGGCACGGGCGGCCTGGAGCGGTACGCCGAGGAGCACCCGGAGCTGCTGGAGGCGGACACCATCGTCATCGGCGACGCGGGCAACTTCCGCGTCGGACTGCCGACGGTCACCACCACGCTGCGCGGCATGACCCTGGTCCGGGTGCGGATCGACACCCTCGCGGGCAACCTGCACTCCGGCCAGTTCGGCGGCGCCGCCCCGGACGCGCTGGCCGCGCTGATCCGCGTGCTGGACTCGCTGCGCGCCGAGGACGGCTCGACCACCGTCGGCGGGCTGGACGCCACGGGTACGTGGGACGGCCTGGAGTACACCGAGGAGCAGTTCCGCGCCGACGCCAAGGTGCTCGGCGGGGTCGGTCTGATCGGCGACGGCTCGGTCGCCGACCGCCTCTGGGCCCGTCCGGCCGTCACCGTCCTCGGCATCGACTGCCCGCCGGTCGTCGGCGCCACCCCGTCCGTGCACGCGAGCGCCCGCGCGCTGATCAGCCTGCGGGTGCCGCCGGGTGTGGACGCGGCGGAGGCGACCAAGCTGCTCCAGGCGCACCTGGAGGCGCACACCCCGTGGGGCGCCCTGGTCACCACCGAGCAGATCGGCCAGGGCCAGGCGTTCCGCGCCGACGCCTCCAGCCCGGCCTACCAGGCGATGGCCGACGCGATGGCGGTCGCCTACCCGGGCGAGACCATGCAGTACGCCGGTGAGGGCGGCTCCATCCCGCTGTGCAACACCCTCGCCGGGCTCTACCCGCGGGCGGAGATCCTGCTCATCGGGCTGAGCGAGCCGGAGGCGCAGATCCACGCGGTCAACGAGAGCGTCCACCCGCAGGAGCTGGAGCGGCTCTCGGTCGCCGAGGCGCTGTTCCTGCGCAACTACGCGGCGGGCTGAGCCCTTCTGCCCCCGGCAGGACGCCCTCGCCCGCGGGCGGGGGCGCCGCCTACAGTCGGCGCATGGATGTCATCGCGCTGCTCCCCCGGCTCCACCTGCTGCGTTTCCCCGTCGGCCAGGCGTACCTCTGGCGCGACGACGACGCGTTGACACTCGTCGACGCGGGCCCGATCGGTGCCGGCCGCGCGATCGCCGACGCGGTCACGGCGCTGGGGCACGCGCCCGGGGACGTACGGCGGATCGTGCTGACGCACTTCCACGAGGACCACGCGGGCGGGGCGGGCGAGTTCGCCGCGCTGAGCGGTGCGGAGGTGCTGGCGCACCACCTGGACGCGCCGTTCGTACGAGGTGAACTCCCGGGCCCGCCCCCGCGGTTGGAGGACTGGGAGGTGCCGATCCACGCGGCGGCGGCCCAGCACCTTCCCGAGGGCAGGCCGGTACCGCCGGCCGCGGTCACCGGAGTGTCGGACGGCGACGTGCTGGACTTCGGCGGTGGCGCCCGGGTGGTCCACGTCCCCGGGCACACCGACGGCAGCATCGCCCTGTTCCTGCCCGGGGAGGGCGTGCTGTTCACCGGCGACACGGTGGCCGCCTCACCGGTCGACGGCGCGGTGATGCCGGGGGTGTTCAACCTCGACCGGCGCCGGCTCCTCGCTTCCCTGGGTGTGTTGGCGGACCTCGGCGCGAAGGTCGCCTGTTTCGGGCACGGTGACCCGGTCGTGGGAGACGCCGCATCCGCTCTGCGCAGAGCGGCGGCCGCGGGCTGACATGGAGGGGCGGCCCTGGCCGACGTGGAGCGGACCGCGGCCTTCTGGGGCGGCGGGGTGACTTCTCCCCGGCGCTTGAGCGGAAAGCCGGGCTGACGCCGTGCCGCGGCGGCTCAGCCGACCGGCACACCCGCCTCCAGGTACAGCGCGGTGCCGCGCTCGCGGGCGCGAAGAGCCCAGCGCAGTCGCTCGTAGCGGACCGGTGGGAGCATCTCGGCGGCCTCCTGCTCGCTGGCGAAGCGCCAGCCGCGCAGTTCCGGGCCGGGCAGCAGGACGCCGGACGCCTCACCGGACTCCAGCCGGCCGCCGTCGAACAGGAGCCGCAGCCCGCCGAAGCCGGGCGGCACCGGCCGTTCCCAGTCCACCACGAGCAGCCGGGGCACCTCCCGCAGCCGTATCCCCGTCTCCTCGGCCACCTCGCGCATCCCGGCGCGAGCCGGGGCCTCGCCCCGCTCGACCACCCCGCCGGGGAACTCCCAGCCGGGCTTGTACGTGGGATCCACGAGCAGCACCCGGTCCTGCTCGTCGAAGAGCAGCACCCCGGCGGCGAGGGTCTCGGCGGTCGGCTCCGGGGTCTGCACGATGTCGCAGGGCGGCACGGCGCCGCTGCCGACGGCGTCGGCGATGCGGACGGCGGCCTCGTGCGGGGTGAGGGCGCTGGTGTCCACGAGGTGGGCGTCGGCGGTGAGCCAGGAGGCGAGGGCGGCGCGGTAGGGCTCGATATGGTCGTACGACCACTGCCGTACGCGTATCTCGCCGTCGGGCAGGTCGGGC
Source organism: Streptomyces sp. NPDC001851 (assembly GCF_040297165.1). Taxonomy (NCBI): domain Bacteria; kingdom Bacillati; phylum Actinomycetota; class Actinomycetes; order Kitasatosporales; family Streptomycetaceae; genus Streptomyces; species Streptomyces sp. NPDC001851. The sequence continues at coordinate 337,349 of NZ_JBEOYR010000008.1, read as the reverse complement.
GGGACCTCCCGGTCGGCTATCCGCTCACGCAGGATCGTTTCAGCCGGGGCGAGCAACAGATGGTGCACGGCGATTCTGCGGGCCGCGAGGCCACCGAAGATCTCGTCGCGGTACTCCTGGCGGAGCAGGGTCATCGGCACCACGAGCGTCCCGCCCAGCTCGGCGAGCATCGCGGCCGCCGTGTCGACCACGAGCCGGCGCCAGATCGGCAGGTCCTGGAAGTCGGTGACCTCGGCGAGACGCTTGGCCGGCAGCAGGTGCGTGAGCGCTCCGCCGACGATCTCGGGGTCGAAGAGCGTGCTGTGCGGGATCAGTTCGATCAGTTCCCGTGCGGTGGTGGTCTTCCCCGCACCGAACGCGCCGTTGATCCAGACGACGGTCACGGACTCCCCCTCTTGTGTTGGCCCCCTGAGGCTTGCCCGCTCCACCCTGCCACGGAAACCCCGCCCCCGTGAGGGCGCCGGACGGGAGTGCCGGTGCCCCCTGCGGCGGGGACACCGGCACACACGCCGTGGATGGTCGGGCCTACTCCTGGCCGGGGGCCTCATCGGCGGCGGGGCCGTCCCCGACCGGGTGACCGGCCGAGTCGACGGTGTCCGAGACCTTGAGGTCGTCGACGGGGCGGTCGCCCGCCCCGTGCGAGGGGGTGACGGCGGCCACGACGAATCCGGTGGCCAGGCTGGCGATGGCGAGCATGCTGCGCTTCTTCATGCGCTGGTCAACTGCCGGACCCGCCCGGGGGTCACGCGGGTACCCGCGAGCAGACCGGAAGGACCCCGGGCCTGCGGTCGGTCCGGGCAGGCCGGCCAGCCGGCCGAGCCGGTCGGCGAGCCGCTGGCGCCGGTCACCGGCGTGCTCGCGGCACGGCAGACAGACCGGGCCCGGGCACAGCGGGCAGCCGCCCTCCACCGCGAACGGCCACCCCCGGCGCGGCACTTCGGGGCCCCGCGAGCGGGCCGGCCACGCCTAAACCCGCTGGCCCGCTCCCGCCGGGCACCGGTATCGTCCGGCATCCCGCCCAGCCCGCTCCAGCGGCAGGCCAGGAACAGAAGAGCGAGATCATGACGAGCCGCCCCACGACGACCCTGTGGCGCCCCACCGGCCCCAAGGAGCTGGAGCTGGTCCGCGCGCTCGACTGGCGGGCGTGGCCGCCCCGGCTTCCGGAACAGCCGATCTTCTACCCGGTCCTCAACGAGGACTACGCCGTCCGCATCGCCCGGGACTGGAACGTCAAGCACGACGGCGCCGGTTTCGTGACCCGTTTCGAGGTGGACACCGAGTTCGTCGGCCGGTATCCGGTACGGCAGGCCGGTGGCGAGACGATTCTGGAACTGTGGGTGCCCGCCGAGGAGTTGGACGAGTTCAACGCCCATATCGTCGGCCGCATCGAGGTCGTGCGGGAGTTCCGGTGAGCGGACGCCCGGCCCTCGGCACCGCGGACGACCCTGTCGAGGACGTCGTACGGTCGGGCGCCCGGCTCGTGCGCACCGCGGCCGGTCTGTCCGATGCCGGGGTGCGCGCCGCGTCGGGGCTGCCCGGGTGGACGCGCGGCCATGTGCTCGCCCATGTCGTGCACAGCGTCGACGCCTATGTGTGGCTGCTGCGGCTCGCGCACACCGGCCGCGCACCGGGCCCGCGCGCGGACGCGGCGGCACTGTCCGAGGCGGTCGAGCGCGACGCGGCCCTGTCCGCCGACGGGCTCGCGACCCGGCTCCGGGCGAGCCTGGACCGTTTCGCGGCCAAGGCGCGCACGATGCCCGCCCCCGCCTGGGACCGTCTGGTGCCGGCGCTGGCCGGCTGGCGGCACCCGGCCTGGTATCTGCTGCTGCGCTGTCTGCGGGAGCTGGAGACACACCACCTCGACCTGGGCGTCGGCCACGGCACGGAGCAGTGGCCGGACCGATATGTCTCGTGGGCGCTGGACGACACCCTCGCCACACTGCGCGCCCGGGGCTTCCCGCTCGCCTCGGTGGAGGCCGTCGACCTCGGCCGCCGCTGGTCGGTGTCGGCGGACGGCCCCTCGGTCGCCGGGGCCGGGCACCAGGTGCTCGGCTGGCTCAGCGGACGGACTCCGGCGGGCGCGCTGACGGCCGACCGCCCGGCGCACCTGCTGCCGCGCCCGCCCGCGTGGCCTCCGCCGCCGCTGCCCGGCTGGGGCCGCGTCGACGACGGCGCGTGAGCCGCGGAAGCGCACACATCCGAACGCACGCTGGCCACAGAGAAGCCAAAATCTCCTGATCATCAAGGGATTTGACGGGTCGCCCCCAGTCGGCGCACAGCTCTTTCCAACAGAGTCCGACACGTCCTACCGTAAACGCGCACCGATGACACGTACATGCCGCCCTGGGCGTCGCATGCCGTCATCCACCTTTCGCGAGTCGGAGGAACGTCAACGATGCGTCACCCCCACACCCGCACAACCCGCCGAAGAGTGGTCGGAGCACTCACCGCGGGACTGCTGTGCGCGGCGGGCCTCGCCACCCCGGCCCTGGCGGCCCCCGCACAGGACCGTGCCGCCGCCCCCGGCCTCGCCGACGGCCTCGCCCTCACTCCGCCGATGGGCTTCAACAACTGGAACTCCACACAGTGCCGCGCCGACTTCAACGAGAACATGGTCAAGGGCATCGCCGACCTGTTCGTGGCGAAGGGCCTGAAGGACGCCGGCTACCGGTACGTCAACCTGGACGACTGCTGGGCGCTGCCGCAGCGCGACGCCGCCGGCAAGCTGGTGCCCGATCCGGCCCGCTTCCCGAACGGCATCAAGGCCGTCGCCGACTACGTCCACTCCAAGGGGCTCAAGCTCGGCATCTACACCAGTGCCGGCACCAAGACCTGCAACAACGCGGGCTTCCCCGGCGCGCTCGGCCACGAGTACAGCGACGCGCGGCAGTTCGCCGACTGGGGCGTGGACTACCTGAAGTACGACAACTGCAACAACCAGGGCGTCGACGCCAGACAGCGGTACACGACCATGCGGGACGCGCTGAAGGCGACGGGGCGGCCCATCGTCTACAGCATCTGCGAGTGGGGCCAGAACAAGCCCTGGGAGTGGGCGTCGGGCGTCGGCCATCTCTGGCGCACCACGGGTGACATCAGCGACAGCTGGGGCTCGATGCTCTCCATCCTGAAGCAGAACCTCCCCCTCGCGCCGTACGCCGGACCCGGTCACTGGAACGACCCCGACATGCTGGAGGTCGGCAACGGCGGTATGACGGACACCGAGTACCGCTCGCACTTCTCCCTCTGGTCGGTCATGGCCGCGCCGCTGCTCATCGGCACCGATCTGCGCAAGGCCTCACCCGCGACCTTCGGCATCCTGGACAACAAGGACGTCATCGCCGTCGACCAGGACCCGCTGGGCAAGCAGGGCACGGTCGTCTCCTCCGCGGGCGGTCGCTGGGTCATCGCCAAGGAGATGAAGGACGGCAGCCGCGCGGTGGCCCTGTTCAACGAGTCGGGCACCGCCCAGCGGATCGCCACCACCGCGGCCGCGGTCGGGCTGCCCGGTGCCGCCGCCTACACCCTGCGGGACCTGTGGCAGCACAGCGACTACAACACCGCCGGCACCATCGCGGCCACCGTCCCCGCCCACGGCACGGTCCTGCTGCGCGTCTCGGCCGACCCGCACTGGGCCGCGCGTCCGCCCGCCGTCGAACTGGGCCTGGACGGCAGCCCGTGGCTGGAGGCCGCCACCCCGTCCACGCTCACCAGCACCGTCACCGACCTCGGCCGTACCTCCGCGCGCCACGTGTCCATGTCCCTGACCGGCCCCGACGGCTGGACCGTACGGCCGGCTTCACCGGCCACGGCCACCGCCCTCGCCACCGGCCGGACCCTGCGCACCGCCTGGCGGGTCACCGTCCCGCCCGGCACCCGGACCGGGCCCTACGGCCTCACGCTCCGGGCGAGTTACCGCTCACCGGCCGGAGAGAACGTCACCAGCACCCTCCCGCTGACGGCGTCCGTCGTGGTACGGCCGCCCGCCGGGACGTCGTACCTGAGCGACCTGGCGTGGCTGTCGGCGACGAGCGGCTGGGGGCCCGTGGAACGCGACACCAGCAACGGGGAGAGCGCCGCGGGCGACGGCCACCCGATCACCATCGGCGGCGCGGTGTACGCGAAGGGGCTCGGGGCGCACGCACCGAGCGACGTCTCCTTCTACACCGGCAAGGCCTGTACGAAGGTCACCGCGGACGTCGGCGTCGACGACGAGAAGGGCACCAAGGGCACCGTCGCCTTCGAGATCTGGGCGGACGGCAGGAAGGTCGCCTCGACGGGGGTCCTGACCAACGCGCTGCCGGCCCAGCCGCTCACCGCCGACATCACCGGTGCCCAGACGATCGACCTGGTCGTCACCGACGCCGGAGACGGCAACGACTCCGACCATGCGGACTGGGCGAACGCGAGCCTCAGCTGCTGACGGGCGGCGCCCACGCGCGGCCCCGCGCCTCTTGCGGGGCGCGGGGCCGCGGCCAACCTGCCCGGCACCGGACCTCGGGCTCAGACCCCCGCCGCGTCCGGCCTACGCGCCAGCGCCGCCGCTGCCGCACCCACCAGCCCCGCGTCCGTCCCCGTCTGCGCGGGTACGACCGTCAGCCGCCGCACGAAGGACAGCGTCGCGTAGTCGGTGAGTGCCTTGCGCAGGGGTGTGAACAGGATGTCGCCCGCCTTGCCGACGCCCCCGCCGATCACCGCGATGTCGATCTCGACCAGGGTCGCGGTGGCCGCGATGCCGGCCGCCAGCGCCTGGGCCGCCCGCTCGAAGGAGGCCACCGCGACCGGGTCGCCCTCGCGGGCCGCGGCGGCCACCGCGGCCGCGGAGGTGTCGCCGTCGGGGCCGGGGCGCCAGCCCCGCTCCAGGGCGCGGCGGGCGATATGGGGCCCGCTCGCGATCCGCTCCACGCAGCCGCGGGAACCGCACGGGCACGGGTCGCCGTCGAGGTCGACGCTGATGTGTCCGATGTGCCCGGCGTTCCCGGTGGGCCCGGGGTGCAGCTTCCCGCCCAGCACCAGCCCGCCGCCGACGCCGGTCGACACCACCATGCACAGCGCGTTGTCGTGGCCGCGGGCGGCACCCTGCCAGTGCTCGGCGGCCGTGATCGCGACGCCGTCGCCGATCAGCTCGACCGGGAGCCCACCGGTGGCCGCGCGCACCCGCTCGACCAGCGGGAAGTCCCGCCAGCCCGGCACGTTCACCGGACTGACGGTGCCCGCCGAGGCGTCGACCGGTCCGGCGCTGCCGATGCCGACGGAGTGCGCCCGCCCCCACAGCGGCGATGCGGCGAGGTCGCCCAGTACGTCCGCCACCGCCCGCATGACCGTTTCGCCGTCCTGCTGGGCGGGGGTGGCGCGCTGGGCTCGGGCCAGGATCCGTCCATGGCCGTCCACCAGACCGCCGGCGATCTTGGTACCGCCGATGTCCAGGGCCGCCACGAGGTCGGTGTACATCAGAGTCAGACTCCCCGTTGAAGCTTGCAAACCAAGAAAAGCCAGGCCGGTCAAGCGGTGGGGGCGCAGGCCGGAGACAGCGGTGGACAGTGTCTCTCGCACCTGACAACGTTGTCCAGGCTCTATGCTCGACGCCACATCCTCATACAAACCGAGGATCGACGCACCACCTCGTGTACAAGTCGTACGACAGGACAGGACGCCGCATCGTGCCCGAGACCACCCGCCGCGCAGACAGCCTTCCCGGCACCCGTTACGGCAACCGTCCGACGATGAAGGACGTGGCGGCGCGGGCCGGGGTCGGCCTGAAGACGGTCTCCCGGGTGGTCAACGGCGAGCCCGGCGTCACCCCGGACACCGAGCGCCGGGTGCAGGAGGCGATCGAGGCGCTGGGCTTCCGCCGCAACGACAGCGCCCGGGTGCTGCGCAAGGGCCGTACGGCGAGCATCGGCCTGGTCCTGGAGGACCTCGCCGACCCCTTCTACGGCCCGCTCAGCAGGGCCGTCGAGGAGGTGGCCCGGGCCCACGGCGCCCTGCTGATCAACGGCTCCAGCGCCGAGGACCCGGAGCGTGAGCAGGAGCTGGCACTGGCCCTGTGCGCACGGCGGGTGGACGGTCTGGTGGTGATCCCGGCCGGGGACGACCACCGCTATCTCGAACCGGAGATCAGGGCGGGCGTGGCGACGGTGTTCGTGGACCGGCCGGCCGGGCGGATCGACGCCGACGTGGTGCTCTCCGACAACTACGGCGGTGCCCGGGACGGCGTCGCCCATCTGATCGCGCACGGCCACCGCCGGATCGGGTTCATCGGCGACATGCCGCGCATCCACACCGCCGCCGAACGGCTGCGCGGCTACCGGGCGGCGATGGAGGACGCGGGGATACCCGTCGAGGACGCCTGGATGTCCCTCGGGCAGACGAATCCGGAGCGGGTGCGCCGGGCGGCGGAGGAGATGCTTTCCGGGCCCGCGCCCGTCACCGCGGTCTTCGCGGGCAACAACCGGGTGACGGTCACCGTGATCCGGGTCCTCGCCGAGCACGCCCGCCCGGTCGCCCTCGTCGGCTTCGACGACATCGAGCTGGCCGATCTGCTCCAGCCGGGCGTCACGGTCGTCGCCCAGGACGCGGCCGCCCTCGGTCGTACCGCCGCCGAGCGCCTGTTCCGTCAGCTGGACGGCAGCCTCGTCGCACCGGAGCGCATCGAGCTGCCCACCCGGCTGATCACGCGCGGCTCGGGCGAGCTGCCGCCGGCCGACTGAGCCGCCCGTGACCGGCCGCACCCTGGAGGAACTCGGCCTGGCCGACGCCCCCCGCGACCATCCGCTGTCCTACCCCGGCGCCTGGCCGGCCGACTCCGGGGTGCTGCACGGCGACCGGATGCTGCCGCTGGAGCACCTGGTGTACGACGACCGGGTGCCGGTCCTCGCCGTCGGCTCCAACGCCTGCCCCGGCCAACTGCGCCACAAGATGGCGGAGTTCGGGATCGGCTCCCCGCTGCCCATGGTGCGGACCCGGGTGACCGGCCTCGACGTGGGTGTCTCCGCGCACGTCAGCCGGCTGGGCTACGTCTCGGCATCGCCGGTCAGGTCCCCCCGCTGCTTACGCGAGTTGTTCGTCATCTGGCCGGACCTGCGCCAGCTGGAGGTGATCGACGCCAGCGAGGGCGTGCCGCTGCGCGACGGCAACTTCCGGCGGGCCTGGCTGCCCGCGCCGGACGTGCGGATCGAGCTGCCGGACGGTTCCGTACTCCCGGGGGCCTACGCCTACGTCAACCGGCACGGGGTGCTGCACAACGGCTCCGCCGCGCCCCGCCGCCACCCCGGTGACCAGCGCGTACTGATCACCGGACTCCTCGGGGGATCGGCGCCGTTGCGGGAGCTGTTCGGGGTCACGCCCGAGGAGTTCTGCGCGCGGGCGCGCCGGGACGCCGCGCTGTGTGCGCGAGGTACGCGGCTGTTCGCCGAGCAGAAGTGGGTGACGGAGTCGGGGCTGGAGCCGTACGCCGACGGCCGGCCGGCCGGACCCTGACGGCTACTTGGCGAAGGCCGTCAGGTCGCCGCGCCGGGGTGCCGCGAAGCCTTCCAGGTCTTTGCGGGTCAGGCCGGTGAGGCGGGCGACCTCGGCGATGTCGAGGGCGCCGCAGTCCAGTCCGCGCAGCAGGTAGCCGCTGAGGGCCTTGGCGGTGGCGGGCTCGTCCATCACGTCGCCGCCGGCGTGGTTGGCGTACCGGGCGAGGCGGCCCGCCGCCTGCTCGAACCCTTCGCGGTAGAAGGCGAAGACGGCGGCGTAGCGGGTGGGGAGGTGGCCGGGGTGCATGTCCCAGCCCTGGTAGTAGGCGCGGGCAAGGGCGCGGCGGGTGAGGCCGTAGTGGAGGCGCCAGGCGTCGTGGACCTTGGCGGTCGGGCCGACCGGGAGGACGTTCGTCGAGCCGTCGGAGACGCGGACGCCGGTGCCCGCGGCGGCGACCTGCATGATCGCCTTGGCGTGGTCGGCGGCGGGGTGGTCGCTGGCCTGGTGGGCGGCGGAGACGCCCAGGCAGGCGCTGTAGTCGAAGGTGCCGTAGTGCAGCCCGGTGGCGCGGCCCTCGGCGGCCTGGATCATCCGGGCGACGGTCGCGGTGCCGTCGGTGGCGAGGATGGACTGGCTGGTCTCGATCTGGATCTCGAAGCCGAGCCGGCCGGCGTCGAGTCCGTGCACCTTCTCGAAGGCCTCCAGGAGGCGGACGAAGGCGGAGACCTGCTCGGGGTACGTCACCTTCGGCAGGGTGAGGACCAGACCGTCGGGCAGGCCGCCCGCCTCGATCAGGCCGGTGAGGAAGACGTCGAGGGTGCGGATGCCCCGGTCGCGTACCGCCGCCTCCATGCACTTCATGCGGATGCCCATGTACGGCGCCGCCGTGCCGTTCTCGTAGGCTTCCGCGATCAGCCGGGCCGCGCGGGCCGCCGCCTGGTCCTCCTCGGCGTCGGGGCGGGGGCCGTAGCCGTCCTCGAAGTCGACGCGCAGGTCTTCGACGGGCTCGCGTTCCAGCTTGGCGCGGACTCGGGCGTGCACCGGCTCCGCCAGCTCGTCGGACAGGCCGAGCACCGCCGCGAAGGAGGCGGCGTCCGGGGCGTGGGCGTCGAGGGCGGCGAGCGCCTGGTCGCCCCAGGAGCGGATGGTGTCGGCGGCGAAGGCGTCACCGGGGACGTAGACGGTGTGGACGGGCTGCCGGGTGCCGGGGTCCCCGGGGTAGCGGCGCTCCAGCTCCGCGTCGACCGGTGCGAGGGAGGCGCTGATCTCCTCGCTGACGGCGCCCGCGAGGCTCGTCGCCACCTTCTCCTGCTGACCCATCCCACACCCTCCAATTTTCCGCTGTACGGAATCAACAATCCGTAGAACGAAGTTATCCGTGCGGTTCTCGCTGGTCAACACCTCGTCCGGACCTGGTCGCCGGCCGGCCGGCCGTCACCAGGATGCACCGAGGCCCCCGTGACCGCGTCGGTCACGGGGGCCTCGTCGCGCCGGGAGGTGCTCAGCCCTTGCGGGCCTTGATCTCCTCGGTCAGCTGCGGGACGACGTCGAACAGGTCGCCGACCACGCCGTAGTCGACCAGCTCGAAGATCGGGGCCTCGGCGTCCTTGTTGACGGCCACGATGGTCTTCGAGGTCTGCATACCGGCGCGGTGCTGGATCGCGCCGGAGATGCCGTTGGCGATGTACAGCTGCGGCGAGACCGACTTACCGGTCTGGCCGACCTGGTTGGTGTGCGGGTACCAGCCGGCGTCGACGGCGGCACGCGAGGCGCCGACGGCCGCGCCGAGGGAGTCGGCCAGCGCCTCGATGATCGAGAAGTTCTCGGCGCCGTTGACGCCACGGCCACCGGAGACCACGATCGCGGCCTCGGTCAGCTCCGGGCGGCCCGTCGACTCACGCGGCGTACGGCCGGTGATCTTCGTGCCGGTCGCCTTGTCCGAGAAGGTCACGGACAGGGCCTCGACGGCGCCCGCGGCCGGGGCGGCCTCGACGGCGGCCGAGTTCGGCTTGACCGTGATGACCGGGGTGCCCTTGATGACCCGGGACTTGGTGGTGAAGGACGCGGCGAACACCGACTGGGTGGCCACCGGGCCCTCGTCGCCGGCCTCCAGGTCGACGGCGTCGGTGATGATGCCGGAGCCGATGCGCAGCGCCAGACGGGCGGCGATCTCCTTGCCCTCGGCGGAGGACGGGACCAGTACGGCGGCCGGGGAGACGGCCTCGTAGGCGGCCTGCAGGGCGTCCACCTTCGGCACGACCAGGTACTCGGCGTACTCGGAGGCGTCGTGGGTGAGGACCTTCACCGCGCCGTGCTCGGCGAGCGTGGCGGCGGTGTCGGCGGCGCCGTTGCCGAGGGCGACGGCGACGGGCTCGCCGATGCGGCGGGCCAGGGTCAGCAGCTCCAGGGTGGGCTTGCGGACGGCGCCGTCCACGTGGTCGACGTAGACGAGGACTTCAGCCATGGGATTGCTCTCCTGCGTAACGAAGTTGAGGGGCGGTCAGCGGAAGCGAGCCTCAGATGAACTTCTGGCTCGCGAGGAACTCAGCGAGCTGCTTGCCGCCCTCGCCCTCGTCCTTGACGATGGTGCCGGCCGTGCGCGCCGGGCGCTCGTTCGCGGCCTCGACCTTGGTGAACGCGCCGTCCAGGCCGACCTCCTCGGCCTCGATGTCCAGGTCGGACAGGTCCCAGGACTCCACCGGCTTCTTCTTGGCCGCCATGATGCCCTTGAAGGACGGGTAACGCGCCTCGCCCGACTGGTCGGTCACGGAGACGACGGCCGGGAGGGAGGCCTCCAGCTGCTCGCTGGCGGCGTCGCCGTCCCGGCGGCCCTTGACCACGCCGTCCTCGACGGAGACCTCGGACAGCAGGGTGACCTGCGGGACGCCGAGACGCTCGGCGACCAGGGCCGGTACGACACCCATGGTGCCGTCGGTGGAGGCCATGCCGGAGACGACCAGGTCGAAGCCGGCCTTCTCGATCGCCTTGGCCAGCACCAGGGAGGTGCCGATGGCGTCGGTGCCGTGCAGGTCGTCGTCCTCGACGTGGATGGCCTTGTCGGCACCCATGGACAGGGCCTTGCGGAGCGCGTCCTTGGCGTCCTCGGGGCCGACCGTCAGGACGGTGACCTCGGCGTCGTCCGCGTCCTCCGCGATCTGCAGCGCCTGCTCGACCGCGTACTCGTCCAGCTCGGAGAGCAGACCGTCCACGTCGTCGCGGTCGACGGTCAGGTCATCGGCGAAGTGCCGGTCGCCAGTGGCGTCGGGCACGTACTTCACAGTGACAACGATCCTCAAGCTCACGCCGGCTCTCCTACTGCATCGTCATTTCCGGGCTGCCTCTTGCAGGCAGCATAGGCGCCTCAAGCGGCCGATCCCGGTCGGGGCGTCCGCGCGCTCCGACCGAAATATTACTCGTCAGTACACCCAGTCCCCGCCCGCTAAGCAAGCGCTTTGAACTGTGACCTTCGCAACGCAGCGTAACCGGAACCCGACGGCTGCGCAGGACCGGGAAGCGTGATCAATCCCGCAGGCCGCTGAAGCGGCCCTGGTGGTAGAGGAGGGGACGCCCGGCGCCCGTGGGATCGCCCAGGACCACCTCGGCCAGCACGATGCGGTGGTCCCCGGCGGGCACCCGGCCGACGATCCGGCAGACCAGCCAGGCGAGGACGTCGTCGAGCACCGGTACGCCTTCCGGGCCCTCGCGCCACGCGGTCGGCGCGCCGAAGCGGTCGGCGCCGCTGCGGGCGAAGGTGGCGGCCAGCTCGCTCTGGTGCTCACCGAGTATGTGGACGCCTATGTGCTCCGTCCCGGCGACGGCGGGCCAGCTGGAGGCCCCCGTGCCGATGCCGAAGGAGACGAGCGGGGGCTCCGCGGAGACGGAGGTGAGGGAGGTGGCGGTGAAGCCGACCGGGCCGGCGTCACCGCGGGCGGTGATCACCGCCACACCGGCGGCATGCCGGCGGAAGGTGGAGCGCAACAGGTCGGGAGAAGCGAGCTGAACGGTGCCGAGGTCGGGCGAGGCCGTCATGGAGTCGTCCTTCTGCTGGAGGTCGCGAGCGGGGCCGTAGGTGCTCACCGGCCCGGACAGGTGGCGCTCGCGGTGCGGACGAGGTCGACGTGGACCCGCCCGTGGAGAAGGAGTTCGATCGGCATACGATCAGGCTGACGATCGATGGTGCGCACAGTCAAGCACATTCCGGGATCCGGGAGGCACCACGCCGCCGGCTGAGGCCCCCTCATATGGCCTCCCCCAGGGCCGCGATGACATCGGCCTTGCGGGGCTGTCCGGTGGCGCGCCGCACCACGCGGCCGTCGGCGTCCAGGACCAGGACGGTGGGCGTCTTCAGGACCTCCAGTTCGCGTACGAGGTCCAGACGGGCCTCGGCGTCGATCTCGACGTGGGCCACCCCGGGGACCATCTCCGCTACCTCGCCGAGGATGCGCCGGGTGGCCCGGCAGGGGGCGCAGAAGGCGCTGGAGAACTGGACCAGCGTGGCCCGTTCACCGAGATCGCCGCCCAGCTCGGCCGCGCCCATCCGCTTGCCCTCGTCCCGCCCGCGCACCCGCACTCTCCCGCTCCGCCGCTTGTGCAGCACTCCGAAGGCGCTCGCCATGACGAGCACCGCCACGCACACCACCAGTCCGGTCATCATCTGCACAAGCATTCATGAGACTGCAAAGATTCCCGACTCCCGCCGGAGTTTCCGCTGCGGAATGCTTGATTCATGGACATCGATGTGAGGGGGCCGCGCTTCGGAGCGGCCGTGACGACGGCCGTTCTGGCCGTGGCGCTGAGCCTTCAGAACACCTGGGTACTGGGCTGGCAGACGGCGGCGTTCGCGCTCGGCGCCGCCGCGGGCGTACAGCACTCGCCGTACGGCTGGGCGTTCCGCACGGCCGTACGGCCACGGCTCGGACCCCCGAAGGAGTTCGAGGCGCCGGAGCCGCCGCGGTTCGCGCAGGCGGTGGGTCTCCTCTTCGCGGGGCTGGGACTGGTCGGCTTCACGGTGGGACCCCAGTGGCTGGGACTCGTCGCGACGGGGGCGGCGCTCGCCGCGGCGTTTCTGAACGCGGCGTTCGGGTACTGCCTGGGCTGCGAGTTGTTCCTGCTCCTGAAGAGGGCCACGGTCCATGCGGAGCAGACGGAGTAAAGGGGACTTAAAGATCCAAGGTGGGGTGTGGGCCGACGTGACGAGGATCTCGCCGCCGCGGGGCACCAGGACTGGCTACCCGTCCGTTCTTCGGGCACGATCTGCGAGACGCCGTAAACCTACGGCTGCGTAACTTTTCCGCCGGGAGCCCCCTTTCCCGAGCAGAGCAGAAAGGGTCCACCCCGCCCATGGCAGAGCTGGTCTACCGCCCCGTCATCGGTCTCGCCAAGACGCTGTTCAAAGCCTGGGACCTGAAGATCGACTGTCAGGGATCGGAGAACATCCCGCGCTCGGGCGGCGCCGTGCTGGTGAGCAATCACATCAGCTACCTGGACTTCATCTTCAACGGCCTGGCCGCCCTGCCGCAGAAGCGCCTGGTGCGCTTCATGGCGAAGGAGTCCGTCTTCCGCCACCGGATCTCCGGGCCGCTGATGCGCGGGATGAAGCACATCCCGGTGGACCGCGGACAGGGCGAGACGGCCTACGCGCACGCGCTGGACTCGCTGCGTTCCGGCGAGGTGATCGGGGTCTTCCCGGAGGCCACCATCTCGCAGTCGTTCACACTGAAGAGCTTCAAGTCCGGTGCGGCCCGCCTCGCCCAGGACGCCGGTGTCCCGCTGGTCCCGATGGCGGTGTGGGGCACCCAGCGGCTGTGGACGAAGGGCCAGCCCCGCAACTTCAAGCGCGACCACCTGCCCGTCACCATCCGGGTCGGCGAAGCGGTCGAGGCACCCCGCGACCAGTACGCCGGCGCCATCACCCGCCGGCTGCGCGAGGCCGTCCAGGAGCTGCTGGAGGCCGCCCAGCGCGCCTACCCGGGCCGCCCCAAGAACTCCGAGGACTCCTGGTGGCTGCCGGCCCACCTGGGCGGTACGGCACCGACGGCGGAGCAGCTGCGCACGGCCCAGGCGCGGTGACCTGCGGCGCTTCACTCGAGCGGGATGCGGGGGGCCGGCATTGCGTTCGCCGGCTGCAGGCCGGTGGACAGGGGGCTGCCGCTGGGGTTCGCGATCGTGGCGGGAGCGCCGGGTGGCCCTCGTGTGCCGACCGCTGTACGGCGGCTCGACGATGCGGCGCTGATGGAGGGTGACGTGGGCGGCTGCGGCCGGGCTGTGGCCGGCTGGTTCTGCGCGCCCTGTGTGAAGGACTGGTGGCTGGTGCGCACCGCCTGCGACGGCGCGCTCCCCTCCGCACCGGTGCGGCATCTCGCGGCCGGCGGCGGCCACTTCACGAAGGCCGACACCACGGCACCCCCCGGGCCCGGTGACTACGGCTGCGGCCCGCACTTCGAGGGCCGCGGTGACGCCACGCCGGTGGTGCGGACGACCGCCTGCACCGGGCGGGACGACCAGGACGGCGAGTTCCTCTTCCTCTTCCCGTGACAGGGATTCTCCCGCTTTGCCCCCTATGCCGGCGGGCCTGCCGGGATTCGTCGACGCATTCGGTGACCTCCAGCTTCCCGCTCCGCTGCCCGGACCTCGGCTCCGCCTCACGGCACCCGGGTTGTGGTGCCAAACCGCTGACGGTGCCCGAGGGCGCCCCGGACCGGTCGTTCTTCGAGCGCGGGGACCCGGAGGCGTTCGCGATCCGGTACGACGCGGAGCGGGCCTACCTGGCCCACTGCAGGCCTGCTGGAAACCTGTTCCGGGGCCGGCAGGCAGAGGCCGCGGGTGTGCCGGCGCACGACCGAGCCGAAGGAGCCGAGGTCGGCTATGTCACCATGCCGGACGCCGTCCGCCCTGACGTGCGGGAGGGTGCCGATACCGGATGGCCGGCATCGCCCGCCGGCCGGCGAGCGGCCCCCGCACGGCGACCTCATGGACGAACGCCGCCAGATCTCCCCGACCGTGGAGGCCTGGACGCGGGCCCGGAAGGTCCCGGCCGGCCGGGCGTCGGCCCTGCGGCAACTCCTCGACGACGCCTGCCTGAAGCTTTCCGGTACGGGGCGCCGTGAGGCCGGGCCGCCGGGTGTCAGCCGGTCATGCGCGGGCCGGAGCAGCCGCGCCGCTCGGCCTGGTCCTCGGCGAAGGCCTTGAGCAGCCCGCGCTGTTGAGCCGCGCCGAGGCCCGGGATCTCCGACGAGCCGCTGACCGCGCAGTCGGCCGCCTCGCCGGCGCAGCGCGCGGTCGTCGTCAGGGGGTTGCGGACCCCGTCCAAGGAGGTCACGCGTTGCTCCAGTCGCCGTGCCCCGCGACGGAGGAAGAGGAATGCGGCCGATCGACAGTCAATGACTTTCGACCGGCCGCACATCCATGCGTCCCTGTCCCGGCTAGCGGGCCATCTCCTCCTTGACCGCGGCCACGAACGTGTCGACGTCCTCCTCGCTGGTGTCGAAGGAGCACATCCAGCGCACGACCCCGGCGGCCTCGTCCCAGAAGTAGAACCGGAAACGCTTCTGCAGCCGCTCGCTCACATCGTGCGGAAGCTTCGCGAAGACGCCGTTCGCCTGCACCGGATAGAGGATCTCCACGCCGTGCACCGCGCGCACGCCCTCGGCGAGGCGCTGGGCCATCTCGTTGGCGTGCCGGGCGTTGCGCAGCCACAGGTCCTTCGCCAGCAGCGCCTCCAGCTGCACCGACACGAAGCGCATCTTGGAGGCCAGCTGCATCGACATCTTGCGCAGGTGCTTCATCTGCCGCACCGCGTCCTGGTTGATGACCACGACCGCCTCACCGAAGACGGCGCCGTTCTTGGTCCCGCCCAGCGAGAGGAGGTCGACGCCGACCGCGTTGGTGAACGTCCGCATGGGCACGTTCAGCGAGGCGGCCGCGTTGGCTATCCGGGAGCCGTCCAGGTGCACCTTCATGCCGCGGGCGTGCGCGTGCTCGCAGATCGCGCGGATCTCGTCCGGTGTGTAGAGGGTGCCCAGCTCGGTGCTCTGGGTGATCGACACCACCTGGGGCATGGCGCGGTGCTCGTCCTCCCAGCCCCAGGCCTGCCGGTCGATCAGCTCGGGGGTGAGCTTGCCGTCGGGCGTGGGGACGGTGAGCAGCTTCAGACCGCCCATGCGCTCGGGCGCGCCGCCTTCGTCGACGTTGATGTGCGCGCTCTCGGCGCAGATCACCGCACCCCAGCGGTCGGTGACCGCCTGCAGCGCGACCACGTTCGCGCCGGTGCCGTTGAAGACGGGGAAGGCCTCCGCGGTGGCCCCGAAGTGGCTGCGGATGATCTGCTGGAGGTTCTCGGTGTACTCGTCCTCGCCGTACGCCACCTGGTGGCCGCCGTTGGCCAGGGCCAGGGCGGCCAGCACCTCCGGGTGGGCTCCGGCGTAGTTGTCACTGGCGAAACCGCGGACCTGCGGGTCGTGGTGGCGACGCGCGTCGGTCTTGGGAGGGTTCACGGCTTCTCGGTCAGCCACAGACGGTTTCCGTTCACTTCGGCGGCGGGCTTGCTCCAGACGCCCTCGATGGCCTCGGCGAGGTCCTTGACGTCCGTGAAGCCCGCGAACTTCGCGTTGGGGCGTTCGGCGCGCATGGCGTCGTGCACCAGCGCCTTCACCACCAGGATCGTAGCCGCGGACGTGGGACCCCCCTCGCCCCCGGCCTTGCGGAAGTAGTCGGCCATGGCCAGCGTCCACGCCTCGGCCGCCGCCTTGGCGGCGGAGTACGCGGCGTTGCCCGCGGTCGGCTTGCTCGCGCCGGCCGCGCTGATCAGGACGTACCGGCCCCGCTCGCTGCGCTGCAGCGCCTCGTGGAAGGCGAGGGAGGTGTGCTGCACGGTCTTGACGAGCAGCAGCTCCAGGAAGTCCCAGTCGTCCAGGCTGGTCTTGGTGAAGGTCTCGCTGCCGCGCCAGCCGCCGACCAGGTGCACCAGGCCGTCGACGCGACCGAAGTCCTTCTCGACGTGGGCGGCCCAGTCCCGGGTGGACTGCAGGTCGAGCAGGTCCACCGTGTCGCCGGTGACGGTGGCGCCACCGGAGGCGTACCGGGCCGCGTCCACGGCCTCCGACAGCCGCTGCGGGTCGTTGTCCGCGCCGACCACGGTCGCCCCGGCCTCGGCCAGACGCAGCAGCGTCGCGCGCCCGGCGGGTCCGCCCGCGCCGGCCACCGCGATCACCGCACCGCTGAGCGGCCCGTTCGCCCCGTTCCCCATGTTCTTCCCCTCTGCAGCAGTGTTCTGGACGCGTGAAGCAGTGTTCCGCACGCGGTCGCTCACGCGGCGACCGGCTCGGCGCTGTCCGCCGTGATGCCCTTGGTGGAGGCGATCACATTCTTCAGCTTCTTGGACAGGGCCTCGTAGAACATGCTCAGCGGAAACTCGTCCGGAAGCACGTCGTCCACCAGCTTGCGCGGCGGCTGGGTCAGGTCCAGCGCCTCCGGGCCCTTGGCCCACTTGGAGCCGGGGTGCGGGGCGAGGTAGGTGCGGACCAGTTCGTACCCGGCGAACCAGTGCACCAGCTTCGGGCGGTCGATGCCGTCCTTGTAGAGCTTCTCGATCTCGGCGCACAGCTGGTTGGTGACGTGCGGGGCGCGCTCCCAGTCGATGGAGAGCTTGTTGTCGGTCCAGCGCAGGACGTCGTGCTTGTGCAGGTAGGCGAAGAGCAGCTGGCCGCCGAGGCCGTCGTAGTTGCGGTTGCGGTCGCCGGTGACCGGGAAGCGGAACATGCGGTCGAAGAGCACCGCGTACTGCACGTCACGGGCCTGCGGGACGCCGTCCGCCTGGAGCTTCACGGCCTCCTTGAAGGCGGTGAGGTCGCAGCGCAGCTCCTCCAGGCCGTACATCCAGAACGGCTGGCGCTGCTTGATCATGAACGGGTCGAACGGCAGGTCGCCGTGGCTGTGGGTGCGGTCGTGGACCATGTCCCACAGCACGAAGGCCTCCTCGCAGCGCTTCTGGTCGTGGACCATGGCGGCGATGTCCTCGGGCAGCTGGAGGCCCAGGATGTCGACGGCCGCGGCGGTGACCCGGCGGAAGCGGGCGGCCTCGCGGTCGCAGAAGATGCCACCCCAGGAGAATCGTTCCGGCGCTTCGCGCACGGCGATGGTCTCCGGGAAGAGGACGGCGGAGTTGGTGTCGTACCCGGCCGTGAAGTCCTCGAACGTGATGCCGCAGAAGAGCGGGTTGTCGTAGCGGGTGCGCTCCAGCTCGGCCAGCCAGTCGGGCCAGACCATGCGCAGCACGACCGCCTCCAGGTTGCGGTCCAGGTTGCCGTTCTGCGTGTACATCGGGAAGACGACCAGGTGCTGCAGGCCGTCCGCACGGTTGGCGGCCGGCTGGAAGGCCAGCAGGGAGTCCAGGAAGTCCGGCACCTGGAAGCCGCCGTCGGCCCAGCGGTGCAGGTCCTTCACGAGGGCCCGGTGGTAGGCCTCGTCGTGCGGGAGCAGCGGGGACAGCTCTTCGACCGCGTCGACGACACGCCGTACGGCGGCCTCGACGTCCGCCGGGGCCGGGGCGCCCTCGGCCTCGAAGTCGATCGATCCGTCCTTGGACTGCCATGGCCGGATCTGCTCCACGGCATCCTTGAGCACGGGCCAGGCCGGGTGCTCCACCACCCTGGTCAGCGAAGAAACCTGTCCCTCCGCACCCGCCTGCACAAGAATTTCCGTCATGTCCCATCCTCCACGGGAGAAGCTCGCGTAAGGACACCGTATGCATACCCCGTTTCAGCCAGCAAGAGGCAAGCTCAGGAAATTATTCTGCCTCCACCCTTCGACGCCGACATTTTTCCTGCCGTACACCGTGACGGCGCTCACTTCCGTCGGCAGCGCCCGCCTCTCGCGCGCGGCGGAGCGGGGCGGTCAACGGTGCGGGGACTCGCCCACGACAGGGTGACGGCAGGGGCGGATACCGGCCAGCCGCCAGCGACCCGACAACCCGGATGCCTTGTGCACATGCGGGTTCATCGCGGGGCCCGGCCATTAGGCTGCGACTCTGCCCGCGCGGACGACGGCGTCCGCCCGTCCCGCGCGCGCCGAGCCGCCGTCGACGGAAGCGAGTTGAACCTTGAACTTCCTTACCATCGGTCACCGCGGGGTCATGGGTGTCGAGCCCGAGAACACCCTTCGTTCCTTCGTCGCCGCGCAGGACGCCGGCCTCGACCTGATCGAACTGGATCTGCATCTGAGCAAGGACGGCGCCCTGGTCGTCATGCACGACGCGGAGGTGGACCGTACGACCGACGGCACCGGACCGATCGCCGACAAGACCCTGGCCGAGCTGCGCGCCCTGGACGCGGGCCGCGGCGAGCGGGTGCCGGTGTTCGAGGAGGTGCTGGACGCGGTGCGCACGCCGCTGCAGGCCGAGATCAAGGACGTGGCGGCGGCCCGGGCCCTGGCGACGGTGATGCACCAGCGCGACCTGGTCGGGCGCGTGGAGGTGGCGTCCTTCCATGACGACGCGGTCGCCGAGATCGCGCGGCTGGTGCCGGGTGTGCGCACGGCGCTGGTCGCCAGCCACTACGGCACGGACGTGGTGGAGCGCGCGGTCGCCGTCGGCGCGGCGACCGTCTGCCTCGACATCCGCCGGCTCACCCTGGAGGTCGTCGAGCACGCCCGCGCGTCCGGGCTGCGGATCATCGGCTGGGTCGTCAACACCCAGGATCATCTGCGGCTGGTGCGCGCCCTGGAGCTGGACGGCGCGACGACCGACTTCCCGGAGATCAAGCGCACGGCGCGCTTCACGGCCTGACGGTCACCCGAACCTCTTGACCAGCAGCTCGAACTGCAGGTCCGGGCGCTGCGGGATACCGAAACGCTCGTCGCCGTACGGGAAGGGGCTCATCTTTCCCGTACGGCGGTAG
Source organism: Streptomyces sp. NPDC001851 (assembly GCF_040297165.1). Classification (NCBI taxonomy): domain Bacteria; kingdom Bacillati; phylum Actinomycetota; class Actinomycetes; order Kitasatosporales; family Streptomycetaceae; genus Streptomyces; species Streptomyces sp. NPDC001851. The sequence continues at coordinate 318,000 of NZ_JBEOYR010000008.1, read as the reverse complement.
CCGCGGCGCTCGTACCAGGCGATCAGGTCGTCACGCACGGAGATCACCGTCATGCGCATCTCCGTGACGCCCCAGATCTCGCGGACCCGGCGCTCGGCCTCCGCCATGACCGTCTTGCCGAGGCCCGCGCCCTGCAGGGCGGGGCTGACCGCGAACATGCCGAAGTAGGCGTGGTCGCCACGGTGTTCGAGCTGGCAGCAGGCGACGATCCGGCCGTCCTGCTCCACCGTCAGCAGCCGGCTGTCCGGCGACTTGATCACGTCCAGCACGCCCTGGGGGTCCGTGCGCTGCCCCTCCAGGATGTCCGCCTCGGTGGTCCAACCGGCCCGGCTGGCGTCCCCGCGGTAGGCCGACTCGATCAGCGCGACCAGCGCGTCGACGTCGGCGTCGGTCGCGTCGCGGAAGGCGGGTCGGGTGGGGGCGGTTTCCATGAGCGGCCTTTCGGTCTCGGGCGTGGCTGAGCCAGGGTCGAGCGTAACCCTGCCCTAGGCTCCGCCTGCATGGTGCACGTACTCAGCAGCCGGACCCTGCTCACCCCCACCGACCCCGAGCGCTCCCGGGCGTTCTACGGAGAGCGGCTGGGGCTCGCCGTCTACCGCGAGTTCGGTACGGGTCCCGAGCGCGGGACCGTCTACTTCCTCGGCGGCGGCTTCCTGGAGGTCTCGGGGAGGTCCGAGACGCCGCCGTCACCCGCGGTACGGCTGTGGTTGCAGGTGGACGACGTGACGGCCGCGCACGAGGAGCTGCGCGCGAAGGGCGTCGGCATCGTCCGGCCGCCGGTGCGGGAGCCGTGGGGCCTGGTCGAGATGTGGATCGCCGACCCGGACGGCACCCGCATCGTCCTGGTCGAGGTCCCTTCGGACCATCCGCTGCGATACCGGCCGGGGATCCAGGACCTTCCTTGACACCCTGCCGCTCGGCCCCGTCCTCGGGCACCCGGCCCGTGGTCCCCCGGCCCGGGCCGCGGCGCGGGCGGGCCGGTGCGGAGGGCTGGGCGGCGCCCTTGCCTTCGAGAGCGCTCCAGCTCATAGCTTCGCACGCACCACCTGCCGGAAAGGGAGACACACGTGCGGTACACACTGTTCGGACGGACCGGTCTGCGCGTCAGCGAGCTGGCGCTCGGCACGATGACCTTCGGGGAGGAATCGGGCTGGGGTGCCGACAGCGACACCTGCGCCCGGATCCTCGACGCGTACGCCGACGCGGGCGGCAACTTCGTCGACACCGCGAACAACTACACGTCGGGCGGTTCCGAGCGGATCCTCGGCGAACTGCTGGCCGGACGCCGCGACCGGTTCGTGCTGGCGAGCAAGTACACCTGCGGCACCCACGACGGCGACCCCAACGCCGCGGGCAACCACCGCAAGAACCTCGTGCAGTCGGTCGAGGAGAGCTTGCGCCGACTGCGCACCGACCGGCTCGACGTGCTGTGGGTGCACGCCCGCGACCACTTCACCCCGGTGGAGGAGGTGATGCGCGCCCTGGACGACGTCGTGCGCGCCGGCAAGGTGCTCTACGTGGGGGTGTCGGACTGGCCGGCCTGGGAGATCGCCCAGGCCAACACCCTTGCCGAACTGAGGGGTTGGACGCCCTTCGCGGGCTCGCAGCTGCGCTACAGCCTGCTGGAGCGCACCCCGGAGCGTGAACTGCTCCCGCAGGCCCGGGCCTTCGACCTCGCCGTGTTCGCCTGGGCACCGCTGGCGGCGGGCAGTCTCACCGGGAAGTACCGGCGTGGGGAGCGGGGCCGGCTGGATGTGCTGGGGGAGCGGCCGACGGCTGCGGAGGAGGACGTGATCAGCGTCGTCCTGGACGTCGCCGAGCAGGGCGGCTGGAGCCCGGCGCAGGTGGCCCTCGCCTGGCTGCTGGGCCGGCCCGGGAACGTCGTACCGGTCATCTCCGCCACGAAGCCGGAGCAGCTGGCCGACAACCTCGCGAGCACCGGGGTACGGCTGGACGCGGACACGATGAAGCGGCTGGACGAGGTGAGCGCGGTCCCGCTGGGCTTCCCGCACGACTTCCTGCGCGAGCCGCCCGTCACACGCAACGTGTACGGCGACCGCTGGCCGGACATCCGGGACCGCCGGTCGACGTATCGGCGTACGGCGCACGACGTGCTCTAGGCGCGTCGGCCCGCCCGCCACGCGGGTCCCATGTGGCCCTCCAGGCGGCTCAGCAACTCGGCCAGCCGGCCCGCGAGTTCCGCCTGGACCTCCGGGGCCAGCACCGACAGCACGGTGGTTTCGTAGGCGAGTTGCTCCGGGATGATGCCGTCGACCAGGTCGCGGCCGGTGTCGGTGAGGCGGACGTGGGCGACGCGGCGGTCGCGGGTGTCGCCGCGCCGCTCGACCAGACCGCGTTCGGTCAGCTGCTTGACCCGCTTGGTGACGGCGGCCCCCGAGGAGAAGGTCTCCCGGGCCAGATCCCCCGGGGTCAGCTCGTGCCCGGTGCGGCGCAGCGCCCCCAGCAGGTCGAACTCGGGACGGCTGAGCCCGGCCCGGCGCAGCGGCGCGTCCTCGGCCTGCTGGAGCAGCGCGGCACAGCGGTTGATCCGGCCGATGACCTCCATGGGCCCGGTGTCCAGCTCGGGGTGGACGGCCTGCCACTGCCGGACCACGGCGGCGACGGTGTCACGGCGGCCGGCGGTGTCAGCGCCGCTGCCGGTACCCGTGCGGGGGGCGGCCCCGGGCGTGGGCCCGCCGGGAGCGGGGCCCGTGCCGGACGCGTCGTCCGCCGGTGTCCGTTCGCCGTTCGTCGCCGTCATGGCCGTATGTCCTCCGTCGTCCTGCCCTGAGCCCGGCCCTGGTCCCCGTACCGGCCCGGGTTCTGGCCCTGCTCCTGGTCCTGGTTCCGTTCCTGGTCCTGGATCCGCGGCACGAACCCCTGGCGTCGTACCGTCGCCGCGAGCGTACGGTGTCCGGACCGTTCGGCGAGCACGACCCGCTCCTCGGGCAGGGCGCGCTGCCACCACTCGCCGGACGCGGCGTCGGCCGTGGCGCGCAGGTCGACGAGCGCGGCGGCGAGGGCACGCCGCGCGGACTCCAGGGCGTGGGGGGCCGGGTGCGGCTCGGCCAGCAGCCGGGCGGCGTGCTCGCGGGCGCGTTCCGCGGCCGTCAGCGCGTGGTCGAGGCGGTCGCCCGCGCGCCGGTTGGTGACGGCGACGGCCGCGACGCAGCCGACCAGCGCGCCGACGAGGGTGTCGACGACCCTCTGGGTGATCAGCTCGGCCGGGTTCTGGGCGCGGGCGAACTCGGTGACGAGCAGGGCCATGGGCGTGACGCAGACGCTGCCCAGCCAGTAGTTGCGGCCGATCAGCGCCTCGGCGCCGAAGTTCAGGGCCAGGGTGCACAGCACCAGGGCGGCCGGGTGGAGGTGGGCGAGCGGGGCGAGTGCGGCGAAGAGCAGGACACCGACGACGTTGCCGACGACACGCTGGACGCCGCGGCTGAAGGTGAGGGTGACGTTGGCCTGGTAGAGGGAGGCCGCGGTGACCAGGGCCCAGTAGGGGCGGCCGGCCCCGAGCGCGAGGGAGGCGTATCCGGCGAGGGCGCAGCCGATCGCGGTGCGCGCGGCGATCGGGGCGAGGGGGGTCAGGCGGTGCCGCAGCGGGGGGCGGGGCAGGGCGAGTCCGGTGTCCGCACCGAGGAGTTCACCGGCGGACTCGCGCGGGGAGTCGACGCGCGGCACCCTGCCGGTGCCGCGCAGGGCGCGGGCCCAGGCGCGCAGCCGTGCGGGGTCGGTGTCGGCCGGGGCGGCGAGGGCGACCTCGGCGCGGACGAGGAGCCGTTCCAGGGCGCGCCGGGTGCGGTCGGGCCGGGCGCCGGCGGCGAGCAGCGACTGCCAGGCGGCGTGGATCGCGGCGGCGGCCGCGTCCCGGGCCCGGTCGTGGTCGTGGTCGTCGGCCACGCCGCGCGTGCCGGCGTACCCGGCGGCGGCGTTCAGGGCCTGCGCGGTGGCACGGCGCTCGGGGCCGTTCGGGCGGAGCAGTCCGGGCGCCATGCCGACCAGCCAGGCCCAGGCGCCGGCCGCCAGGGCCAGCCCGAGGTGGCCGGGCACCTGGCCCAGGGTCTGCGGTGCGAACAGCGAGGCGGAGCTGATGAAGGTCAGGACCACGTTCGCGGGCGGTCCGAGCCGGGTGGCGTCGCACGCCGTCTTCTGGACGGCCGCCATGACGGCGCCGACGGTGACCAGGACGAAGGGATCGGAGGTGAGCGACGCGGCGAGCAGGGAGACGGCGAGGCCGCCGACCATGCCGAGCACCACCCAGGCGAGGACGCGGGCGCGGGCGGCGTAGGGCCGGTGGTGGCCGTACAGAGCGCACAGTGATCCGGCCATCGTGTACATCGCGAGGTCGAGGCGGCCGAGCGCCAGCAGGATCAGGTTGGGCGGGGCGACCGCGGCGACCACGCTCAGCGCGGGCTTGAACCAGATGTCGGAGGGCCGCCGGAGGCGGAGCACTCCGGCGAGCGGGAGTCGGTGGGGGGTCGCGCTGCTCATACCATCAATTTAGCATGTGTTTTACTTATAAAATTCTTTGCTCCACGGCACCCCCCGCAGCCCGTTCAGCAGCCTCGCTCCCGGGAGTGCTCCCCGTGTACACCCTTGCGCTCGCGTGCGCTCCGCGTGGCGTGGGCATCGCATCCTCGACCCACCGTCGAGCGGGGAGGTGCGTGTGCACGGACCGGTGCCGGCAGCGTGGCTGCTGGTCGCACTGTGCGCCGCGACCGGCGCCTACTGCCTGCTGCGGATGCGCAGCGGTGTAGAGGAGCAGCGCCGGGCCGCGGGCGGCGAGGCGCTCATGGGCTTCGGCATGGCCGTGATGGCCGTACCGGCGGCGGTGTTCACTCCCCCGAGGTGGGCGTGGCCGGTGTACGCGGCCGTGTTCGGCGCGGCGGCGCTGCGCGCGCTGTGGACGGCGCGCGCCGCCCGGCACCATCTGCACCACCTGGTGGGCGCCGCCGCCATGGCCTACATGGCGGCGGCGATGGCCGCGGCCCCGCCCGGCGCACACCACGCGCACGGCGGCACCGGGGTGCCCGTGCTGACCGGCACGCTGCTCGCGTACTTCACGGGGTACGTCCTGCTCGCCGGCGCCCGTCTGGTACCCGCCGCCGTCGCGGTGGCCGGGGCGGGTGGCGGCCCGGCCGGCTGGGGCGACCGGCCGGAGCTGGCGCGGGCCTGCCGGCTGTCCATGGGGATCGGAATGGTGGCGATGCTGCTCACCCTGTGAGCGAGGTGAGCCATGCGCGTCCGCGCGGGTGCGGGTGCTGGGGCTGGTGCGTTGTCTGCGTCACTTCGGTGGCGCGGACCGTACCCGTGAGCTGCCTCGCGCTCATAGGGTGCTGACCATGATGGTCCCCGCGACCCTGCTGCTGCTCGGCGCCCTGACCGCCGTCGTCGCCCCGCGGCTGCTCGCCCGGGCCGACTGGCCGGACCGCGAACCGGTCGTCGCCCTGTGGGTGTGGCAGTGCGTCGTGGCGGCCGTGCTGCTGTGCTGTCTGCTGTCGATGACGCTCAGCGCGTCGGCGGCCTGGCAGGCGGTGCGCGGGCAGGTGTTCGCCCGGGCTCCGCGCGCCGTCGTGGACGCCTACGCCCTGGGCACGGCCGGCTCCTGGGCGGCGCCCACCGCCGTCCTGCTCGCCGCCGGCGGCCTGTGGAGCCTCGCGATGCTGGTGCGCGAGGTCGTACGGGCCCGCGCCCGGCGCCGCGCACGGCGGGCCGAACTCCTCGTGCGGGCCCCGCTGTTGCCGGGCGAGGAGCCGGCCGGCGGCCGGCTGGTGGTGCTGGAGGGCGAACGGCCCGACGCCTGGTGGCTGCCCGGTGCGGCACCCCGGCTGGTGGTCACGACGGCCGCGCTGCGCCGCCTGAAGGGGCGTCGGCTGGACGCGCTCCTCGCTCATGAGCAGGGCCACGCGCAGGCCCGGCACGACTGGCTGCTGCACTGCTCGGCCGCGCTGGCGGACGGGTTCCCGCAGGTGCCGGTGTTCGCCGCGTTCCGCGACGAGATGCACCGGCTGGTCGAGCTCGCCGCCGACGACATGGCCTCCCGGCGCTTCGGCCGGCTGACGACCGCGCTGGCGCTGGTCGAACTCAACGAGGACCGGGGCGTGTTCGGACCCTGCCCCACCCCGCAGGCCCATGTGCCGCAGCGTGTGCACCGACTGCTGACGGCCCCGGACCGGCTCCCCGCACTGCGCCGGCTGCGTCTGACGGCGGTCGCGGCACTGGTGCCGGCGATCCCGGTGGTGGTGGCCCTGGTTCCCGGCCTGCGGGCGCTCGGCTGAGCCCGGCCGTACGCGACGCAGCACGAGCCGGCCGGTTGATGGCCACGGGCCGCCCGATCGACGAGGATCGCGGTATGCGCCACAACTCCGCCCCGCTCCGGCCCCGCGCACGTACTGCGCGCACCGCGGCGCTCGTCGCGGCCGCCCTCGGCATGTGCTGCGGGCTGCTGTCGGTTCTGGTCGTCGTCCACTGGCGCCCGCTGCTCGGCCTGGACGGCGACATCTCCCGTACGACCCACCGCTGGGCGGTCCGCGACCACGTTCTCACCCATGTCTTCCGGGTGCTGACGGACTGGGTCTGGGACCCGCTGACCATGCGTCTGGTGGGCGCGGTGGCCGCGGTGTGGCTGGTGTGCCGGTACGCCGCCTGGTGGACGGCGCTGTGGCTGGCGGCCACCGTGGCCGTCGCGGGGATCGTGCAGCAGACGGTCAAGGACGCCGTCGGCCGGCCGCGCCCGGTGTGGCCGGACCCCGTGGACTCCGCCCACTACGCGGCCTTTCCCTCCGGTCACGCCATGACGGCCACCGTGGTCTGCGGACTGCTGCTGTGGCTGCTGCGCCGCTTCGGCGCGGGCCGTGGCCGGTGGCGTACGGCCGTGGCGGCGGCCGTGGTCTCGGTGGCGGGGGTGGGCGTCACCCGGGTGTGGCTGGGCGTCCACTGGCCCTCGGACGTGCTCGGCGGCTGGCTGTTCGGGGCCTTGCTCGTCACCCTGGCCGTGGTGGTGCACGAGTGGTCGGACCGCCGCCACTCCCCCGGTACGCCGGTCGGCGGGCCCGGATAGGGTCGGGCGCATGACTGCCGTGTTGTTCGATTTCTCCGGGACACTGTTCCGCGTCGAGTCCACCGAGTCCTGGCTGCGTACGGTGCTGGCCGAGACGGGGCACACCCTGCCGCGACCCGAACTGCTGGCTGCCGCACGGGCCTTGGAGGAGGCCGGCGCGCTCCCGGGCGGCGCGGACCCGGTGCAGCTGCCGGAGGACCTGGCCGAGGTCTGGGCCGTGCGGGACGAGAGCGCGGAGCTGCACCGGGCCGCCTACACGGGACTGTCCCGGCGGGTGCCGCTGCCCGACCCCGGGCTGCACGACGCGCTGTACGAACGGCACATGACACCCGCCGCCTGGGCCCCGTACCCGGACGCCGCCGAGGTGCTGCGCACGCTGCACGAGCGCGGGATCGGCGTGGGCGTGGTCAGCAACATCGGCTGGGACCTGCGGCCGGTGTTCCGCGAGCACGGCCTGGACCCGTATGTGGACGCGTATGTGCTGTCGTACGAGCACGGCGTGCAGAAGCCGGACCAGCGGCTGTTCTCCGTCGCCTGCGCGGCGCTGGGCGCCGATCCGCGGCAGGTGCTGATGGTCGGTGACAGCAAGGAGGCTGACGGTGGCGCGACCGCGCTCGGCTGCCGGGTGCACTTCGTCGACCACCTGCCGGTGACGGACCGCCCCGACGCGCTGCTTCCCGTGCTGGACCTGGTGGGTTGAGGCCCGGAGGGCGTCGGCGGAGCGGTCGGCCCCGGCGTTCCTCACCCTGGTCGAATGCGCGCTGCGGCCGCCCCGGCGTCTGGGCATCGAACAGAAGGCGCTGGAACGCGGCGAAAAAGGCTGGCTCCCGTGCCGGCCGTCTGAGACGATCCCCCGCGTCGCCCCAGACGGCCGGCAACCCTGGAACAGGGCGCCCCGCGCAGGGCGACGCCCCCTGCGATGAGTATAGTTGGCTGGCAGCCAGTCAACGCAGGAGTTACAGGATGTCCCCGCGCAGCGCCTCGGTCAATGAAGAGTTGCGGCGACGTTCCCGGGAGCGGCTGCTGCAGGCCGCGGTGGAACTGGTCGACGAGCGCGGCTACGAGGCGACGACCTTGGGTGACATCGCGGACCGGGCCGGATCGGCGCGCGGGCTGGTGTCGTACTACTTCCCCGGCAAGCGCCAGTTGGTGCAGTCCGCCGTGCACCGGCTGATGCACCGCACCCTGGAAGAGGCGCTGGAGCGGGAACCGCGCACCGAGGACGGCCGGGAGCGGCTGGCCCGGGCCATCGACGCGATCCTGGGGCTGGCCCGCGACCGGCCGGTGCTGATGCGCCAGCACATGGCCGGGCTGCTGCAGGCCGAGGGCTTCGTGCAGTGCCCGGAGCAACGCCGGCTGGCGGAGCTGCTCCGCGACACCGTCACCCGGTACGGCTCCGAGGACGTCTTCGCCGACTATCCGCTGCTGCGGGCCCTGTTGATGGGCGCGGTGTACTCGGCGCTGATCCCGGGGGTGCCGATGCCCGTTCCGGCGCTGCGGGCCGAACTGTTCCAGCGGTACGGGCTCGACTGGGAGTCGGGGGTGCCGCCGGAGAGCGTGCCGGGCGGCGAGGCCCGGGAGCAGGACCTGTCCCGGTTCTTCGCCACGGAAGAGCGTCCGAGCCGTCCCGGTCAGCCCTGAGGCTGCGTCAACTCGCCTCAGCCGCGGCGCACATGGCGTGGCGTCAGGTATCCGGCGTCCCGTGCCTGGGCGATCAGCCTGAGGGAGCGGCGACGGCTGTGCCCGGTCGCGCTCATCACGGCGAGCACCGGGTCGGCGCCCTGCTCCTGGGCGGCGCGGTATTCCTGCGCGACGAGCCGCCGGCCCTCGTTGCCCCGCGGCCAGCCCGGCCGGGCGCGGCGTTGCCCCGCGTAGTACAGCGCGTCCTCCTGCTGGCCGTCGGCTGCTGGTTCACGCCCCACCTTGCCGTCGACTCGCGGTTCGCGCTCCGTGACGGCGGCGCCCCGGCCTCGCTCCGCGCCAACGGCTTCCGGCCGCGCCTTCTCCATGCCGTCGGCTTCGGGCGCGTGCCGCGTGGCGGCGGCGTGCGGGGCACGCTCCATGCCGCCGGGGTGCGGGGCGTGCGCCGTGGCGGCGCCGTGCGGGAAGGTCTCCATGCCGCCGACTGCCGGGGCGTGCGCCGTGGCGGCGCCATGCGCTGTGGCGGCGGCGAGCGCCGTGGCGGCCGATTGTGGTGCGCGTGCCGTGCCGGCGGCGTGCGGGAAGGGCTCCATACCGTCGGCTTGCGGGACGGGCGCCGTCGCGGCGGCGTGCGGGTCTCGCTCCATGCCGCCGGGTTCCGGGACGGGCTCCGTGGCGGCGGGGCGCGGGGAGTGCTCCGTGCCGCCGACTTGCTGGAGGGGCGCCGCGCCGGCGGCGTGCGGGAAGGGCTCCATGCCGCCCGCTCTCGGGACGGGCGCCGTCGCGGCGGCGTGCGGGTCTCGCTCCATGCCGCCGGGTTCCGGGACGGGCTCCGTGGCGGCCGATTGTGGTGCGCGTGCCGTGCCGGCGGCTTCCCGCTCGTCCGGCCGCCGGTCGCCGCCGCCCTCGTACGACCGCTCCGCCGCCACCCCGCACGACTCCAGCAGCGGCGCCTCGATCCATTTCGCGAGGACCGCCAGGTCGGTGAGGGACAGGGCCGGCTGTGCGCTGACGTCCTCGATGGAGACGCGCCCGTCGCGCAGGACGGCCAGGGCCTCGACGCGGGCGCCGTCGGGGAAGGCCAGCAGGACCTGGTACCAGGACGTCGTGCCGCCGTGCTCCCGCACCTTCCACGCGGGCCACACGGATACGGCGCCGTCCTCCGCGTTCCGATCAGAAAGATCAAGAAAGGATGCTTCTAGCACACACGCAACGTAACCGCATGATCGCATTCCATACGAACGGACACGCGTCGGCGTCACCCCGCCGGCCCCTGCCGCCACGGGCCCGGGGATGCCATGCTGGAGCCGTCCGCACACCCCTCCTTCGGGCAAGGAGTACCGCCGTGCTGCGTGTCGCCGTCGTCGGTTCGGGGCCGAGCGGGTGCTACACCGCCCAGACCCTCGTTCAGGGGGACCCCGGAGTGTGCGTGGACGTCCTGGACCGGTTGCCGTGCCCCTACGGCCTGGTCCGTTACGGCGTCGCTCCGGACCACGAGAAGATCAAGTCGCTGCAGGGCAGCCTCAGAACGGTGCTGGAGCACGAGCGGGTGCGCTTCCTCGGCGGGGTCCGGGTGGGCGGCCCGGGCGGACTGCCGGTGGAGCGGCTGCGGGAGGCCTACCACGCGGTGGTGTACTGCGTGGGCGCCGCCACCGACCGCCGGCTGGGGATCCCGGGCGAGGAGTTGCCGGGCAGCTGGTCCGCGACCGACTTCGTGGCCTGGTACAGCGCGCATCCGGACGCGGCCGACACGGGCTTCCTGCACGGAGTGCGGTCGGCCGTCGTCATCGGCGTGGGCAATGTGGCGGTGGACGTGACGCGGATGCTGGTCCGAAGTGCCACGGAGCTGCGCCCGACGGACATCCCGCAGGCGGCGCTGGACGCGCTGGCGGCGAGCGGGATCACCGAGGTGCACATGGTGGGCCGGCGTGGTCCCGCGCAGGCCCGCTTCACCACCAAGGAGTTGCGCGAGCTGGGCACGCTGCCCGGTACCGAAGTCACCGTGGATCCGGGCGACTTGGCGCTGGATCCGGCCGACCCGACGGCGCTGCCCGCCGTACAGCGCCGCAATCTGGAGGTGCTGCGCGACTGGGCCGCCCGACCCGCGGCCGGTGCCGTCCGGCGCGTCGGCCTGCGGTTCTTCCTGCGCCCCGTGGAACTGCTCGCGGACGGGGGCCGGGTCGGCGCCGTGCGCTTCGAGCGGACGGCACCGGACGGGCACGGCGGGGTGACAGGCACCGGCCGGTTCGAGGACGTGCCCGCCCAGTTGGTGCTGCGCTCGGTGGGCTATCGCGGAGTACCGCTGGAGGGGCTGCCGTTCGACGCGGTGAGCGGCACGGTGCCGAACGCGGCCGGGCGCGTCGTACGCGACGGTGTCCCCTGCCCGGGCGAGTACGTCGCCGGGTGGATCAAGCGCGGCCCTACGGGAGTCATCGGCACCAACCGGCCCTGCGCCAAGGAGACGGTGACGTCCCTGCTCGCGGACGCTCCCGCACTGAGCGGCAGGCAACTGCCGGAGGATCCGTTGACGACGCTCCGCGCGGCCGGGATCGAACCGGTGCCCTGGGCGGGGTGGCTGGCGATCGAGCAGGCCGAGGCGGCGCTGGGCGCGCGACTGGGGCGGAGCGTGGTCAAGCTGGCCGACTGGGACACGCTGCTGACGGCGGCCCGGTCGGCGTAGCGCCACGGCCCGGCCGCTCGGTGGCATGAACTGGTGACATGAGCGGCAGACCGTCTCCACCCGCCTTCCGGCCGTCGACTCCGTTCCGGCGAAAGCTGGTTCAGACGCTGCCACCGAGCCGGCCGGCCTGCCGGTCGGCGGCCGTCAGGAGGCTGTCGAGCAGCCCCGGGAAGAGCCCGTCCAGATCGTCCCGGCGCAGGCCGTTCATCTTGGCCGTGCCCCGGTAGACCTGCCGGATGACCCCGCTCTCGCGCAGCACCCGGAAGTGGTGGGTGGTGGTGGACTTGGTCACCGGCAGCTCGAACTGCGAGCAGGTCAACTCCGCCCCGGTGGTGGCCAGTTCGCGCACGATCAGCAGCCGCATCGGGTCGGACAGAGCGTGCAGCACGGACTCCAGCCGGATCTCGTCGCGCTCCGGGTGCGGCAGTGCGCGGCCGGTGGTGGCGGTGTCGGTCACGGCGGCTGCCCTTCGTCGCGGAACTCCTCGGCTGCCAGCATTGTACGAGGGTCCTCGTAGTTTGACATTTCTCGTAGTACGAGGGCTATCGTACGAGTCGATCAGCGGTCCCGTGACGAACGGAGTCTGTCGTGAGCGCGCTCTTCGAGCCCATCACCCTGCGCGAAGTGACCATCCCGAACCGGGTGTGGATGCCCCCGATGTGCCAGTACTCGGCCGAGCCTGAGGGTCCGCTCACGGGCGCCCCCCAGGACTGGCACCTCGCGCACTACGCGGCACGCGCCACGGGCGGCACCGGCCTGGTGATCGTGGAGGCCACCGCGGTCTCGCCGGAGGGCCGGATCTCCCCCTACGACCTCGGCCTGTGGAACGACACGCAGGTGGAGGCCTTCCGCCGGATCACCCGCTTCCTCACCGCCCAGGGCACGGTGCCGGCGGTCCAGCTCGCGCACAGCGGCCGCAAGGCATCGACCGACCGAACCTGGACGGGCGGGGGGCCGGTCGGACCGGAGGCGTACGGCTGGCAGCCGCTGGCTCCGAGCGCGGTGCCGTTCGACGAGCGCCACCCCGTGCCCACCGAACTGACCGTGGCCCAGATCGAGGAGGTCGTCGGCCAGTTCGCCGCCGCGGCCCGCCGGGCGCTCGCCGCGGGATTCGAGATCGCCGAGATCCACGGCGCCCACGGCTACCTGATCAACGAGTTCCTGTCCCCGCACTCCAACCACCGCACCGACGCCTACGGCGGCTCGTACGAGAACCGCACCCGGTTCGCCCTTGAGGTGGTGGACGCCGTACGCGCGGTGTGGCCCGGGGACAAGCCGGTGTTCTTCCGCATCTCGGCCACCGACTGGCTCCAGGACGGCGGCTGGACCACGGAGGACACGGTCCGCTTCGCGCACGACCTGCACGCCCACGGCGTCGACCTGCTCGACGTCTCCACCGGCGGCAATGCCTCCGGTGTGACCATTCCGGCCGGCCCCGGCTACCAGGTGCCGTTCGCCGCCCGCGTGAAGGCCGAGACCCCCCTGCCCGTCGCGGCCGTAGGGCTGATCACCGAGGCCGGGCAGGCCGAGAAGATCGTGACGAACGGCGAGGCCGACGCCGTCCTGCTGGGCCGCGAGTTGCTGCGCAACCCGTCCTGGGCTCGGCAGGCCGCCCGCGAACTGGGCGGTGAGGTACGGGTGCCGGAGCAGTACCACAGGTCGGTCTGACCACGGCCTGCCCCACTGCGGGGTGGCAGCGGGCCGGTCGGCTACTGCCCGGCAGCGGGCCGGGCCAGCTCCCGGCCGCCCCACCCGGCACCAGCCGACCGACCGGCTCCTCCCCGGCCCCAGCCGACCAGTCGGCCCCGGCCCCCGCCTCCTCCGCAGTCGGCAAACCGGCCCCTCCACCGCCCAGCCCGGCGCCGCCCCGCACCGCCCACCCCCGTGCCGGCCGACCGGCCGGCTTCCCGGTGCTAGCGCCGCAGTCGGCAGACCGTGTCCCAGGGTGCTCAGCCCGGCAGCAGGCGGCCGACCGTCTCCTCCAGGCGGGGCAGCACCCGCTGGCCCGCCAGGGCCAGGGCGATCGCCGCGAGGACACCGGTCCAGCCGACGGGGCCGAGCGGTGTGCAGCCGACCGCGTGGCTGACCCCCGGGATCTGCACCGCGGCGACCAGCGCCACGGCGGAACCCAGGCAGGTGATCTGCACCAGCCGGCTGTCACGCCGGTCCAGCCACGTCTGCACGAGCTGTGTGCCGACCACCCCGCACAGCGCCATCGTGCCGGAACGGCGCGCGGTGCCGGGCGTGAAACGGCCGATCAGCCAGGCCGTCACCGCGCCCAGGCAGGTGGTGAGCGCGCGGTGCCGGATCTGCCGCAGCAGGGGCGCGCCGAGCACGGCGGAGGCGTCCTCGGGCGATCCGCTGCGGGTGCGTACGGTGCCGCCGGGCTCGTCGTCCTTCTCGGTCACCGCCACCGCCATCGACGGGAACAGGTCGGTGAAGAGGTTGACCATGAGCATCTGCCGGGTGGACAGCGGCGCCCGGCCGGACAGCAGGGTGCCGAGGATGCCGAACCCGACCTCGCCCGCGTTGCCGCCGATGAGGATGGCGATGGCGTCGGCCACGCTGTGCCACAGCGCCCGGCCCTCGCCGACCGCGTCGATGAGGACCGTCAGATCGTCGTCGGTGAGGACGATGTCGGCGGCGTTGCGCGCGGCGGCCGAGCCGCGGGCGTTGATCCCGACGCCGATGTCGGCGGCGCGGATGGCCGCGGCGTCGTTGGCGCCGTCGCCCACCATGCCGACGACCCGGCCCGCGTCCCGCAGCGACTCGACGACCTGGAGCTTCTGCTCGGGTGCCACCCGGGCCACCACGCCCGCGTCGCGCAGCATCCGGGCCCTGGCCGCCCGGTCCGCCGCGGCCAGCTCGTCCCCGGTGACCACGACCGTATCCTCGGGCCAGCCCAGATCGGCGGCGATGGACCGAGCGGTCTGCGGATGGTCGCCGGTGAGCATGACCGGTCGTACGCCTGCCTCGTTCAGCCCCTCCACCAGTGCGGTGGACGTGTCGCGCGGTACGTCGGACAGGGCCAGCAGACCCGTGAACTCCAGCTCCCGCAGCGGCTGTTCGAGCACGTCATCGGCCTCCTGATCGGCCGCGTCCAATCGCCGTTCGGCCACCGCCAGCACCCTGAGGCCGTCCGCCGCCAGCGCGTGGGCCGCCTCCGACGCGTGCTCCGGGAGACCCGGGCAGGCGGGCAGCACGGTCTCCGGGGCGCCCTTGACCACGAGCACGAGGGGGCCGTCCCCGCTCCGGCCGACGGCGGCGGCGTATCCGCGTGCCGCCTCGAACGGCAGGTCCGCGAGCTGGGTCCAGTCCGGGTCGGGATCGGCCGCGGCCAGCACCGCCTCGTCGGTGGCGTGCACCGGGCGGTCGCTGCCTCCGTTGAGCTGCGGGCAGGCACGCGCGGCGGACCGGACGACACCGGCGGACCCGGGGTCGTCCGCCGGGCGGACCGTGCCGTCGGCGCCCGAGGTGCGCACCAGCCGCAGCCGGTTCTCGGTGAGCGTGCCGGTCTTGTCGAAACAGATGGTGTCCATGCGCCCCAGCGCCTCCAGCGTGCGCGGGGTGCGGACGAGGACGCCGCCGCGGCTGAGGCGCCGGGCCGCGGCCAGCTGCGCGACCGTCGCGACGAGCGGAAGCCCCTCCGGTACGGCCGCCACGGCCACGGCCACACCACCGCTGACCGCCTCCCGGATGGGGGTGCCGCGCACCAGCGCGAGTCCGGTGACCGCGGCGCCGCCCGCCAGCGTCAACGGCAGGGCCTTGCGGGTGAGTTCCTGCAGCCGGGCCTGCACACCGCCGGCCGGGGGCGTACGGGCGGCCAGGTGGACGGCGCGGGCGGCCTCCGTGCGTTCACCGATGTCGACCACGACGGCCCGGGCCTGGCCCGCCACCACCGTCGTCCCCTCGAAGACCATGCAGCGCCGGTCGGCGACCGGGGCGTGCGGCGTCGGATCCGTCTGCTTCTCCACCGGCAACGACTCTCCGGTCAGGGCCGACTCGTCGACCTCCAGACCGTCCTGCCACAGCAGCCGGGCGTCGGCGGGCACCACGTCGTCCGCCTTCAGCTGGATCACGTCACCCGGATGCAGCTCGCCCGCCTCCACGGTGCGCGTGCCGCCGGCCGGCGCCTCCCCCTCCGGCGGCACGAGACGCGCCTTCTGCTGCTGCTCGGCGACCAGTCCGGACAGCGCCCGTTCGGCGCGCAGCCGCTGGACGCCGCCGACCAGGGCGTTCAGGTCGAGGGCGCCGACGACGAGCAGGGCGTCCACGACCGAGCCGAGGATCGCGGACGCCGCCGACCCGACGGCGAGCACCGGCGTGAGCGGGTCGTGGAGTTCGCCGCGGACAGCGCCGCCGAGCCGGTAGGACCAGCGCACGGGCGCGGCGAGCGGGTGCCGGGCGACCCCGGCGGCGGCGTTGCGCACGCGGGCGGTCAGCCCCTCGGCCTCGGTGGTCTCGATGTCCGGTTCGTGCTCCAGCCGCTCCCTGGCCTGCTCGGGGTCCAGCTCGTGCCAGTGCACGCGCGGACGCGGGTGCGGTGGCCGGGCCGCCGCCACCCCGAGTGCGGCCCGGCCACCGGAGAGCAGGGCCGACACGGCGGCGGCGTCGACGGGGGCGTGCCGCATCCCCGGCAGCGCGGCCAGGCGTCCGTGACCGCCGCCCGACTCGCCGATGGCGACGAGGAGACCGGAGAGCGCGGCGCCGGAGCGGGCGAGGGTCTGGGCGTGCCGGCCGACCGTGCGGGCGGCCGGTATCGCGGTGAGCACCCGCCACACATCGGGCAGCCCGTGCAGGGCCAGCAGGTCCGCGCCCCAGACCACCGCTCCGTCCCGGTCGGTGAGGGCGAGGGCGAGGTCGGCGGCGCGCAGCCCGGCCAGGACCCCGTGCTCGTCGGCGGAGCGCACCCGGGCGACGGCGAGCACCGCACCCGCGTCGCCGCGCGCCTCGTACACCACGTCGTCCAGCGGCCGGCGCGCGTCCACGACCTGGTCGGCGAGGCCGGTGAAGTCCTCCAGGGCGGGATCGTCCACGAGCACCACCCGCAGGCCCGCCCGGCGTGCCGCGTCCAGCACCGGTTCGGCCCACGGGTCCGCCTCGCCGTCTTCGGTGCGCAGCACGCTGGGGTGCAGTACGACCGTGCCGGCCATCTCCAGCTGGCGCAGCCGCTCCGGGGCGCGCACCAGCACGCCGGTCCGGGCGAGCGCCGCGCTCAGGACGGCGTGGAAGGCGGCGGGGCCGTAGCGGGCGGCCTTCGGCGAGCCGGCGAGGACCGCCTCCGCCGCCTCGCTGCCGTCGTGCTTGACCAGGAGGGTGGCCGCGGCGCCCAGCACACTGCCCGCGGAGGCGTGGGCGGCGTACTCCTGCGCCGGGGATTCCCGCAGCGGCGGTCGGGCGGCGCCGTCCGCCGGGAGGCTGACGCGGCCCGGCGCGCACAGCTGGTCGTGCACCGCGTCGAAGGCGGCGGCGCGGGCCACCGTCTCGGCCACCTGGCAGGCCCGCAGGACACCTTCGAGCACGAGCGAGGTGGGGGTCTGCCCGGCGCCGTGGGCGGCGGCGTTCGCGCAGGCCAGCAGCAGATCCATGCCGGTGTCGCCCAGCCGGGCGCGCAGCCAGGAGCGGAAGCGCGGGTTCTCCCGCAGCAGCGTCACCACCGCGGTGACCACGCGGGGGGAGGGCGGCAGCCGGAGCGAGTAGGCGGTGAGCGCGGCGCCGATGCCCACCGCGTCGGCGGCGAGCGCGGCCACGGCCGCGCGCACCCCGGCCGGGTCGGCGGGATGCGTGGTCTCCTCCACATCGTCGGCGGACAGCACCAGCCCGTGCCGCTCGGCCAGTTCGGCGGCGTGTTCCACGACCCGGTCGGCGGCCTCCTCGCCGGTCGCTGTCACCACCAGGCGCGCGAGCCCCTGGTCCCAGTAGGCGACGAGCACGTCGGGCCGCTCGGCCAGCGTCTCGGCCATCCGGCGCGCCAGATGCGCCGTGCCGCCCGCGCCCCGGTCCAGGGGCCGCAGGGCCAGGTGGGCGCGCGCGCCGGCCCGCCAGTGGTCGTCCCCGGGCAGCGCGTTGCGTGCGACCCGCGCCGCCCGTACGGCGGCGTCCGCGCCGCGCACTCCGGCGCGCGCCGTTCCCGCGGCGGCACCGGCGGCCATCCCGACCGCGGGCGCGGCCGCCCGCGCCAGCAGCCGCGGCGCGGCGGGCAGCAGTCGTACGGCGGCCGAGGGCGCCGCCAGCACTCCGAGCACCGTGTCCCTCCTCAGAGGGTGGTGCGGTCGGGCCGCGCCGTGGGACCGAGCGGGCCGGGGGACGGCTTGGCCTCCGAGCCCTCGGCCCCCCGGGAGGTCCGCGCGCTGCCGGACGACCTGCTGCCGCCATGGCTCCGGCTGCCACCGGATGCCGATGCCGCATGGCCTGCGGACGCCCGGGTACCACCGGCGGCCGCGGTCCCGGCACCACTGGTTGCCTCGGTGCTCGCGGCGGCCTCCGACCCGGTGCCGTGGCCGGACCTGAGGGCCGCGGTGCCGAGGTCGTGGGCTGGTTCGGGCTCCTGCCCGGCCCTACTCTCGGCCGGATGCGCGGGCCGGGGCTGGGTGAGCCAGGCCACGGCGGCGCCCGTGAGGGCCACGGGCCACTCCACCACGCCCGCGGCACCGAGCACTCCGGCCCCCGCGTACACGGCGATGCGCCGCCCACGGGGTGACACCGCGCCGACCTTGTCCAGCGTCCCCTCGGCGGCCCTGCTCACCATCCCGGCGCCGGGCACCCTGCGCAGCACCGAGGCCGCGCCGTGCACGGGCGCCATGAGGGCCGACGACGACTTCTGCTCAGCCATGACTCTCCTCGGGTGAGTTCGCCCTACGTGCCCCACCGAGTGCCCGCCACCGCGCTGGTCATCCCCCGTTTCCGGCCGGGGGCGCCACTCTTCCCAGGGAACTCCTCGGAGTGGCTCGGCGCCACCCGCACCGCCGCGCATCCGGCCTCTCGCCGGCGCAGTGAGCGGTGCCGGCTACGGGCGCCACGCCTCGTCGTACTCGGGATGCCCGGCGAACGGCAGCGCGAGCAGCCGGAGCGTCGCGCACGGGGCCGGTGCCCGGCTCGCTCGGGCCGTTGCGGCGCAGGTGCGGCAGCGGCCGTCCGCCGCCGGCCGGTGCTCCGCCAGCAGCGCCCGGCCCGCCTCGACGTTCCGCAGGACGCGCGCCGGATCATGGCGGGCCACATGGGTGAGCAGCCGTACCGGGTCCTCGGCGCCGAACTGCACCAGCGGGGTGTGTGTGGTCCCGCGGTGCTGGGAGGTGAGCACCTGCTCGATGTGGTCCGCCATGACGCCCCAGACCGCGCCGGGCGCCCCCGCGGTCGCGTCGCGGGCCACCCGCTCCTCCTCCTGGAACCGGGCCCGCAGGAACCGTTCGAGGGCGTGCGCCGTCATGCGGCACGCTCCCTGGGTCCCAGCGAGGCGGCCAACTCCCGCTGATAGCCGGCGTAGGCCGTGCGCAGGGCCTCCCCCGGCCAGTCGGGCGGCAGGAGTGCGGGGGGCAGCACGGGGTCGGTGAGCAGGTGGCGTACGGCCGCGGCGTAGGCGGTGAGCCGGTCCGCGGGGCTGCGGGCCGCCGCCGTGTGCGCCAGCAGCGTCCGCGCGGTGGCCGCCCAGGCCTCCAGCGGCCAGAGCCGGGCGACCAGGTCCCGCCCGGGCTCGTCGGGGCGCGCGGTGTACGTCCGGGCGACGGAGTGCAGCCGCTCCGGCAGGCCGCGGTCGAGGTTGGCCGGGCGCAGCCACACGCCCTCGCGGAGTTCGGCCAGGCGCAGGGCGGTCAACCGGGTGCGCAGCTCGGCGCGTTCGGCGGGGCCGCGACCGGTGGCCGTGATCACCAGCATCTCCCAGTCGCCGTCCCACGCGCGCGTACCGGGCCGCAGCGCCTCGTCCTGGCGCTGCTGGCGCGCCAGCAGCCGGTCGCTGAGCCGGTAGACGGCGTCGGTTCGGCGCAGGTCCCCCGCGGTGACCATCCGGCTCAGCGCGGCGCGCAGCGTGGAGCCGCCGACACCGAACGGCTCCACCAGCCGGACCAGGTCCTTCACCGTCAGTTCCGCCGGGTGCGCGCCGAGGAGAAGGCTCAGCACGACCGACCGCGCGGACAGCGGCCGCAGGCCTGCCTCCTCCGGCGCGGGCGAGACGTTCATGGGCATGGACACGTACTGTACGTGCACCTCCTTGTTGCAGTATTGCTACGGCCGCAGCGAGAGTGCAACATGCTTCCATGGTCTCGATTCCCGCGCAGTCGCCTGCGCAGCCGCGGTCCCGGCAGCAGTACGCCACGCACGACGTCACCAACCAGGCCCCGCCCCTGGCTCCGTACGACTCCTCCGACGACCCGGCCCTGCTGGAGGGGCTGCGCCGGGAGGGCGCCGGGTGGGCCGAGAAGGACATCCGGCGGCTGGGGGCGCGCGCCGGCAGCGTGGAGGCGCAGGAGTGGGGCGAGCTGGCGAACCGGCACGAGCCGGTCCTGCGCACCCACGACCGCTACGGCCACCGCGTCGACGAGGTGGAGTTCCACCCCGGCTGGCACCACCTGATGCGGACGGCGGTCGCCGAGGGCCTGGCCGGAGCGCCCTGGGCGGACGAGCGGCCCGGCGCCCATGTGGCCCGTACCGCGGGCGGCCTGGTGTGGGGGCACACGGAGGCGGGCCACGGCTGCCCGACGTCGATGACGTACGCCGCCGTGCCCGCGCTGCGCGCCCAGCCGGATCTGGCCAAGGTCTACGAACCGCTGCTCACCAGCCGGGAGTACGACCCCGAGCTGCGCGTGCCGGCCGAGAAGCCGGGGCTGCTCGCGGGGATGGGCATGACCGAGAAGCAGGGCGGCTCCGACGTCCGGACGAACACCACCGCGGCCACGCCCACCGCGGAGCCGGGTGTGTACACACTGCGCGGGCACAAGTGGTTCACGTCGGCGCCGATGTGCGACGTCTTCCTGGTGCTCGCACAGGCTCCCGGCGGACTGTCCTGTTTCCTGGTGCCGCGTGTGCTGCCGGACGGCAGCCGCAACACCTTCCGCATCCAGCGCCTGAAGGACAAGCTGGGCAACCGGTCCAACGCGTCCTCGGAGCCGGAGTTCGACGGTACGGTGGCCTGGCTGGTCGGGCCGGAGGGCCGAGGGGTGAAGACCATCATCGAGATGGTCAACTGCACCCGGCTGGACTGTGTGATGTCCTCCGCGACCCTGATGCGCAGGACGCTGGTCGAGGCGGGACATCACGCCCGGCACCGCAGCGCGTTCGGAGCCCGGCTGATCGAGCAGCCGCTGATGCGCAACGTCCTGGCCGACCTGGCGCTGGAGTCGGAGGCCGCGACGACCCTCACGCTGCGGCTGGCCGGAGCCGCCGACCGCGCGGTGCGCGGGGACGCCGGGGAGCGCGCCTTCCGACGGATCGCGACCGCCGTCGGCAAGTACTGGGTCACCAAGCGGGGCCCGGCGTTCACCGCGGAGGCGCTGGAGTGTCTGGGCGGCAACGGGTACGTCGAGGACTCGGGCATGCCCCGGCACTACCGGGAGGCGCCGTTGCTGTCGATCTGGGAGGGCTCGGGCAACGTCAACGCGCTCGACGTACTGCGCGCGCTCGGCCGGGAACCGGACACGGCCGAGGCCCTGTTCGCCGAACTCGCCCTCGCGCGCGGGGCGGACGCCCGCCTGGACGCGACCGTCGCCGGGCTCAAGGCCCAGTTGGCCGAAACGGACCAGGTGGGCGCACGCCGGCTGGTCGAACGGATGGCGCTCGCCCTCCAGGCCTCCCTGCTGGTCCGGCACGCCCCGCACCCGGTCGCGGACGCCTTCTGCGCGAGCCGGCTGGGCGGTGACTGGGGGCACGCGTTCGGCACCCTGTCCGGCGGGGCGAGCCTCGACGCGATCCTGGAGCGGTCCCTGCCCGGCCTGAACTGACGCCTCCCGCCGGGGGCGCGCGGGCCGCCCGCGCGCCCCCGGCGACCGCTCGCTCCCTGGCTGGTGACAGCCGACGGATCGCACACAGTCAGCGCGCGGTTCCCCACCGTTGTCAGTGCCGTGGTGCACACTCGCGATCAGGTGGCACTCGTCTGGGGAGGACAACGTGGGCACGGGGATCGACGAGGTCGACTGGGCCTCGCTGCGGCACGCGCACGGCACGGCGGAGGACGTGCCCGGATGGTTACGGGCCCTGGCGTCCGCGGACACCGCCGAGCGGGCGACCGCGCTCGACGGGATGTACGGCGCGCTGCACCACCAGGGGCGCGTGTACGACTCGACACTGGCCTGCGTCCCCTTCCTGCTCTCGCTCGTGGCCCGGGAGGAGCTGCCGGACCGGTCCGGCGTCGTGGACCTGCTGGTCGGCATCGGTGCGGAGAGCGCGGACGGGGACCCGCGCGCACGGGAGGCGGTGTGCGCGGGCGCCGAGGTCTTCGTCCCGCTCGCCGCAGACCCGGACCCGGCGGTGCGCCGGGCCACCGCCGCGGCCCTCGTGCACTTCCTGTCCGCACCGACGCGGGTCCTGGAGCTGCTGCGGCAGCGGCTGCGGGCCGAACGGGACGACCGTGTGCTGCCCGCCCTCACGGAGGCGCTCGGCCTGTTCGTCCGCCGGTACCCCGGGTACGCCGACGCCGCGCTGGACCTCCTGGCCGAGCAGGGCGCGCCGCCGTATGGCCCGGGGCTGCGCCTCGCCGCACTCGGCCAGCTCGCGCTCGTCGCGCCCGACCGGCTGCCCGCCGATGTGGTGCCGACGGCGGTCCGGCTGCTCCGGGAGCGCTCCGCACACCGTGCCGTGATCCCCGAGCCCTCCGCCGACACGCTCGTCGGGCGCTTACGGCGGCTGCGCCCGTCCGACGAGGAGGGTTCCCGGCTGCTGCGCACCCTGCACACCGGGCTCGGCGACCGCGTGGACGACCGGACCGCCCTCCTGGCCGGGCAGTTGACCAGCCCGGATCCGGTGGACCGGTGCAACGCCGTGTGGATGGCGGCGGCACTGCTGCGCGGCTGGCGCGGCGACCACAGCGCGACGGTCCGGCTGCTCGGCGTCCAACTGGCCGCGGAGCAGGACCGGTTGCGGGACGCGGCGGTCGCGGTCCTGGCGGAGCTGGGACCGCTGGCCGCGCCCGCCGCGGACGAGCTGCACGCGCTGGTGTGCGCCCGGCCCGACCTGTGGACGCACCGCATCGAGCGCGGCTCCCCCACGCTGGGCGGCCCGCTCAAGGCGCTGGCCGGGAGCGGCGATCCGCGCGCGGTTCCGGCCCTGGCCCGGTTACTGGCCGGCCCGGCCGCGCCGGTGGACCTGGGGTTCGCACTGATCCGCCTCGGCGCCGCCGCGGCCCCCCTCGCCCCCGCGGTACGGCACCGGCTCGGCCGGATCCCGCCGGCCTCTCCCTCCGCCGCCCGGCTCGCCGCCCCGCTGCTCGCGGCGATCGGCGCGATCGGGGACGAGGACGCGGTTCCGGAGGTGCTGCGGCTGCTGACGGGAGCTCCCGACAGCCTGAGAGCACGGGACGCGGTCGCGGGCCAGGCCGTCGAGACGCTGGAGGCGCTGGGCGCCACCGCGCAGGCGATACCCGTCCTGCGCGCACTGCTGCACACCCGGCACGCCGCCGCCGCGGCCGGCGCACTCTGGTCGGCGCACCAGGACGCCTCCGCCGTACTCCCCGTGCTGCTGCGGGAGTTGGCCCACACCGATCCGGAGCGCCGGTGCCGGGCCGCCCGGCAACTCGGCAGACTGGGGCCGGCCGCGCGCTCCGCGCTGCCCGCGCTGCGCCGGATGGCCTGCTCGTGGCCGGCGCAGGAGCGGGTGTCGGCCGCCTGCGCGCTGTGGCGCGTCGACGCGGATCCCGAGCCGGTCCTGCGGGCGTTCCGGGCGGCTTGGGTGGACGCCCCGCACACCCGCGCCCCGATCGCGCGGTGCCTCACCGAGATGGGTCCGGCCGCCGCCCCGCTACGCCACCTGGTGGCGGCCGAACTGGCCGCTCCGCGCCGCCTTCCGGCCCGACCGGGAGGCCGCGGCGGCCAGGCCGTACCGGAGGACGAGACGCTGCTGAGAGCGTGCCGGGAGGCGCTGGGGACGATGTAGGGGATCCGGGCAGGCACAGGCCCGAGCCGACGGGTCCGGGAAGGATCGGCGTCGGCGAGCGGTGCCAGGCCGTTCCCTGCGGCGATCCGGGGGTCCCAGTCGGCCCCTCAGGGTCGTATCGGCGGCGTCGGCGACATGGATCCCGGCCTCGCCCTTGCTCTCGGCATGCCGGCGGCAGGCGATGCCCGGCTGAGCCCCCTGCCCCACACTCGGTTGCAGAGCCGTATCGCCGCCAACCACCCGAGACGCCCGGAGGGTTCCGTGCCGCGCCGGGGCCGCCGGGGGCCTCTCACGCCCGCCGAGGGTGGTCGCGGCACAGGCGACGCGGTCCGCCCGTCGGGGGCTGCGCTGCCGCCTCCTCCTCACCCGGGCCGGGCTGCTCGCCCCGTACGCCGGAGAGTCGGCCGATCTCCCGTCTGTCCTCCCGGCGGACGCGCGGAACACGGCGCCGGACGCAACGCGCGGCTCGGCCACGCCGGCTCGGGTGTCGGCAGCACCGCGGGCCCGGACCCCCGGCGGCAGCACCGCGGCGCGGATCCCCGGCCGTACCGGAAGCCGACCTGCGGCCCTGGTCAGACCGTGCGCCCCCACTGCGGGCCGAGCCGTGCCCACTCCGTGTCCCAGGCGTCCATGCGGCGGCGTTCCAGACGGGCGCGCAGGGCGAGGCCGCCGATGAAGGGGACGGCCGCGGTGCTCACGCCCACCAGGCAGCCGATCAGGCTGCCACGGAAGGCGGCCTCCGCGGCGGAGGCGGGGCGGCTGACGAGACGGCCCTGCGGGTCGGTCCAGACGGTGACCGGCGTGCCGGCCTTGCTACCGGGCTCGACCCGGACCCGACCGGTGCGGGCGGAGCCGTCGGCCGTCGTCCAGCGCACCTCGGCCCAGACCTGATCACCGGAGGACGCGTGGCCGTGCGCGGGCGGGCTTCCCGGGGCCCGTGCCTCGACGCGGGCCACGACGAGGCGCGAGGCCGCCCGCTCCCCGGCGAGTCCGTGCTCCACCGACCGGGCCGCCACGAGTCCGGCCGTGACCCCGGCCAGGACGGTCAGCAGCCAGGCGCCGAGCACGACCCAGGCCTCCACCATGTCGGCCCGGCGTTTGAGCGGGTTGCGCCGCCACCGCCACAGCCACACCTTCGGACCACGGAACGCCTTCAAAGGCATCCTCCTCACGAGCGCACCGACCGGCCGGACCGCCCTCCCATACGCGGGAGACCGCTCCGTTGCTCAGGACGAGCCGTCTCCCGACGGTCGCACGAGACACCCCGTGCGCGCAGGCGCATGCCGCAACGGGCCCCCGCCGATCTTCGTCATGGGCTCACGACACCGCTGTGGCCTGCACGAACACACTCTTCGAGGAAGAGTGTCAGTGGCGGGGTGCACACTGGCCGATAACTGACGACTACCTGACTCGCGACTACCTGGACGACGGCGTCCCGGAGGTGATCGGCATGACCGAGGTTCTGCTGGCGGTGGGCACCCGCAAAGGTCTGTTCATCGGGCGCCGAAGGAGCGGCGGTGCCTGGGAGTTCGACGACAGTCCGTATTTCAACGCGCAGGCGGTCTACTCGGTCGCGATCGACACCCGGGGGGACCGGCCCCGGCTGCTGGCGGGCGGCGACAGCGCGCACTGGGGTCCGTCGGTCTTCCACTCCGACGACCTCGGCCGCACCTGGACCGAACCGCCGCAGCCGGCCGTCAAGTTCCCCAAGGACACCGGCGCTTCCCTGGAGCGCGTCTGGCAGCTGCACCCGGCCGCCGCCGAGCCCGGCGTGGTCTACGCGGGCACGGAACCCGCGGCGCTGTACCGCTCGGAGGACCGCGGCGAGAGCTTCGCGCTGGTCCGGCCGCTGTGGGAGCATCCGACGCGCTCCCGGTGGGTGCCGGGCGGCGGCGGTGAGGGACTGCACACCGTGGTCACCGACGCCCGCGATCCCCGTGCGGTGACCGTGGCCGTCTCGACGGCCGGGGTGTTCCGCTCCACCGACGGCGGCGCGAGCTGGGCGCCGTCCAACTCGGGTGTGTCGGCGGTGTTCCTGCCCGATCCGAACCCGGAGTTCGGCCAGTGCGTCCACAAGATCGCCAAGGACGCGGGCGACCCGGACCGGCTGTATCTGCAGAACCACTGGGGGGTGTACCGAAGCGACGACGCGGGCGCGCACTGGACCGACATCGGGGCGGATCTGCCGTCCACGTTCGGCTTCGCGGTGGCCACGCATCCGCGCCGGGCCGGCACGGCGTACGTCTTCCCGATCAACGCCGACGCGGACCGGGTGCCCGCCGAGCACCGCTGCCGGGTCTTCCGCACCACGGACGCGGGTCGCACCTGGGATCCGCTGTCCAAGGGGCTGCCGGAGGAGGACCACTACGGCACGGTGCTGCGGGACGCCCTGTGCACCGACGACGCCGAACCGGCGGGGGTCTATTTCGGCAACCGCAACGGCGAGGTGTTCGCCTCGGCCGACGACGGCGACAGCTGGCAGCAGCTGGCGGCCCATCTGCCGGATGTGCTGTGCGTGCGGGCGGCGGTGATCGGCTGAACCGCGTGGACGGGCCGCATTCCTCCGACGAACCACACCCTCGACCCGCTCGCGTCTGCGGTGAGTGAGGGTGCAGGTCCGCTGGGGCGCGGCGGGGGCGGTGGTGCTACGGCAGTCGCCAGTCCACAGGCCGGGCACCCTGCCGCAGCAGCAGGTCGTTGGCCCTGCTGAAGGGACGCGAACCGAAGAAGCCCCGGTCCGCCGACATCGGAGACGGATGCGCGGACTCGATCGCCGGAAGATCCCCCAGCAACGGCCGCAGATTACGCGCGTCACGCCCCCACAGCACCGACACCAGCGGTTTGCCGCGCGCGGCCAACGCCCGGATCGCCTGCTCCGTGACCTCCTCCCACCCCTTTCCGCGGTGGGCCCCGGGCTTGCGCGGGGCCGTCGTCAAGGCCCTGTTGAGCAACAGCACACCCTGCTGCGTCCACGGCGTCAGATCGCCGTTCGACGGCCTGGGCAGCCCCAGGTCGGAGTGCATCTCCCGGAAGATGTTCTCCAGGCTGCCCGGCAACGAACGCACCTCGGGGGAGACCGCGAAACTCAACCCGATCGCCATGCCCGGCGTGGGGTAGGGATCCTGGCCGACGATCAGGACGCGGACGTCGTCGAAGGGCTGCTGAAAGGCTCTCAGGACATTCGGTCCAGCCGGCAGGTAGGTCCGGCCCGCAGCTATCTCGGCCCGGAGGAAGTCCCCCATGGCGGCGATGCGTTCGGCCACCGGCTCAAGAGCCTTCGCCCAGCCCGGTTCGACAAGTTCATGCAAGGGTCGTGGTGCCACGGCGCGTCACTCTACTGGCACACACAGGCACCCCGCATACGCCGGGAAGCCTCCGTACCGGGCCATCCCTCGGGCGCTACCCTTCCTCCTCGTCGAGATCTTCGAGCCGGTCGAGCAGATCACGCAGCCGGTCACCGGGAAGGCAGCCGGTCACCGGGGCCGGTCACCGGGAAGGAGGGGAGCTTGTTCCGTCCAGTGGTCAGGAACCGCCCGTCTTTCCCGGTCGCGCCCGAGGTACGCCCGCTGCCGGTGGACCGGAGACTGCTGTGAGCGTCCCCGGGTACGTGGCGGTGGACTCCGGAGGTTCCGGTCTGCGGGTCGCCGTCGGCGTGCCGGGCCGGGCGCCCGCCGCCCGGCGGGAGTCACGGGAACCGGTCCGCACGGGTGCGCGGGGCATCGATCCCGCCCATCTGATGGCCCAGCTCGTCCCACTGGCCCGGGCGTCCGCCGTCGAGGCCGGGATCAGCCGGCTGGAGACGGCCGTCGTCGGCGCCGCCGGGTTCGCCGGCCTGGGCGACGCCCTGCGCGCCGAACTGCCGGGCGCCCTCGCCCGGGAGCTGGGTGCACGGCAGGTGGCGCTCGCCGCCGACGCCGTCACCGCCTACGTCGGCGCCCTCGGGCCGCGCCCGGGCGCGGTGCTCGCAGCGGGCACCGGGCTGATCGCGGTCGGCACCGACCTCACCGCCTGGCGCCGGGCCGACGGGTGGGGCCATCTGCTCGGGGACTGCGGCAGCGGCGCGTGGATCGGGCGGGCCGGGCTGGAGGCGGCGCTGCGCGCCCACGACGGCCGGGACGGCGGCTCCGCACCGCTGCTGGCCTGTGCGGAGGAGCAGTTCGGGCCGGTGCGCGGTCTGCCCGGCCTGCTCTACCCCCGCTCCGACCGGCCCGCCGTACTGGCCTCCTTCGCACCCCGGGTGGCCGCCTGCGCCGCGCGGGACCCGGTCGCCGCGGACATCCTGCGCGCGGCGGCCCGGCACATGGCCGAGTCCGCGGCGGCCGTGTGCCCGGCGGACGGCACGCCCCAAGTGGCGCTCACCGGCGGTCTGTTCCGCCTCGGCGATTCGCTCCTCGCCCCCCTGCGCGAGGAGCTGGCGGGCAGACTGCCGTACGCCCGCCAGGTGCCGGCCGAGGGCGATCCGCTGCACGGCGCGGTGAGGATCGCGGCCGACCTGGCGGCCGGCCGGCTCACCCTGCCGGGTGAAAAGACCATGCTCCTGGTGGTCCCGGCACAAGCCGCTTGAGGACTCCCGCGACAGCGGATGGCTCCCTTCTCCCACCCTTGCCGCTCCCCCGCCGCTCCCTTGCTGTCCCCTTGCCGGCCTTTTGTCAGCCCATGTTCTCGGCACGTGCTCCGAACATGTGTCATCCGCTTGTCACTCATCAGACAAAACCGGACGGAAACCGCTCACCTGCACCCTCCCCGAACGGAGGAACCCCCGAAGCCAGTAACATGCGGCGCCATGAGCACCCCCACTGGGCCCGAGTCCGGCCTGCCAGTACGAATGCCGCGACCCCGCCAGCCCGGACGGCACCGCCGACCGGAACCGCTGGTGGCTCCCGAGGGTGCGCCCGCGCTCGCCCTCGCGGTGCCCGGTGCGCCCAGCGCCGCCGCGCGCGCCCTCGCCGAAGAGGTCGTGAGCATCGCCCGCTCCGAGCTGCCCGGCCTGGACGCCCGGATCGGATACCTGGACGGGGACGACGCCGAGTTCCCCTCGCTCCGGTCGGTGCTCGCGCACGCCGCCGACGAGCGCACGGCCCGTTACGAGCAGGCCGTCGCCGCCGGGCTCGATGGGGTCAAGGAGCCCGACGGCCCGGTCGCGGTCGTCGTCCCGCTGCTGGCAGGACCGGACAGCGCCCTGTTGCGGCAGATCCGCCAGTCCGTGATGGACAGCCGGGTCGCCGCCGAGCTGACCGATGTGCTCGGCCCGCACCCGCTGCTCGCCGAGGCGCTGCACGTGCGGCTGTCCGAGGCGGGTCTGGCCCGTGCCGACCGCGCGCGCCTGTTCACGGTGGCCACCGCCGCGGACGGCATCATCCTGGCGTCCGTGGGCGGCGAGGAGGCCGTACAGGCGGCCGGGATCACCGGCATGCTGCTCGCCGCACGCCTGGCGGTGCCGGTGATGGCGGCGGCCCTGGACCAGGAGGGCTCGATCTCCTCCGTGGCCGAGCAGCTGCGTTCCTCGGGTTCGCAGCAGCTGGCCCTGGCGCCGTATCTGATCGGCCCGGAGATCGACCCGGCGCTGCTGGCGGCGGCCGCCGAGGAGGCGGGCTGCGCCACGGCCGAGGCGCTCGGCGCGTACCCGGCGATCGGCAAGCTCGCCCTCGCCAAGTACACGACGGCGCTGGGCATCGCCCCGCAGCAGCCGCAGGGCATGCCGGTCCGCTGACCACCCGCCGGCACCCGCACCCGTACGGCGAAGGGCCCGCTCCGCACCACGGAGCGGGCCCTTCGCCTGCGCCGGGAAGCCCTCAGCCGAAGACGATGCAGGAGACCGCGGGGACCGGCACCGAACCGTCGTACCGGGGCACCCCCGTCGCCTCGTCCACGGCGAACCACGTCACCTCGCCGGAGCGCTCATTGGCCGCGTACAGGAAGCCGTCGTGCTCGGCGAGGGCGCGCGGCCAGTGCCCGCCGCACGGAACCGTGCCGGTCAGCCGGAGTGTCTCGCCCTCGGCGGCGAAGACGGACAGGACGTCCTCGCCGCGGGTCGCGGTCCACACGAAGCGACCGTCGGGCGAGACCACGATGCCGGACGGATAGGCGTCGCCGGCGGGCGCACCGGGCAGCACGGGGACCTCGGTCAGCGGCTTGAGGGCGCCGGCCTCGGCGTCCCAGCGGCACACGGTCACCGTGGGGGTGAGTTCGTTGACGACGTAGGCGTGCGCGCCGTCCGGGTGGAAGGCCAGATGGCGGGGGCCTGAGCCGGGGCGCAGCGCGAACTCGCGGTGCAGGGCGGGGGCGCCGTCCGCGAGGGTGCAGATCCGTACCGAGTCCGTGCCGAGGTCGACGCTGACGGCCCATCTGCCGCTCGGGTCGGCCTGCACCTGGTGGGCGTGCGGGCCGCGCTGGCGCCGGTCGTGCGGGCCGGATCCGGTGTGCTGCAGCCGCCCGGAGGGCTTGGCGGCGAGCGTGCCGTCCGGGCGCAGGGGTACGGCGGTGACGGTGCCGGAGCCGTAGTTGGCGGTCAGCACGTGTCCGGCGTAGAGGCCGAGGTGGGCCGGTCCGCTGGCGTCGACGGGCACGGGCGGGCCGGTGAGTACCGGCCGGCCGCCGTTGACGCGGTAGGCGGCGACGGCGCCCTGGGCCGTCTCGCTGACCGCGTAGAGGGTCTCCCCGTCCGGTGACAGGGCCAGGTAGGACGGGTCGGGTACGTCGTTCACGGCGGGGCCGAGGGTGAGGGCGCCGCTGTCCGGCGCGACCTCGGCGGTCACGAGGCCGGGGCCGCCCGCTGCCGTGAACGAGCCGATGAACGCCCGGCGCCTGCCGGGTCTTCCGGGCCTGCCGTCCTCTGCCACCGCTGTCCCCTCTCGGTCCTCGGTCGAGCCCGTCCCGGCCCGACGGTAGCAGCCGACCATGCCGGTCTAGACCAAGAGGCGCGGGCGTGCTGGAGGGTTCTTGTCACGCCCCTCAACACGCCGAGTCCGCACCCCTCCCTCAGGGGGTACGGACTCGGGTCCCTCAGGTGTACGGACTCGGGCGGCCACCAGCCGCGCCCCGGGATCGGCTCGGCTCGCTGCCGGTCAGCCCCGAAGGTGACCGCTCACGCCCCCACCAGCCGCGAACCCGACGGTGTCCGCAGGGGTTCGGCCAGCTCGGCGAGGGCGCGTTCCAGGCCGTGCAGATGGGCCAGGGCAGGTTCGGACGGCGGGTCGGCGGGGCTGGGGACAGGTTCCGGGCGGCCCGCGGTGAGCGCCTCGACCGCGGTCTCGACGCGCCAGCAGGCAGCGGCCAGGCGGGCGTCGTGGGAGGCCTCGGGATCGGCGGCGACCGCCACCAGTCCGCGGACCTCGCGGGCGCAGTCGTCGAGGAGGGCGAGGACCCTGCGGGCGCGCCGCTTGCGGGCCGGCATCGGGTTCAGCGGGTGCACCAGCGGGGCCACCGACAGCCGCACCCGGCCGAGCAACTGCTCCAGTTCGGCCACGCGGGGCGCCGGGTCCGCCGTCGGGGAGCCGGCGAGACGTGCCGCGGCCTCGGCCGTGCAGGCGTGCACGCAGCGCAGGGCACGCTGGATCCAGGCGTCCGTGACGGCGTGGGTGGTGACCGGCAGGACGAACAGCACGGCGAGTACGGCACCCAGCGCGCCCACGCCGGTCTCGGCCAGGCGCAGGGCGAGCAGGCCGGGACTGAGGACGCCGAGGAGGCCGTAGAGCAGTTCGGCGAGCAGGGTCACCCAGAGCATCATCCAGGTGTAGGAGACGGCGGCCGTGTAGAAGATGCCGAAGACGGCGACGGCGACGAGGACGGCCGTCGGGACCGGCGCGCCGGCCACGGGGACGGCGACGAGGAAGCCCAGGCAGATACCGATGAGCGTGCCGAGGACCCGGCGGAAGCCGCGTACCAGTGTCTCGCCGCGCGAGGCGGTGTTGACGAAGATCCACCAGGTGGCGCCGACGGCCCAGTACCAGCGCTGTCCGGACACCAGCTGGCCCACGACGAGCGCGAAGCCCGCGCCCGCGGTCGCCTGGACGGCCTGCCGCGTGGTCACCCGGGCCAGGCCGCGCCAGGCGGGCGGGGCCGGTACGGCGGCCGCGGGCAGCCGGCGCTCGTAGCACCACACGCCGAAGCGCACCACGGCCGCGCTGAGCACGGACAGCAGGACGGCGGCGTACAGCTCGGGCAGCTGCGCCGGGGTGGCGTGCAGGAACTGGGCCACGAAGAACGTCATGAAGGCGAACACGCCGAGGCTGTGCCCGCGCGGTCCCCAGCGGCGCGCGTACACCCCGGAGCCGACGACGCCCAGGAAGGCCAGGTCGCGCGCGACGGGGACGTCGTGCAGCCCGGCCGCGACGGCGAGCACCGGCAGGCCCACGGCGGGCAGCAGCGCGGTGGTGACGGCCTGCCCGCGCACGGTCGGGTCGGCGACGGTGAACAGGGCGAGGAGCGCGGCGAGGCCTCCGGTGACCGCCCCGACGAGGGAGTGGCCGGCGAGGAGGCAGACGACGACCGCGAGGCCGATGCCGAGGACGGCCCGCGCGGCGAAGCGCAACCGCGCCCGCCCCGGGTCCGGAGCCACGAACATCCTCTTCACCACTGCTGCCCTCCCCATGGAACACCGGCACAGAAAAGGCGCCGCGGGGTCCGCAGCGCCATCGACGGCTCCATGAGAGCATCACCCAGGTCACTGGCTCAAGTGTGATCCGAATCGCTGAGCCATTGGTACAGCACCGGGCGAGCGGCCATGTCGACCGGAATACCAACGGACCAGGTCGGACGGCACACACGGCCGCCAGCACGCTGAGCCATTGGTACAGTCGTCCATCATGGCCGTGGACGAGCTCGACACCCGCATCCTGCGGCTGCTTCTGGAGCAGCCGCGCACCAGCGTGCGCGAGTACGCCCGCATCCTCGGCGTCGCCCGCGGCACGCTCCAGGCCCGACTGGACCGTATGGAACGGGACGGCGTGATCACCGGCACCGGCCCCTCCCTCTCCCCCGCCGCCCTGGGCCATCCGGTGCTGGCCTTCGTGCACATCGAGGTCACCCAGGGGCATCTGGACGACGTGGGGGACGCGCTGGCCGCCGTGCCGGAGATCGTGGAGGCGTTCTCGATCACGGGCGGCGGGGATCTGCTCGCCCGGGTGGTGGGCCGGGACAACGCCCATCTGGAGGATGTCATCCAGAAGCTCATCAGCCTGCCGGGCGTCGTGCGCACCCGCACGGAGGTCGCGTTGCGCGAGCGCGTCCCGCACCGGCTGCTGCCGCTGGTGGAGTCGGTGGGCCGGGCGGTCCGCGCCTGACCCGGCGTGAGCCGGGGCACCCCATTGGAGCAAGGGCACGCCGCTTGTCCATGTCGGGGACGTCGCGGCGGCACCGAGGGCGTCATACGTCACCCGCCGGGGAGCGGACCCGGCCGGTGGGGAGGGAACACGTCTTCCCGCCGTGCGGGGTACCTGGCGGCTGCATAGCGTGATCCCATGACTACAGACCAGGCCGGGCCGGCCCAGGACGACCGCCGGTGGAAGGCGCTCGCCGTCTGTCTGACCGCGGCGTTCATGTCCTTGCTGGACACGTCGATCGTGAACGTGGCGCTGCCCTCGGTGGAGCGTGGGCTGCATGCCAGCCCGGCCGACCTGTCCTGGGTGGTGTCCGGCTACGCGCTCACCTTCGGTCTGGTCCTGGTCCCGGCGGGGCGGCTCGGCGACCTGCACGGACAGCGCCAGACCTTCCTGACCGGGCTCGCCCTGTTCACCCTCGCCTCGGCGGCCTGCGGGCTGTCCTCCGGCCCGGGCTGGCTGGTGCTGTTCCGGCTGGTCCAGGGAGCGTCGGCCGGGCTGCTCGCACCGCAGGCCACGGCGCTGATCCAGCAGATGTTCCGGGGCGCTGAACGGGCCCGCGCATTCGGCATGATGGGCGCCACCATCGGTGTCTCCACGGCGGTCGGCCCCCTGGCGGGTGGTCTGCTGATCCACGCCTCCAGCGGGGTCGACGGCTGGCGCTCGGTGTTCTACGTCAACCTGCCCATCGGCGTGGCCGTCTTCTGCGCGGCCCTGCGGCTGCTGCCCCGCTCCCCCGGCTCACCGGGCAAGCGCGAGTGCTTCGACGTGCCGGGCGTCCTGCTGCTCGGCTCGGGTGTGCTCGCCGTGATGCTGCCCCTGGTGCAGGAGCAGCAGTGGCACGGGCGGCTGAAGTGGGCCCTGCTCCCGGCCGGCGCGGGGCTGCTGGCCGCGTTCTGGAGGTGGGAGCGGCGCCAGCAGCGGCGCGGCCGGGCTCCGCTGGTCGACCTGCGGCTCTTCGCGCTGCGCTCCTTCTCGTTCGGCGCGCTGCTGAGCCTGGTGTACTTCGGCGGCTTCACGACGCTGTTCTTCGTCTACACGATCTTCCTGCAGAACGGAATGGGCTACAGCGCGCTGGCGGCGGCCCTGTCGTCCATGCCCTTCGCGACGGGCACGGCGGTGGGTGCGGCGGTCGGCGGCCGCCTGGTCGTGCGCTTCGGGCGCAAGCTGGTCATCGCCGGGCTGTGCACGGTGACGGTGGGGATTCTGGGCGTCATCGCGGCCGTCCACTGGGTACCGGGCCAGGGCGTGGCCCTGGCGGCCGCGCTTCCCATGCTGCTCGCCGGCATCGGCTCGGGCCTGACGACTTCCCCCAACACCACGCTCACCCTGACCCTCGTGCCCGTGCGGCGGGCGGGAGCGGCGGGCGGGGTGCTGCAGACCGGGCAGCGCATCGGCTCGGCGGCCGGTGTCGCGGCGGTGGGTTCGGTGTTCTTCGCCCACCTGGCCAACCACGGCGACCCGGCCACGGCACTCCAGTACGGCCTTCTCACCTGCGTCGCCATCATCCTGCTGGCCCTCTGCCTGGCCTTCGCCGACCTCCGGGAACGCCGGGCCGGCCCCCACCCCGAGCAGACCAGGCAGCCTGCACGGCAGGAGGCGTAGGCGGGGCGGGGCAGCTGGGGCGCGAGACAGGTGGGGCTGGGAGAACCGGGGGGCTTGGGGTGACCGTGGCTCGCCGGACGGTTCCGTTCGCCGGCCCGCGCTCTCCCGCGTGGTGCCGCTCTCGCCCTCACGACCTCCGGCGCGGCTTGCCCCGCTTGGGGGTCTGCCTGGCTCCCGCCCCACGCGCGCGTGGCGTGCGGCCCGCGGACTTCGCCGCCGGCTTCTGCCGGGTCCCGCCCGGCTCGGCACGCTTCCGCTTCTGTTCGGCCGGCGCGGGGGCCTGAGCCTTCGTACGGCCCCGGGTGCTGTTGACGGTGCGGCCCCGGACGATGCCGATGAACTCCTCCACCAGGTCGGTGGTGGCCTCCTCGGGCCACGACAGGGCGACGCTCGACTGGGGGGCGTCGGTGACCGGGCGGTAGGTGAGGTCCTTGCGGTGGTACAGGCGGGCCAGGGACTGCGGCACGACCAGGAGGCCGACGTTGGCGGCCACCAGCTCGATCGCGTCCTCGGTCGTCGCGGGACGCTCGAAGGCGGGCTCCCCGGGCGGACCGTCCCAGTCGAAGACGTCGTCCAGGGGGTGGAAGAGCACCTCCTCGGCGAGGTCGGCGAGGGTCACCTCGTCCACGGCCGTGATCAGGTGGTCCTTGGGGACGACGACCACCGTGGTCTCGGTGTAGAGGGGGATCGCGCTGAAGAACGTACGGTCCACGGGGAGCCGTACGATGCCCGCGTCGGCCTCGCCCGCGCGCAGCACCCCGGGCGCCTCGGCGGCCTCTACCTGGACGAGGGTGAGCGGGATGTCCGGCAGGCGCTCGCCCCAGGTCCTCACCCATTTGGCGGGCGTCACTCCGGGAACGTACGCGAGCCGGAACGACGGTGATTCCTCCGAGCCTGTCACCAGGCCAGGTTACCGGCCGTGGTCCGCCCGCCGGCACGCGGCCGATACCCTTGACCCCATGAGTTCGCAGCAGAGCACCCAGACGATGAAGCCCGCGACCGCGGCGAAGAAGCTGGGTGTGTACCTCCCCGCCACCCCCGCCTCGTTCCAGGAGGGCGTCATCTCGCGCGCCGAGCTGAACGAGCTGCAGGCGAATCCGCCGGAGTGGCTGAGCGAGCTGCGGCGCAACGGCCCCCACCCGCGTCCGGTGGTCGCTGCGAAGCTCGGCGTCTCCATCGCCGGTCTCGCGCGCGGCGGGGTCACCGAGCCGCTGACCACCGAGCAGATCGAGGCGCTCAAGCAGGAGCGGCCCGAGTGGCTGGAGAAGGAGCGCGCCACGCAGGCCGAGGTCCGCAAGGAAGGCGCGCGGGTCAAGCAGCAGAAGAAGGAGAAGCAGGAGCGCGCCGCCGGGCGCCACTGATCTCCCCCTGTTCTCTCCCCCCGCTCCTTCCCTCCGTTGCTCCAAAGCCGTTTTCCACAACGCCCTCCGGCCTCGGGGGGCGTTGTCAGTGGCCTGTCTGCCCCACAGTAGAGGCGCCGAGGGAGATGGTGCTGCCCTTCGCGGTGCGGTGGATGTCGGCGGGCAGGTAAACGCATCGGGTCAGGGGGTGTAGACCTCAGGGCCGTCGTTCGCGGTGGTGGCCTCGGTCGGGGTGATGTAGCCGTAGGTGATATTGCAGGCGGCTTCCCAGTACGACTGGTTGAGCTGCGTCTGGCTGCGGTCGTTCCAGTTGAGGTAGTACGAGTGCCCGCAGTCGTCGTGGCCGCCGATGTAGAACCGCTCATCGGTGCTCGCACCCACGGTGATGACCTGCCAGGAGAAGACGTTGCTCCCCTTGCAGACGCGGTAGCTCGCGCCGTGCGCGGTCTTGGCCCAGGCCGAGCAGCCCGGGTCCGCAGCGTGGGCCGAGCCGGCCCCCGTGCCGAGAAGGCCGGCGGTCGCGAGGCCGAGGGCTGCCAGGCTGGTGGCGATGCGTCGGGTCACCCGTTGACCTGCACCGTCGGGCCGTCGTCAGACTGGCTGGCCTCGGTCGGGAACATCGCCGCGTACCTGACGTTGCAGCCCATGATCACGTAGTTGTGGTGGCCGCCGTTCGCGTCGTTGTAGATCGACTGGCTGTAGTCGTTCCAGTTGAAGGTGTAGACGTGGCCGCACACGTCGTGCACGACGACGTGGAACCGCTCGTCGGTGCGGGACTGGTAGGTGCTGACGTGCCAGTCGGCCTCGTTGGCGCCGCCGGTGACCAGTCCGGTGCAGAAGTCGTAGACGGCGCCGAAGTGGCTCTGGCCCAGGTTGCTGCACTGGCCGGTGGCGCTTGCGGTGCCTGCGCCGAGTCCCGCGAGACCGGCGGCTGCGATGCTGAGCGCGGCGGCGGTGGCTATGCGTCTGATCATGTTTCTCCCCGCAGAGTCGAGGGGTCAGCCGGCGGCGGCTTCGGGACCGGACCAGTTGCCGGTTTCCTGCGGCCGGAGGATCGCCTCGAAGGTCAGGTCACCTGCGTCGCAGGTGAACGCCGGGGAGTGGTTGGAGTCCCAGACCCGGTCCTTCTTGTCGTTCCAGTTGATGTCGTAGACGTCGCCGCAGCCGCTCGCGATGCGGAGGTAGAAACGCTCGTCGGTGCTGGCGGCCGTCGGGTCGACGGCCCAGGTGGCGTAGGCACGGTCCCAGGCGACGTAGTGCAGACACACCGAGTAGCGGGCCCCGTAGTGGCTGTAGTACGACTGGGAGCAGAACACGGGCTCGTCGGCGTGTGCGGCGGCGGTGCCGAGGCCGACCAGGGCACTGGTGGCCAGGCCGAGGGCCGCGAGGCCACGGGTGAGGATGCGTCGGTTCATGGTGCGTCTCACGCCTCTGCGACGGGGCCGCTGTAGCTGGAGCGCTCGGTGGGCCACAGTTGGGCGTCGATCCCCCCGTTGGCCTCGCCGGCGGGGCAGCTGATCGCCAGCTGGCCGACGTTCTGCCTCCACTGGGAGATGTCGTTCCAGTTGGCGTTGTAGCCGTTCTGGCAGCCGCCGCTGATCTGGAGATAGAAGCGCTCGTCAGTGGTGTGGTAGGTGGTGTTGACCGCCCACTTCACGACGGCGTGGCCGTAGTCGATGTAGTCGATGCAGATGCGGTACTCGGTGTTGTAGTTGCTCCACATCTGGTCGGAGCAGCTCAGGGTGTCGGCGTGCGCGGCACCGGCTCCCAGGCCCATGATGCCGGCGGTCGCGAGTCCCAGGGCGGCGGCGGCGCGGAGGGGTGTGGTGAGTCTGCTTTTCATGTGTCCCCCATGTGAGGTGGTCCTACCTTCGGACTGAGCAGTACAGGTCAAGATCACCTGGGAAGGGAAGGCGTACGGACGTGCCTCGGCCCGCGAGTCGAGCCGGAGTTCATGCGCTTGGCACGTCAGCAGGTGCCGCTGCCGTCATCCCAGGTGATGCGGGAGGGCGTGCCGTTGCCGTGGTTCCACCAGCGTCAGCGACCATGCCCGGTGTGCTGCTCCGGGTGGCCGGATCAGGCACTCCAGCCGCTCCCTACGCTATGAACAGCCGTCCTTGATCCGGCCTACGTTCGTCCTAGGCTTGATGTTTCCTGACGGCCTGCCAACCACGTAGGGCCACATCCGGCAGGGGCCTTGCCGGAGCCGAAGCCGTCCTGCGACTGCGCGCCGTCGTCTCCAACGGCGACCTCGACTGCTCCTGGCACTTCCACGCCGCCCGCGAGCACGAGCGCCTCCACCCCACGCCCGACCAGGACAACCACACCCTCACCGCGTGATCGCGGCCATCACTCGAAACGAACAGCGCCCAAACGAACATCGGGCGGCGATGACCTTCACAGCCGCCGGACGCGCAGCACGCCGGTCAGCATCGGGAGGGTGAACTCGCCGTGGGCGGTCTCGGGTGTGCTCGCGAGGAAAGCGCGGACCCGGCCGAGCGTGGCCTCTTGTTCCTGCTCCGGCATGACCAGCATCCCCGCGCGCGTCGCGAGCGTCGCAACGAGGGAGTCGGCGGTTCGGCGCTGCCCGTGCGGGAACTCGGCCTGCACCGGCGAGCCGAACCGGGCTGCCAGGCCGGTCTTCGGAAGGTGCATGTCCGCCGTCTCGACCCGCCAGCTGGCGGGCGTGTCACGCGGGCCGACGGCCGCGCTCCCGCTGACTCGTGCGAGCCCGGCAACCCACTCGACCTGGTCGTCCATGAGGTTCCACAGGCCGGCCAGAATGCCGCCGGGCACGAGGACTCTGGCGATCTCGGGTCCCGCGACGGCCATGTCGAACCAGTGCATGGCGTTGCCGGCCAGCACGGCATCAACAGACGCGTCCGGCAGCGGAATCCTCTCGGCACTGCCTGGCAGGGCGGGGACAGCAGGCAGCTCGCGGCGCAGCTCGGTCAGCATCGCCGGGTCGGGCTCGACCGCGATGACGTCGGCGCCTAGCGCGACCAGCGTGGCGGTCAGTTTGCCGGTTCCGGCACCGAGGTCGAGCACTCGCGGGCCGAGCGCAGGCTCAAGCGCCCAGCGCACCGCGGCCTGGGCGTAGTCCGGGCGGTGCTCGGCGTATGCGGCCGCCGCCGCGCCGAACGACGAGCCGTGAAGGAGCCGTTCGTCCTGTTCCACGCGGTCACCTTATCCGTGCCGCAAGTGGGAAGCAGGGCGATCACGAATCTACTGAGAAGTCGCTTGTAGCAGCACATTGATGCGGCGAGGCCGAGAAAGGCGCGGTAGTTGCGGGAGTGGCATGCGTAGCGGGAGCTGAGTCGCCGGCAACCGGACAGCCACGAGATCGTCCGCTCGTTCACCCACCTGCCGCGGCCCAACCGTTCGCTCGACTCGGCGCCTTTGCGGGCGATGCGCGCACCGATGCGCTTGCCTCGTCACCATTTCCGCAGGTGGGGATGTCATACGCCTTGTCGGCGTGCAGGCGCTGAGGCTCGAAGTGGCGGCCCCGGTGGGGCGTGTCTCGTTTGGTGACCCTCGACCATGGGCTTCAGCGCCTCGCTGTCGTGGGCGTTGGCGGCCGAGACGCCGACGACCAGGGGCAGTCCGTTCGCGTCCGGCACGACGTGCGTCCTGGAACCCGGCCCACCCCGGTCCACGGGTCTCGGCCCTGCGCGTTCGCCCCTTTTTCAGCCCGCACGTGAGCGGGGTCGAGGGCCACGCGCGAGACGCCGATGAGGCCGACGTGCAGCACCGCCTCATACAGCCGGCCCGTCACCCCGGCCCGCGACCAGATCACGAACCGGCGGTGCGCGGTCGACTTCCATCCCGGGTGTGTTCGGCGGTTGTCAACTGGTTGTGTGTCGAGCGGGTGCCGCCTGTGTTGTTGGTGCTTGCGCCGGGCGTGAGGCGGTCGTGTCGTCTCCTTCCTGGTCGGCCGGCCGCCGGGGCAGCCGCGACGCGGGCAGCAGGCCGAGAGCGGCGAGTGAGGCCAGGATCAGCAGAGTGGAACTCATGGTTGAAACAGCCGAGCCGGTTGCGCTGGCCGCGACGGCGATGCCGAAGGTCGGCCCGATGTTCATGGCGGTCTGCTTGAGCCCGCCGACGACTCCGGCATACCCGGGCGGCGCGTCACCGACGACGGTCCCGGTGGCGGTGACCATCACGGTGGCGAACCCGGCACCGATGGCGGCAAAGACTGCGGCCATGGCCATCCATGTGCTGGCGGGACCGAGCCGGGACAGCCCCGCGATGCCGACCACGACGAGGACCGTACCGGCGATCGCGGTGCGGCGCGCACCGTAGCGGCGCAGTGCCGCGACCGCGGCGGGTGAGCCGAGGACCATGAGCACGGTCAGCGGGAGCACGCGCAGACCGCTGGCGAGTGGGTCGAGGCGAAGTACGTCCTGGAGGTAGAACGTGGCCCTGAACAGCGCGCCGAACACGCCGGCGGTGGTGACCAGCAGGATCGCCATCGACGCCGTCACCGGTACGGACCGCGCTACGGCTGGTGGAACGATCGGGTGCGTGGTGCGTCGTTCGTGCCAGGTGAGCACCGATGCGACGCCGATGACGGCGAGGAATTCGAGCAGCGTCGGCGCGGCGGTCCAGCCCCGCACGGGTACATCGGACAAGGCGTGGACCAGGGTTGCGAGCGCGACCGCCAGCAGGCTCGCGCTGGTGAGGTTGAGCCGTGGAGAGTTGGCACGTTGAGGTGCCGGCGTCCGTACGGCGAGGGCGAGAGCGGCGATGACGAAAGCGAGGGGCACGTTGACCCAGAAGACGGCGCGCCAACCCAGATGAGCCACGAGAACACCGCCCAGGAGCGGACCGGACCCTGCCGCCACCGCGATCGCACTGGTGCGGATGGCGATCGGCGTGCCGAGCCGGTCCGCGGGATACGCCAGCCGTAGCAGCGCGAGCGTCGCAGGTTGCAGGAACGCGGCGAACCCGCCCTGCACCGCGCGCAGGACGATCACCCAGCCGACGGCCGGCGCAAGCGCGATCCCGGCCGAGGCAGCCCCGAAACCGAGGACGCCGACGAACAGCAGGCGCGGGTGACCGTACCGATCCCCGAGGCGCCCGGCGATCACGAGTAGCGCGGCCACGGCGACCAGATAGCCGGTGCTCGTCCACTGGATCTGCGCCACGCTCGCGCCGAGATCACGCTGCATGCCGGGCTGCGCCATGAGCAGGATGGTTCCGTCCAGTGCGACGATCATCGCGCCGACCACGCTGACCAGAAGTGCAATCTGCCGCTGTGCGGGGGCGGTCATGAGGTCGCCGGGCCGAGATGGGCGTCCAGCACTGCCGCGATGAGCCGGTCGCGTTGGTTGTCGCCGGGGTCACCGTCCAGCGGTGGGGCGCCGAGGGCGAGTTGCAGGCTGCCCCAGGCCCACAGCTGGGCCACGCCGTGCAGGTTCGACCACAGGGCGGCGGCGGTCACCGCAGGCGGCGGTCCGGCCTCGTTCGGCCCGTCGGCGTTTCGCGCGGCCTCCCTCTCCGATAGGCATCGGGTGACGAGTCCGGTGAAGTGCCGGAACAGCGGGAGGGTCGACTCGCGCAGCCTCGGTTGGTCCGATGCCTGCGCCGCGCCGTCGAACAGGTCGTGCCGCCACATGAGTTCGAACATGCCGCGGCGTTCCAGTGCGTACCCGACGTACGCCCGTGCGAGGGCCTCCAGCTGGCCGCGCGGTGTGGTCGCGCCCGCGACCGCGGCCTCGAACATGGTTGCCAGGTCCTCGAAGCCGCGACGGCCGATAGCCGAGAGCAGTGCGTGGTGCGTGGGGAAGTACCGACGTGGCGCCCCGTGCGACACCCCCGCTCGCCGGGCTATTTCCCGCAGGCCCACGGACGCGGAGCCCTCGGTCAGCACAAGGTCGACCCCGACATCGATCAACCGCTCCCGAAGGGAGCCCTCATCAGTCATAGACAGTGTCTACCACGCATCGTAGACACTGTCTACTCATTGGGGTGAGTGATCATAATCCTCAGCGGGTGGCGGGGCCGCCTCGTCACTCACTTCTTCCCCCAGGCCGGCTCGGCGAGGAAGGGCGTGCGCACCGCGCGGCCCGACTCTTCGAGGGCCTGCCAGGTCGGGCGCTTGGGGCCGCCGCGGGTGAAGCGCCGCAGCACCTGCTCCGCCTCGGCGGTGCCCAGGCGCAGGGCGGTGGCGTACGCGACCATCTGGTCGTACTACGGCGC
Source organism: Streptomyces sp. NPDC001851 (assembly GCF_040297165.1). Classification (NCBI taxonomy): domain Bacteria; kingdom Bacillati; phylum Actinomycetota; class Actinomycetes; order Kitasatosporales; family Streptomycetaceae; genus Streptomyces; species Streptomyces sp. NPDC001851. The sequence continues at coordinate 276,054 of NZ_JBEOYR010000008.1, read as the reverse complement.
GTTCGCGTGGGTCATGGTGTCACTGAGGCCGTACGGGACGCGTGGTGTCGTGCACTGGTGACGATGAGCGAGACGTTCTGCCCGCCGAAGCCGAAGGAATTACTGAGCACGGCCTCCTGGGAGACGTCTCGTCGCTCTGCGACGACATCGAGATCGATATCGGGACCGACGCCGGCTGCGGTGATGTTGCGGGTCGGCGGGATGACGCCGTGCTTCACGCTGAGGACGGCGATGAGCGCTTCGATCGCGCCGGCGGCGCCAAAGAGATGACCGAGCGCCGCCTTGGGGGCCGTCACGGTGGCGCGGCCGAAGACCTCCCCGATCGCGTGCGCCTCGGCGACGTCGCCGACCGGGGTTCCGGTGGCATGGGCGTTGATGTGGCTGATCTGCTCGGGAGCCAAACCGGCTTGCGCGAGGGCCTTCCGCATGGCCGAGATCTGACCGGAGCCGTCGGCAGCGGGCGCCGTGATGTGGTGAGCGTCGGCGGCGATGCCGGCACCCGCGAGCACCGCGTGGACGCGCGCGCCTCGGGCGCTGGCATGCTCGGCGCTTTCGAGCACCACGACAGCAGCGCCTTCACTGAGGACGAATCCGCTGCGGTCCGCGGCGAACGGCCGGGACGCAGACGCGGGTTCGGCGGTATGCCGCGACAGTGCTTGTGCCTGAGCGAAGCCGGCAACGGTGATCGGGGTGATCGCGGCCTCGGTCCCGCCTGCGATGACCATGTCCGCCTCGCCGGCACGGATGAGCCTGGCCCCCAGGGCGATCGCCTCGGCACCGGAGGAGCACGCCGAGACGGGCGTGTAGACCCCGGCTCGTGCACCGTATTCGATACTGATCAGCGCCGCCGCCGCATTGGGCATGAGCATCGGGACCGTACGTGGCGAGACGCGCCGCGTCCCGGCCGCCTCCAGCACGTCGTCTTCCTTCAGCAGCGTCCGTACGCCCCCGATTCCCGTACCGATCGCCGATGCGAGCCGGTCCGGGTCCACCTCCGGGGCACCGGCATCGGTCCAGGCTTCGGCCGCGGCGGCGAAGGCCGCCTGCTGCGAGCGGTCGAGCCGCCTGGCCCGCACCGGCAGCAGCAACTCGGCGGGGTCGATCGCCATCGTCCCCGCGACGGTGTCGGGGAGGCCAGTGTCCTCGTGGCCGGGTAGGAAGCCGCCACGGATGCCGGACTCGCCGGCAAGCAGAGCCTTCCAGGTGGACTCCACGTCTCCACCGAGTGGTGTGATCGCGCCGAGTCCGGTCACGACGACTTCAGTCCGGTGCATGCCCTCAACCTTTCTTGTATGCGATACAAGTGGACCGCCTTGTTGTATCACATACAATTCGGGTGTGGAGAAGAAGCGAACCGAAGCTCGATCAACGTCGACTCGGCCGCGTGACCGCGGTCGCGCGACGAGGCGCCGGCTGATTGAGGCAACTGCCCGGCTCTGCAAGGAGCGACCCGGCGCCGAGGTGAGCGTCGCGGAGATCGCGAACGCGGCGGGCGTCTTCCCCAATCAGGTCACCTACTACTTCGGCTCCAAGGACTCGCTGCTCGTGCACGCCGCCTTTCTCGGCCTGCTGCACGACGCCCGACGGATCGAACGCATCGGTCGCCAAGCCCCCGATGCGGCGACATTTCGGCGCAACATCGCCCGCGCCGTACTGGCCATGCCCTCGCTCCCGTCAGTCGCGCGAGCCCTCGCCGCCGGGATCTCCAAGCCCGAACTCGCCCCCGTGGTCGACCAGCACCTCCAGTTGCTCTTCCGGCAATCCGAGCGCTTCGTGAGCCAGCTCATCGACAGTCGCGGCTGGACGACCCGTCGACCACTCAGCGTGGAGACCAGGACGTTCTGGAGCACCGCGCTCGGCGCAGTGCTGCTCGTCCGCGCCGGGGCACACGGCACCAACGCCGACCTCGACCTCGCCGGAGCGTTGACCATCCATAACGAACCCGAGCTCGGTTAGCTCAGTCGAACAGGCCGACGACGACGTGCGCGGTTCCCGCGCGGCGGTGGCCTTGTCGCGGTCGGCGTGTCTGCCGTCGCCGACGAACTCCACTGCTGCGGCTAGTGCGAGGCGTCAAGAACCTGCTTGCCGGCAACAGTTAGGACCCGGACGACCCGTGGGTGCGGTCCGCCAGCCGGCCCGCGCCCGGCGACGTCGCCCCGGCCGCACCCTCCGCCGCCGATCGGGCGTCTTCCGCCTCGGGCGCGGTGCGGGGGCGGGCACCGTCGCGGCGACGAGGTCGAGGTGGGAGTTCGCCAGGCGCCCACCGCATCATCGACCGTGTCCCCGTCCAGCCGCGCCAGCGGGCGTCCGAGGGTGGAGGCGTTCGGGGCGGCCCGGTTGAGCCCCAGCTGGTCGTGCACCTCAGGCGCCGCGTCGGCCGCGAAGCGGGCGACCTGCGCCGGCGACCGTGCGCCACCGAGCACCACGACCAGGCACAGCCAAGCAGTGAGCCGAGCCGGCCTGGTCGATCTCCGGTCTCAGCTGCCTTGATCAACTGGCGGCGCGCCCGTCGCTTCCACTCGGCCATGCCACCCACCCCACGGGCCAGCGGGCATGTGTGTTGCCATGCACCCCGCGGAACAGTCCCGCGGGTCCGCGTGTCCGCACCGGAAGGGCCGGTGGAGGTCAACTCTGGGCGGTGGGCCGGACGACGATGTCGTTCACGTCGACCGCGGCAGGCTGTTCGATCGCGAAAGCGATCGCCCGAGCGATCGCGTCGGGCGGGATCGCGATGTCGTCCCGCATCCTCGTTATCTCTGCTCTGACCTGGCCGTTGGTTGACGCCTCGGCGAAGTCGGTCGCAGTCGGACCAGGTGAGATGGTGGTCACCCGCAAGGAGGCGCCGGCTTCCTGGCGCAGTCCTTCGCAGATGGCCCGGACCGCGAACTTGGTGCCGGCGTAGACGGCCATGGTCGGCACGATGCGAAACGCGGCCGTGGAGGCGGTGGCGATGAAATGGCCGGTGCCCTGCGCCCGGAAGACCGGCAGCGCGGCGCCGATCCCGTGCAGCACGCCCTTCACGTTGACGTCGACCATGTGGTCCCACTCCTCGACGCGCAGATCGTCGAGAGGCGAGATGGTGCCGACTCCGGCATTGCTGACGAGTACGTCGAGTTGGCCGAAGCACTCACTGGCCAGCGCGACCATGGCCTGCAGGTCCTCCCGCAGGGTCACGTCGGTGCGGATCTGCACGGCCGTGCCACCTGCCTTCTCGATCCGGGCCGCCAGTTCCGCCAGACGTTCGGACCTGCGCGCGCCGAGAACGAGTCGTGCGCCGCGTTCGGCGAGCAGCAGCGCGGTCGCCTCGCCGATACCGCTGCTGGCTCCCGTGATCGCCACCACTTTGCCCTTGATTCCGCACATGAGTCGCCCTCTCCCTCTTCGGCACCGGGGCCGGGGTGCCGGGCGGCAGCGAGTCTTGGAGGAACGTCCGCCAAGCCGTTGCGCACTGGACGGCCGGGTGCCGGTGTGACCGTGTGAGGCCGTCGGTCATGCCGCGGCCCGTGCTCGCACACCAGTCTCTGGGCGCGCTTAGCCTGGTATCCAGACCGTATTTATTCTGGAACTGAAGGTGCCATCGTCATGCCCACTCAGCCGGACCGACGCCGTCAGCTAAGTGAATTCCTGCGCAGCCGAAGAGAGCGCCTGACCCCTGACGAGGTGGGCCTGCCCCAGACCGGCCGCCGCCGGACTCCGGGACTTCGCCGAGAGGAACTGGCACTGCTGGCCGGGATCAGCGCCACCTGGTACACGTACCTGGAGCAGGGGCGAAAGATCCGCGTCTCCGAACAGGTGCTCAACGCCCTCGCCGCGGCGCTGCGGCTCGACCGGCACGAGCGCGATCACCTTCTCCAGCTTGCCGGTCACGCGCCTGCGGCCGAAGCCGAGGAACGCGAGCCGCTGCCGGCCGAGGCGGGTGCCGTCCCCCTGTTGCTCCAGCCGAACCCGGCGTACATCATCGGCGGCAACTATGACGTCCTCAGCCACAACCAGGCAGCCCACGAGTTGTTCCCGAGGCTCATCACTGAGGCGGACCGGCCCGCCAACTTCGCCCGCTGGGTGTTCCTCGAACCGGTGGCCCGGGACATCCTGGTCGACTGGGAACCCGAAGCACGCGGCCTGCTCGGCCGACTTCGGACGCTGGCGGCACGCCACTCCGGCGACCCGCGGTACACCCGGCTGATCGAGGACCTGAACGAGGGCAGCCCAGAGGTACGGGACTGGTGGCCGCAGTACGAGGTGCAGGCCCGGCACAGCGGTCGCAAACGGCTACGACACCCCCAACGGGGAGTGATCGATTATGCGTACACCGCTTTTCACCTGGCCGAACAGCCGGAACAGACACTGGTCGTCTATGCCGACAGCAGCGAACCGCCCGACGGGAGCGCAGCCGTGACCAGCGAATGAGCCGCACACGGCTACTTCTCCGTCGGCTCCCGGGCGGGCGCGGCCCCAGTGGGGCGCAACGAGGCGGAAGAAGTGAAGCGTTCGGGCTGGATTTGTTGGCCCCATCCTGATAAATCACCTAGTCATGGCCATGGAGGCGATTGAACTGCACAGTATCAATCGTTGGGAGGCGTCCTTCCTGCGTGAGGAGGTGGGCGGCTACTTCACCCACGGCGTCGAGTGCAGGCCGGGCGCGACGGTACTTGACGTGGGCGCAAACATCGGTGTGTTCTCGGCGGCCGTCTATGAGCGGCTGGACGGGGACGTGCGGATCTACGCCTTCGAGCCGGTGCCGCCCCTCCACGCGACACTGGAACGCAATGCCCGCGAGTTCTTCAACGGACGTCTGACCGCGCTCCCTTACGGTCTGGCGTCCCAGGACGACGAGCTCGATTTCAGCTATGTTCCGGCCGCCACGATCTTCTCGTCCTCCTGGCGGGATCAGGGGAACATCGAGGCTGAGCGGCGGCGGGTCACCGCCAGCGTTGTCGAAATGATCCGCCAGGGCGGCCTGGGACCGGTCCTGCGCCGCGTACCCGCTCCCCTCCTCACTCTCTTCGTCCGCCGCAAACTGCGGGTGATGCGGCGGCTTGAGACGCACCGGGTGAAGGTCAGGCCCCTGTCATCAGCGCTCGACGAGCACGGCATCGACCACATCGACCTGCTCAAGGTCGATGTGGAAGGCGCCGAACTCGATGTGCTCAGAGGCATCGAGGAACGGCACTGGCCGCTTGTCCGCCAGGCCGTCGTCGAGGTGGAGCGCTGGCAGCAGAACCGCGACACGGTCTGCGAGTTCCTCCTCACGCACGGCTTCACGGTCAGTACCGAGCAGGATGCGGTGCAGCAGGCCGGCGACATCGGCATGGTGTTCGCGGTCAGGCCTTGACCACGCACAGTTTCCCGGCGTTTGAATTCCAACGGCCTTGCCGATCCCTCCTGGACGGTGCCTTCCCGTTCCCACCGCCCGACTCCTGCCACGGTCATTGGGCGGGGCCGGACCTCACCCATACAGTCCACCGAAGCACATGCCTAACCCAGGAAACTCAGCCGCACCTGACGGTTGGGATTGTCCTTGTTGGTGTCCACCAAGCACACCGACTGCCAGGTGCCCAGTTCCAGGCGGCCGGCGATGACCGGGAGGGTCGCGTGCGGCGGGACGATGGCCGGGAGGACGTGGTCGCGGCCGTGGCCGGGGCTGCCGTGACGGTGCTGCCAGCGGTCGTCGGCGGGGAGCAGGGTGTGCAGGGCGGCGAGGAGGTCGTCGTCGCTCCCGGCGCCGGTCTCGATGACGGCGATTCCGGCGGTGGCGTGCGGGACGAAGATGTTGAGCAGGCCGTCGCGGCCGGCCGCCGCCTCCCGCAGGAAGTCCTCGCAGTGGGAGGTGAGGTCGACGACGCGTTCCCGGGAGCCGGTGGAGACGTTCAGCATTCGGGTGGTGAAGGCATCTGACATGCCTCCATCCTGACCCATCCGCCGGGTTCCCCCTCTGCGGCGCGGGCCATTGCCGAGACGAGCGTCCATGGGGGCGGGACACCAGGGACCATGGAGCGGCCGTCCGGCCGGCGCTCGGCGGCTCGTCGCGTACGGCCCTCCCCGCGCGGTCGCATCGACCTGCTGCGGGTGGCCTCCGCGGGTGTCGTCGTGGCCGCTGACGCGCTTTCCCGTTTCTCCGCTGCTTCCCGTTCTCCGCTGCTTCCCGGCTTCGCCACCCACGTCGGAGGATCCGGGTCAGGGGCGTTCCGACCCGCTCCCCGTTGACCTCCAGCCCGTCGCCCCCGCCTCCTCCCCCAACCTCCACGTCCCCCGCCGGCTGCGCCGTACCGCGGTCCCGGTCCTGCTGCCCGTCCTGTGGCAACTCCTCAGCGCTGCCCCTGAACTGACGGCCGATGCGCTCCCCCGCCGGGCCGGATCGCACAGGTCGGCCGGGCCCTGGTGAGCGACGGTTCCCTGCCGTCGGCCACGGGGACGTCGCACCGCGCTGGTCCCGCGCCGCAGGGCCGTCGCCTTCCAGGCGCCTTGGCTCTGCTGGTGCTCGACGAACCTCCCCCCTGCCCTGAACGGGCGCGGGAGGTGTCGCCGGGCGCCCTCGACGCACTCACCGGGATCAAGGCACTGCGCCTGGGCGGGAAGGTGTGGCAGCGCGCCGTGGCTGCGCGGTACCGCTCGTCACCTACGACGTGGCGGAGGCCGTGCTGCTCGCCGGCCGTGTCCTGGTGAGGGACGGCGGCCGGGTTGAGATCACCCACCCCCGCTCCGGGCTCCGCGCCGGCCTGCGGGAACGGCTCGGCGTCGGCACCGCCGCCGAAGCCGCACCATGCACAGGATGGGGCCGAGGCGTGGGCCGAGGGCACCCGGCTGCCGTACGACGTGGCTCTGGCCTCCGTGAGCGGACCAACTCCACCCGTGTCGCGGTCGCCGTCGACAAGCCCGATCAAGGGCTGAGGGCTGAGGGATGGGGGGCTTAGGGGCTGTGGAGAAGGCCGGCAGGCCGGATGCCGGGACGCCCGTCCCCGGTGTCCGGGAAGATCCGCGCCAGGTTCCCGGTTAGTAGAAGCGTGAACGAATCGCGTGAGGTCGAGGTCGTCGTCATCGGCGCCGGTCAGGCCGGGCTGTCCAGCGCCTACCACCTGCGGCGCACCGGCTACGAGCCGGAGCGCGACTTCGTGGTCCTCGACCACTCCCCCGCACCGGGCGGCGCCTGGCAGTTCCGCTGGCCCTCGCTGACCTACGGCAAGGTGCACGGGATGCACGCCCTGCCCGGCATGGAGCTGACGGACGCCGACCCCGCGCGGCCCTCGGCAGAGGTGATCGGAGCGTACTTCGACCGGTACGAGCGCACCTTCGCCCTGCGCGTGCGACGGCCCGTCGACGTACGGGCCGTGCGCGAGGGAGAGGGCGGGCGGCTGCTCGTGGAGACCTCGGACGGCAGTTGGTCGACGCGGGCCCTGATCAACGCCACCGGCACCTGGGACCGGCCGTTCTGGCCGCGCTATGCCGGTCAGGAGACCTTCCGCGGGCGGCAGTTGCACACCGCGCAGTACGCCGGGCCCGAGGAATTCGCCGGACAGCGGGTCGTGGTCGTCGGGGGAGGCGCCTCGGGCACCCAGCACCTGCTGGAGCTGGCCCCGTACGCGGCCGCGACCACCTGGGTCACCCGGCGGCCTCCGGTGTTCCGCGAGGGGCCCTTCGACCAGGAGGCGGGCCGGGCGGCCGTCGCGCTGGTGGAGGAACGGGTTCGCCAGGGCCTGCCACCGCGCAGCGTGGTCTCGGTCACCGGGCTGCCTCTCAACGACGCCGTTCGGCAGGGGCTCGCCGACGGGGTCCTGGACCGGCAGCCGATGTTCGACCGGATCACCCCGGACGGCGTGGCGTGGAACGACGGACGGAGCGTCGACGCGGATGTGATCCTCTGGGCGACCGGGTTCCGAGCCGCGCTGGACCATCTCCGTCCGCTGCGGCTGCGCGAGCCGGGCGGCGGGATCCGGGTCGTGGGCACCCGGGCGGTCGCCGATGCACGTGTCCACCTCGTCGGCTACGGCCCCTCGGCCAGCACCATCGGCGCCAACCGCGCGGGGCGCGCGGCCGTCCGGGACATCAGGCGGCTGCTGGCGGAGGAACAGGAGGAACGGTCGGTCGCCGCGTGACCGTCCGGCGGCTCAGCTGACCGAAGGCTGCGGGGAGCCCCCGAACCCGCCGGGGCTCTGACCGGGGCTCTGCCCCTGCCCGGCCGCCTGGTGCACGGCGTTGAATTCCGCCACGTTGCGCAGGTGCGTCGAGTAGTCGGAGGTGAAGCGGGTGTCTCCCGGCCTGACCGTGACGAAGTACAGCCAGTCGCCCGGTGTCGGATTGAGCGCGGCGCGCATCGCCTCCTCACCCGGGTTGTCGATCGGTGTGGGCGGCAGACCCATGCGCTGGTAGGAGTTGTACGGGCTCTCGATGCGGGTGTCGTCCTGGCTGGTGCGGACGGTGCTGCGGTTCATCGCGTAGTTGATCGTCGAGTCCATCTGCAGCGGCATCCCGCGTTCCAGCCGGTTGAGGACGACCCGGGCGACCTTCCCCATGTCCGCCTGCGTCGCGGCCTCGGCCTGGACGATGCTGGCGATGGTGACGGCCTGGTAGACGTTCATCGCGTTGCGCTGCGCCCCGGCCGCGACCGGCGCCGCGTTGAACTCGCTGTTGGCCGTGTCGACCATGGAGCGCAGCAACGACTCGGGCGTCGTTCCCTTCTCGATGCGATACGTCGCCGGGAAGAGATAGCCCTCCGGGTTGCCCTGGGCCTCGCCGGGCAGTTGCAGTCCGGCCTTCCCGATGGACTTGCGTGTGCTGCCCGGGGGCAGCTTGAGGGCCCTGTCGATCGCGTCGTACACCTGACTCGCGCGCCAGCCCTCCGGGACGACGAGCGCGGTGGGCGGTGGCGGCTCCCCCGGGCGGCTGTCCAGCGTCAGCAGCGGCACCGCCACGGCGGCGCCGACCACGACGGCGCCGGCCGCGAGGAGGGCGAGCCTGCCCCGGCGTGTCAGTCGCATCGTGCCCCGTGGCGGAATCTTCGTCTGCATGCGGGCACGGTAATACGCATATCGCCCTAAATCCGGTACATATGCAGTTGTCGGTCACAGCGTCAGCTCGTCGGTTCGAGTTGGGCGTCCCGGCGCACCAGCGCGGCGTACCTCCCGTCCAGCTCCAGCAGCTCCTCGTGACTGCCCACTTCGGCGACGCGCCCGGAGTCGAGGACCACGATCTGGTCGGCGCCGCGGATCGTGGACAGGCGGTGGGCGATGGTGATCGTCGTCCGGTCGGCCGACAGGGCGTCTATCGCCTCCTGGACGGCGGCCTCCGTACGGGTGTCGAGCGCGCTGGTCGCCTCGTCGAGGATGAGGACCGGCGGATCGCGCAGGATGGTGCGGGCTATCGCGAGGCGCTGCTTCTCACCGCCGGAGAAGCGGTGGCCGCGTTCCCCGACGATCGTGTCGTAGCCGTCGGGCAGCGCGGCTATGTGGTCGTGGATCTGCGCCGCCCCCGCCGCCGCCCGCAGTTCCTCGTCGGTGGCGTCCGGCTTGGCGAAACGGAGGTTGTCGGCGACCGAGGCGTGGAAGAGGTAGGTCTCCTGCGAGACGACACCGACCGCGCGGGCGAGGGTGTCGAAGTCGAGGTCCCGGACGTCGACACCGTCCAGAGTGACACGGCCGCCCGTGACGTCGTAGAGGCGGGGCACCAGATAGCCGAGCGTGGACTTGCCCGCCCCGGTCGGGCCGACGACGGCGAGGCTGCCGCCCGCGGGCACGGTGACGTCGATGCCGTCGAGGACGGGGCGGGACCGGTCGTCGTTGTCGTAGCGGAACTCGACGCCTTCGAAGCGGACTTCGCCCTTGACCTGGTCGAGACGGACGGGCCGCTCTCGCTCGGTGATGTCGACGGGCAGGTCCAGGTACTCGAAGATGCGCTGGAAGAGGGCCAGGGAGGTCTGGATCTGGACGCCGGTCGCGAGCAGGCTCACGGCCGGGCGGAACAGCCCCTGCTGGAGCGAGACGAAGGCGACGATGGTGCCCAGCGAGACCTTCGGGCCGCCGAACTGGAGGGCGAGACCGGCGGTCCAGTAGATGACGGCGGGCATCGCGGCCATGACGATCGTGATCACGGCCATGCGCCAGCGGCCGGCCATGTTCGACCGCACCTCAAGGTCGACCAGGCGCTCGGACTCCTCGGCGAAGGACTCGGCCAGCGAGTCGGAGCGGCCCATCGTGCGGCCGAGGAGGATGCCGCTGACCGAGAGCGACTCCGTGACGGTGGCCGCCATCGCGGCCATCTGCTTCTGCCGCTGCGTGGTGATCTTCTTGCGTTCGCTGCCGACACGGCGGCTTATCCACACGAACACCGGCAGCAGGAGCAGCGAGACGATCGTGAGCCGCCAGTCGAGGGCGACCATCGCGACGATCGTGGCGACGACGCTGGTGGCGTTGGAGACGAGGGAGGTGGCGGTGGAGGTGACGGTGGCCTGCATGCCGCCGATGTCGTTGGCGATCCGGGACTGCACCTCGCCGGTGCGGGTGCGGGTGAAGAAGGCGAGGGACATGCGCTGCAGGCGGCCGTAGACGGCGGTGCGCAGGTCGTGCATGACGCGCTGGCCGACGGTGGTCGAGATCAGCGTCTGCAGCACACCGAAGATGCTGGAGAGGACCGCGCTGAGGATCATGCCGAGCACGAGCAGGCTGAGCAGGCCGGTGCGGCCCTGGGGGATCGCGACGTCCAGGGTCTCCTTGAGCAGGAACGGCGTGGCCACCGAGACCAGGGAGGCGGCGCCGACCAGCAGGCCGACGACCGCCAGCCGGCCGCGGTAGGGACGGAAGAGCTTCAGGATGCGACGCATCTGCCGGGGCTGTTCCCTGGCGTCGGCAGGCGGGGTCCAGGACGTTTCACGGTCGGGGTGCATGGGCTCCTACGGAGGTGAACGGGCGCCGGTCAGGGATCGGCCGACGATGACGAACGGATCGTAGCTCATTGTTACCTATACTCACAATGAACGGCATCCTGATATTGTTCCCGCATGACCACCCCCGACCCCGACGGCCTGCTCGCCGAGCAGTTGCTGCGGCTGACCCGCCGGGTGCACCGCATCCAGAAACGCCATCTGGAACGGCACGACCTGGGCATCACCCCGGCCCAGTCCCGGCTGCTGCGCACCCTCGCGCACTACGCGTCACCCCCGCGCATGGCCGACCTGGCCGAGCGCCTGGAGGTGGTGCCGCGTGCGGTGACGACGCTGGTCGACGGCCTGGAGGCGAGCGGGAAGGTACGGCGGGCGCCGGATCCGGCGAACCGGCGGGTGACGCGGATCGAGCTGACGGACGAGGGGCGCACGACCCTGCGCGAGCTGCGCGGCGCGCGTCGTACGGCGGCCGAGGAGATCCTCGCTCCGCTGACGGAGAAGGAACGCCAGGTGCTCGGTGTCCTGCTGGACTCGCTGATCGACGGCGACGGCGGCACACGCTGCTGACCCGCGGCGCACCGCGGAAAGCCGTGGCCGGCGTCGGCTCGGCCACGGCTTTCCAGCCGCGCGGCGGCGGTCCCTCTCACCTGATCAAGGCACGCACCTGATCAAGGCACGCACCTGTTCAAGGCACGCACCTGGTCAGGCACTCGCCCGGTCAAGGCGCTCGCCTGATCAACACCTTCGGGCCGCCCTCGGCGCTCCGTGCTCAGCAGCGGTCGCGGTCCTCCGTCAGCAGCCCTTGAGCCGTGGCCAGCTCATGGTCGTAGCAGCCGTCGGAGCCGTACAGCCGGTAGCGCTCGCTGGACGTGCCGACCGCGTGCCGCTGGTCGCGCGGGACGTTCATGGTGTACGCCGCGTCACCGCTGTAGGTGTCGTCGAGCCGCGACCACGCGGTGCGCCGGCCGTCCCGCAGTGCCACGGCCGTCGCGCGGTCGCCGAGCGTCAGCACGGTGCGCAGCCGGTCGTCCGTGCCGATGGTGGTGGCGCCGTTCAGGCTGTACGTCCGACGCGTGTGCGTCGTCCGCGCGGGCCCGTGCCCGCCGACGGTGACCGTCTGCACGTCGGACCAGGTGGCGTCCAGGCCGTCCGTGTTCTCGCCGTCGGTCCAGTGGTGGACGGAGGTGTTGGCGAGCGTCCGGGTGACGGTGGTGGTCACGCGGCCGTGCGAGGTGTCGAGGTATCCCGAGACGGTGAGCCGGTGTCCGGCGTCGGTGGTCACGCGGTTCTCCGGACCGGGCGTGTAGACGGAGGAGTTGGCCATGTCCGTCGCCCGGTCCGCGGTCAGCGCGCCGGTGACGTGGTCGCGGTGCGCGTCCTGCCAGACCAGGACGTTCACCGGCGTGCTCCAGCCCGGCTGACCCGCGGGCACGCCGGCCACGGATACCTCGACGCGGTGCGGACGGCCGTCGTCGAGCAGGCCCGCGAAGGGCGTGAGGTCGTAGGTGACCGGACGGACGTCGAAGGCTCCCGGCGCCGGGAGGACGTACCAGAGGAACGGGTCGGACCAGCCGCCGGTCCAGACGTTCGGGAACGGCGCGGCGATACCGGCGAGCCGGCCGTCGACCTTGATCTGGACCTCGCGGTAGGGGCCGTGATCGGCCTTGCAGGAGTACGACGCCGGGTCGGCCACCGTCAGGTACCAGAACTCCTCGCAGCCGCCGCCCGAACCGGTCGCGTACACCTCGGCGACGATCCGCTCGCTGTTGCGCGGCGTGGTGAGGGTCGTGCCGTCGGGCGTGTCGGCCAGGGTGAGCACGCGGTCGGGGGTCCGCTCCGCGGGACGGCCCGCGTAGAAGGTCAGGGTGACGTGCACATCGATGACGCCGGTGTAGGTGTCGTCCACGACGTTGCCGATGAGCATCTCGACGTCCTGCGCGCCGCGGAAGGTGTCGCTGTAGCGGGTGACGTCCTTCTCGACGTGCCATGCGATGCCGTCGGGCGAGGGCTCCGGGGTGGAGGTACGCAGGATCTCGACCCCGCCGACGTGCAGATAGCCGAGGCGGTCGTACTGACGGCCCTTCACCTTGCCGTCGAGCCGCAGGACGACCCTGCTCCAGCGGTCGCCGCAGCCCTGGGGCGGGGTGTACGTGCCTCGGTAGGGCGTGAAGTCACGGAACTGGGTGTCCGCGAGCGTCACCTGGCAGGACGGGGTGTGCGGCCGGTCGACGGGCGGCGCCGCGGTGACCGGGTCGTGCCAGTCGGTGCCGAACTCGGGCGGAACGTCTGCCGCCTGCGCGGCAGCGGCGCCGGTGCCGAAGAACGCGCTCGCCAGGAGGGTCGCCCCGGCGAGCATGGACATGACTATCCGTCTACTCATGGCCCGTGTTCTACGGGGAGTTGACCACCGACCGCAATGAGGAGACCGGACGACAGTCGCCGCGCGAGCCGGTCCAGCGGCAGCGCATACCGGCCGACCGCACAGCGGAACATTTGGTGCTATAAGCACACCTCGCTGACATAGTGCGGTCATGGAGATCATGCCCGCGGGCCGCCCAGCGGGGTCCCCGCGCCGGGAGTCCCGGCGCCCCCGCCCCGCCCTGCGCACCCCTCGCGCCGCCCTGACCCTGGCCCTCGCCGGTGCCGTCGCCGGCGCCGGGGTGGCCGCCGGCCCGCTCACATCCGGCGCCCCCGGCCCGCCCGCCCCCGGCCCGGCCGCCTCCTCGGGCCCGGCGCCCTCCCCCGGCGCGCCGGGCATCGGCGACCCGCTCATGCCGCTCGCCGGCAACGGTGGCTACACCGTCCGCCACTACACGCTCGACTTCGACTGGCGGGCGCCCCGGACGCCGTTCGCCGCCGACGCCACCGTCAGCGCCACCGCCACGCAGCCCCTGTCCCGCTTCGACCTCGACTTCGCCGGCAACACCCTGCACCAGGTGACGGTCGACGGCACACCGGCCGCCGCGGTGCGCGACGGTGACGAACTCGTCGTCACCCCGGCGCGCCCCATCGCTCTCGGCAGCACGTTCACCGTCCGCGTCACCTACACCGCCGACCCGACGCAGAACCGGCACCGCGCCGACGCGATCCAGGACTACGGCTGGGTGCCCACCGCCGACGGCACCTTGGTCTGCGCGCAGCCGGACGGCGCGAAACTGATCTTCCCGGCGAACGACCACCCGAGCCTGCGCGCGCCCGTCACCTTCCACATCACCACCCCGCCCGGTATCAGCGCGGCGGCCAACGGCCGCCTCGTCGGCACCGTCCGGCGACCCGGCGGACGCGTCAGGTGGACCTACGACTCCGAGCAGCCGATCGCGGCGCAGCTGGTCCAGCTGGCGATCGGGAGGTTCACGTTCGCCGACCGCACCGGCCCGCGCGGACTGCCCGTCCGGGACGTGGTCCCGGACGGGCTGGTGGGCGACACGGAGGACTTCCGCTCGCTCACCCCGGGGCATCTCGCATGGCTGGAACAGCGCCTCGGCCCGTACCCGTTCCGCCGCTACGGCGTGCTGGTCGGCGACACCGACCTTCCGGTGGCCCTGGAGACGCAGTCGCTGTCCGTCGTACCGAAGGACGACCTGCTGGGCGACCGGGTCGACGCCGAACGCAACCTCGTCCACGAGCTCACCCACCACTGGACGGGTGACAGCGTCGCCATCCGGCGCTGGTCCGACCTGTGGCTGAGCGAGGGCCACGCACGTTTCTACGAACGTCTGTACTCCGCCGAGCACGGCGGCGTCGGCCTGGAGGACGCGATGCGGGCGGCCTACGAACAGCACGACCAGTGGCGGCACGACGAAGGGGCACCCGCCGAGCCCACGGAGTCCACGCTGTTCAAGGTGATGCGCTACGACGGCTCGGCACTGGTGCTGTACGCGCTGCGGGAGAAGGTCGGCGCGGAGACCTTCGGCCGGATCGAGCGCTCCTGGGTGACGGCGTATCAGGGCCGGGCGGCCGGCACCCGGGACTTCATCGCCCTCGCGTCCCGCGTCGCGGGCGAGGACCTGCGCCCGTTCCTGACCCCGTGGCTGTACGGCCCGCACACCCCGCCGATGCCGGGCCACCCCGACTGGCAGGTGGACCCGGTCGAGGACTGAGCCGGCACGCCGCCGACCGAGTGGCCCCGGCCCGGCCGCTCGGCCACCCCGGTGACGCTTGGCGCGACACGGCGCGAAAGGCACGGAAACGTACCAGGGGTGGCGTCCAGGACAAATCCCTGTGTTCTGGTGGTGACGACATGTCTGGAGAACCGTGCAATGAGAAGACCGGCCGCCCCACGTGTTCCCAACTCCCTCCGCGAGTGCCGCCGGACGGCCTGCGTGATCGCGTCGGCGGCGGTGCTGGTGCCGCTGCTGCTCATCCCACTGGCCGACGACGACACACCGGACCAGCAGCTGCAGAACACCTTCGCGGCGGCCGCCCACGAGTTCCACGTGCCACGCAGTGTGCTCATGAGCGTGTCCTACATGCAGACGCGCTGGGACACCCATCCGGGGACCCCCAGCGTCGCGGGCGGCTACGGGCCGATGCACCTGGTGGACCCCGGCCGAACCGAGGCCCCGTCAGCGGCGGCGGGCCCCTCGGCACAGCACGGCGCCGGCACCCGGTCGCCCGCGGGGGCGGGCGGGATCGCTGCCGCACCCGAGGCCACCCCTTCGCCCGGCCACACCGTCCAGCCGGCGGACCTGGACCGCGCGGCACGCCTGATCGACGTCCCGAGCGAACGCCTGCGGACGGACCCCACCGCCAACATCCGCGGCGGCGCGGCGCTCCTGGCCGCCACACAACGCCAGCTCGGCAAGCCCCTCAGCGACAACCCGGCGGACTGGTGGGAGGCGGTGCAGCACTACCCGGGCACCCGTGACATCACGGCGGCCACCACCTACGCGAACGACGTCTTCGACGTGATCCGCAAGGGGGCGCACCGCATCACCGCCGAAGGACAGAACGTCACCCTCCCCGCCCACCCCGGCGTACGCCCTCACGTCACACGGGCACAGACGCCGCCGCGGCCCAAGCAGGTCGAGTGCCCCGCCGAGCTGTCCTGCGACTGGCTCAGCGCGCCGTACGAGGAGATCGACGAGGACGGCGACTACGGCAACCACGACCTCGGCAACCGGCCCGTCGACCAGGAGATCAACTACATCGTCATCCACGACACCGAGGCGTATCTGCCGAACATGTTCAAGACGGTGCAGGACCCCACGGAGGCGTCCTGGCACTACTCGATCCGCTCCAGCGACGGCCACATCACCCAGCACGTGCGGACCAAGGACGAGGCCTGGCACTCCGGCAACCAGTTCGTCAACGCCCGCTCGATCGGCGTCGAGCACGAGGGCTTCCTCACCCAGCCCGGCAAGTGGTACACGGAACCGATGTACCGGGCCTCGGCGCGCCTGGTGCGCTACCTGGCGAAGAAGTACCGGGTTCCGCTCGACCGGCAGCACATCATCGGCCACGACAACGTGCCCGCGCCGACCGCCGACTCCATCCCCGACATGCACGACGACCCCGGTCCCTTCTGGGACTGGCGGCACTACTTCGACCTGCTCGGCGCACCGCTGCGGGCCTCGGCCGGCCCGGACAGCGACATGGTGATGATCCTGCCGGACTACGCCACCCACAGGCCACGGTTCACCGGGTGCAAAGGCGACGGCCAGGCGTGTGCGCCGCACGGCTCCAACGCCGTGCGCCTCCACACGCGACCGGACGACAACGCCCCGCTGATCCAGGACCCCGGCCGCAAGCCGGACGGCGACCCGTCCACGGAGGACGTCAACGACCTGGGCTCACGCGTCTCCGCCGGCCAGACCTTCGCCGTCGCCGACCGCAGCGGCGACTGGACGGCGATCTGGTTCCAGGGCCACAGGGCCTGGTTCAGGAACCCGGCGAAACACCCGACGGCCGTCGGTGCGAGCGGCCGGATGGTCACGCCGAAGGAAGGCCTGGACGAGATCCCGGTGTACGGACGTGCCCTCCCGGAGGCGGACGCCTACCCCGAGGGCGTGGAGGAGGAGCCCGATGCGCCGCTGCCCTACCGGCTCCGGGCGGGACAGCGGTATGTGACACAGGCCCTCGTCCGCAGTTCGTACGTCCCCCGGTCGTCCATCGTCGACACGCCCGACCCGGTGGTGACGGGCCGCGAGGGGTACTACGAGATCCAGTTCGGCCACCGGCTCGCCTACGTCCGCGCGAGCGACGTGGACATCATCGAGAACGCCCCGGCCGCGGCAGGACCGCCGCCGGCACCCACGGACGGTCCGGCCGGGCGCTAGGGGCCTGTCGTCACATTCCCGTCTGCGGGCAACGACGGGAATGTGACGACAGACCCTAGGCGGCCAGTTCCGCCCGGTCACCCATCACCACGACCGGATCGCGCGCCGGGTCGAGCGTGCGCAGCAGGAACTCCATGGCCCGCCTGGAGACGCTGACGCAGGCCGAGGTGCCGCTGCCGTGGTCCATGTGCAACCAGATGCCGCCGCCCTTGTCCGTGCCCCAGGGGCGGCCGGCGTCGCGCGGCGGGGTGCCCGGGAAGCGGTTGTAGTCGATGGCGATGACGTAGTCGAAGTCGTGCTGGTGCGCCTCGTCCCAGTCGGCCGGAGGCGTATAGGCGCTCACATCGTGGTCGTACGGCAGTCGGGCGCCCGGGTCGGGGAGCACACCGCCCGCGGCGGAGAGGGTGAAGACACCGACCGGGCTGCGCCGGTCCCCCTCGTGGTGGTCGGTGGTCCAGCCGTGCCGCCCGTTGTGGGCGGGCCAACTGCCCGTCGGGTGCCACTCGGCACCACGCCGGGTGTACAGCACCAGCCTGGACTCGGCGGAGTTCGCGCCCTCGCCGTAGACGGCCACGACCTGGCGGGAGTGGGCCGGGATACGCCGGAGGAGGCGGGTGCCGACGCCTGGGATACGGGTCGGGTCGGTCGTGGGGGCCGAGTGCGCGGTGGGGCTCTGCGCCGTCCGGCCGTCGGGCGCCGGCGCTCCGCCGGTGCGGGCGAGGCCGGATGCGGGGCCGCCGCACGCGGTGAGGGTTGCGAAGAGCGCTCCCAGGGCCGCCACGGCAACCGTCCCACGCCACCGCACGCTGTCGATCTCGATGTGCACCGGGCCATGGTGGCCTGAACTCGGTGGATTCAGGTGGCGGTCCAGGAAAACCGTTTGAAATTCACCACTCTGCGACGCGAACCTGTCACGGCTTGTCAGCGCTCATCTCCGCTCCCCCCTCCCCTGACACGAGCAACTGGGACGTCATGCAGATTCAAGACCTTCCGTATTCCGATCCGGGCGTCCCCGACGCACGTTCGGGCCCGCGATTCCTCTGGTGGCTGTGGCGGAACCAGCTGGGCGGACAGCTGAAGTCGCTCGCCTGGGGCCTGTTGCACTTCGTCTCCGTCTCGGCCCTGCCCTTCTGCGTCGGCCTCGCCGTCCAGGCCGTCGTCGACCGCTCCGGCACCCGGCTGGCCCTGACGGGTGGTCTGATGCTGCTGTGCGGCACGGGCATCGCCCTCGGCGACACCTTCCTGCACCGGACCGCCGTCACCAACTGGATCACGGCCGCCGCGCGCGTCCAGCAACTGCTGGCCCGCAAGGCCGCCCGACTGGGCTCCGCCCTGACCCGGCGGGTGGCCGCCGGCGAGGTGGTGGCCGTCTCCACCGGTGACGTCGAGAAGATCGGCTGGTTCGTCGAGGCCGTCTCCCGGTTCACCGCGGCCGCCCTGACGGTCGTCGTGGTCTGTGTGGGCCTCCTCGTCTACCAGCCCGCCCTGGGCGTGGTCGTCGCCGTCGGACTGCCCGTGGTGGCCCTCGCGGTGCTGCCGCTGCTGCCCCGCGCGACGCGCCGCGCCGACGTCCAGCGCGAGAAGGCGGGCCGGGCCACCGAGCTGGCCTCGGACACGGTCGCCGGACTGCGGGTGCTCCGCGGCATCGGCGGCGAGGAGCTGTTCCTCGACCGCTACCGCCGGGCCTCGCAGGAGGTACGGCACGCCGCGGTGCACAGCGCCCGGATGTGGTCGCTGATCTCCGCGATCCAGGTGCTGCTGCCCGGACTGCTGCTGATCGCCGTCGTCTGGCACGGCATCCACCTGGCCCGCCAGGGCCGCATCACCGTCGGCGAACTCGTCACCGTCTACAGCGCGGTCATGGTCCTCAACTACCCGCTGCGGCACTTCGAGGAGATCGCCATGGCGTACTCCTTCTCGCGCCCTTCGGCCAAGCGGGCGGCCCGCGTGCTGTCGCTGGAGCGGTCCACCGCCACCGAGGGCACCCGCGAGGCGGAGGTGCCGGGTGGCGACCTGTACGACCCCGGCACCGGTCTGCTGGCTCCCGCCGGCCGTCTCACCGCCGTGGTCTGCGGCGACCCGGACGCGGCGGGCCGGCTCGCGGAGCGGCTGGGCGGCCATCCCGCCGAGCCGGGCCGCTCGGCGCTGCTCGGCGGGGTGCCCCTGGACGAACTGCCCCTGGACAGCGCCCGTACCGCCGTCCTCGTGCAGGACAAGGATCCGGTGCTGCTGTCGGGCACCCTGCGCGAACTGCTCGGCGTGCCCGCCTCCGGAACCGTACGGGCCGCGGACGCGCTGGAGGCGGCGCAGTGCGGCGACGTCCTGGACGCGCTCGTCCAGGGATCGGTGGGCGCCGCGGACCCGATGGACGCCCGTATCACCGAGCGCGGGCGCTCCCTGTCCGGGGGCCAGCGCCAGCGGCTCGCGCTGGCCCGGTCGCTGATCACCGACCCGGAGGTGCTGGTGCTGGACGAGCCGACCTCCGCGGTCGACTCGCACACCGAGGCGCGGATCGCGGAGGGGCTGCGCCGGCTGCGCTCGGGGCGCACGACCGTGGTGTTCACCTCCTCACCGCTGGTGCTCGACCGCGCGGACCGGGTCGCCCTGGTCCACGAGGGCGAGGTCGTGGCGGTCGGCGGGCACCGCGAACTGATCCTCGATGAGCCGCGGTACCGGGCCGTGGTCACGCGGGAGACGGACGACGAACTGGCCTCGGCCGACCAGGGCGCCCTGGTGGGCGCGCGGCAGGAGCTGGAAGAGATCGAGGAGAGCGCATGATCGGCGTTGCGCCACCGGCGTACGACCCGGCGGCCCCGACGACCGCCACCACCCTGCCCGTCGGTGCGGCGGCGACCGTACGGGCCTACACCACCGAGCTGTTCCGTCGGCACCGCCGGGCCTTCCTGCTTCTCATCGCGGTCAACACGGTGGCCGTGATCGCGTCCATGGTGGGGCCGTACCTGCTCGGCGGCCTGGTCGAGCGGGTGTCCGACGGGGCCCGGGAGCTTCATCTCGGCCTGACCACCGGTCTGTTCGTGCTCGCGCTCGCCGTCCAGGCCGTGTTCGTACGGCAGGTACGGCTGCGGGGCGCGATGCTCGGTGAGCGGATGCTGGCCGACCTGCGCGAGGACTTCCTCGTCCGGTCGGTCGGCCTGCCGCCGGGCGTGCTGGAACGGGCGGGCACCGGTGACCTGCTCTCCCGCATCACCACCGACATCGACCGCCTGGCCAACGCGATGCGCGAGGCCGTGCCCCAGCTGGCCATCGGCGTGGTGTGGGCCCTGCTGCTGCTCGGCGGGCTCGTGGTGACGGCACCGCCGCTGGCGGCCGCCGTACTGCTCGCCGTGCCCGTGCTGGTGGCCGGGTGCCGCTGGTACTTCAGGCGGGCACCCTCCGGCTACCGCTCCGAGGCCGCCGGATACGCGGCGGTCGCCGCCGCGCTCGCCGAGACGGTGGACGCCGGCCACACCATCGAGGCGCACCGGCTCGGTGACCGCCGCGTCGCCCTGTCGGAGCGGCGGATCAAGGAGTGGACGGCCTGGGAACGGTACACGCTCTGGCTGCGGTCGGTGCTCTTCCCGGTCATCAACGCCGTGCACGTCATCGTGCTGGGCTCGGTCCTGATGGTCGGCGGGGTGTTCGTCCTGCACGGCTGGATCGGGGTGGGCCGGCTGACCACGGGCGCCCTGATCGCGCAGATGCTCGTCGACCCGGTGAACCTGATCCTGCGCTGGTACGACGAGGTGCAGGTCGCCCAGGTGTCGCTGGCCCGCCTGGTCGGTGTGCGGGACATCGAGCCGGACGCCGGGGACGCCTCGCTGGCGCCGGACGGGCGGGACGTGCACGCCGAGCAGGTGCACTTCGGCTACCGCGAGGGCGTCGACGTGCTGCGCGAGGTGTCCCTGGAGGTCGCCCCGGGCACCCGGCTGGCCCTGGTCGGCCCGTCGGGCGCGGGCAAGTCCACCCTCGGCAGGCTGCTCGCCGGGATCTACGCGCCGCGGAACGGCCGGGTCACCCTGGGCGGCGCGGAGCTTTCCCGGATGCCGGCGGAACGCGTCCGCTCGCACGTCGCCCTCGTCAACCAGGAACACCACGTCTTCGTGGGCTCCCTGCGCGACAACCTCCTGCTGGCCCGCACCGGTGCCACGGACGCCGAGCTGTGGGCCGCCCTGGGCGCGGTGGACGCAGATCCCTGGGCGCGGGCGCTGGACGACGGCCTGGACACCGAGGTCGGCTCCGGCGGACTCGCGCTGACCCCGGCCCAGGCCCAGCAGATCGCGTTGGCCCGACTGGTGCTCGCCGATCCGCACACCCTGGTGCTGGACGAGGCGACCTCGCTCCTCGACCCGCGCGCGGCCCGGCATCTGGAACGCTCCCTGGCCCGCGTCCTGGACGGCCGCACCGTGGTCGCCATCGCCCACCGCCTGCACACCGCGCATGACGCCGACGTGATCGCCGTAGTGGAGAACGGCCGCATCAGCGAGCTGGGCAGCCATGACGAGCTGGTCACCGCGGGCGGCGCGTACGCCGCGCTGTGGCAGTCCTGGCACGGGTGAGGAACCGCCGACCGGTACGACGGCGAGGCCCCCATCCGCAACGCCTCGCCCCGCGCTCCCCACGGCGCTGCCGCCGACCGCGCCCGGCCCAGCACCGCCGCGCGCCCGGGCCGCGACGACCGGAACGCGGGACGGGGCGGTCGGGGCGGGGCGGGAGGGCATGTGGCAGGACCTGCCGGTGCCTGAGATGCGCGGAGCCGCGCCGGACTCCACCAGCGCTCGACACGCGCCGCCTGCGGGGGAAGGCGTGCGGCGGAACCCGCCGAGGATTGAGGTGGGCGGATCGCAGCAGGCGGCGCGCGGTGGAAGCCGCCGAGGCCAGGACGTCCGCGCCGCAGCGGGCCGGCGAACGGCCGGGCCCTGCCGACGCTTCAGCACTCGGGTCACGGCGACACGGCGCGCGCCGGACTCCACCAGCGCTTGAGATGCGCGGGTTGTGGTGGGGCGGTGTGGGGTGGAGGGCGCCCGGACGGCCGGGGACGGCGTTTCGTGGAGTGCGTCGGCGATCGGGGCGGCCAGGAGGGGGCGGCGGGTGCGCGCTGGGGTCTGCCCGGTGCCGGTGCATGAGTGGTCGCCCTGACCGGCGTCCGTGCCGTTGCGCGGTCCCGAGCAGGGGTGGAAGGCTGGAGAACGGCACAGGCTCGGGGAACGCCCCGGAACCACCCGGTCCGCGGCGTGTGACACCCGTGCCGCGCGTGCCGACGGCCCGCCGCCCATCGCGGTGGCACACGGCCGTCCTCACCACCTGGAGGTACTCGTGGACAGCGCCGACGGCTGGGGGGACGACGTCTACCAGCCCGATCCCTCGGAGATCCGGGAGGACTCGGGGGTGCTCGACGTCGAGGACACACTGGACTTCGACGGCGTGGACGACCCGCTCGACCGCGGCTGGTCCCCTCCGGAGCGCCCTTGGGCGGTGGAGCACCGCGGGGTGACGGCGGCCGAACGCCAGGCGGGCGAGACCCTCGACCAGCGGCTCGCCGAGGAACTGCCCGACCTCGACGCGCCCGACGGCGACGGCCTCGGTGACTGCACGGGAACCGACGGGGAACTCCTCGACAACGAGGTCGGCCACCTCCGCTCCGGCCGGCTGGTGGCCCCGGACGAGGGAGCGCACGAGGACGAGGAGGCAGCCCTCGTCGCCACCGACGTCGGCATCGACGGCGCCGCCGCCTCCGCCGAGGAGGCCGCGATGCACATCGTCGACGAGGACTCCCTGTCCGGCTGACCCGCACGAGGAGCCGCCATGCAGGAGGACAAGCACCCCGACTACCACCCCGTCGTCTTTCGTGACCGCGCCGCCGGCTACGCGTTTCTGACCCGCTCGACCGCGCGGAGCGAGCAGACCATCGAGTGGGACGACGGCCGGACCTACCCGGTGATCGACGTGGAGATCTCCTCGGAGAGCCACCCCTTCTACACGGGCAGGGCCCGCACCGTCGACACCGAAGGCCGCATCGCCCGTTTCGAGCGCCGGTACGGCGGGGCCGACGCAGGCGACGCGACCTGATCCGGAGCGGTGCCCCGGGGCAGGTGACGGGTGCCTCAGATCACGTTGAGGGCCGCCGCGCAGCCCACTCCGCCGAGCAGCATGAACACGGGCATCAGCACCTTCAGCTCCACCCAGCTTCCGGCGCGGAACCGCATCGCCTTCGGCGGTCCCACGGGGTACCAGCGCTTGCGGCCCAAGGGGATCGGCCACAGGATCGGGCAGCCCGACACCGTCAGCGCGTCCCCGATGTCGTGCACCAGGGCGCCGAGCACGATCGGCAGTCCGAGCCACAGGTACTCCTGCCCCGGCGCGGTGAAGAGCCAGTCGGAGCCGTTGCCCGGCTTGTCCAGGATGCCCGCGAGAATCCATGCGCTGGTCCCGGCCAGCAGCCAGACCAGGACATCGCTGCTGGAGCCGCGCGCCGCCCGCCACAACAGGCCCTCGATCGCCAGCACCATGTGCACGAACAGGATCGCCAGCACCGCCCAGCGGCCCCCTGTGATCGCCGCCGCCGAGCAGCCGGCGCCGATCAGGACCGCCCACACCCAGGTGTGCGTCAACGTGCGGTGGCCGCCCGAGCGACGCGGGTCGCCCTTCATCCTGGTCGCCTTGTAGACGGCGTACGACAGCTTGTCCACGACCTCACAGGTCCAGCGCGAGATCGGCCCGAAGGCGCGCGAGATGGTGGCCGCCTTGTGGTCGAGGTCCGGGGCGAGCGCGGCGCCCGCGCAGATCAGAGCGCCGACGAGGAGCACCGGCCAGGGCATGGGGCGCCCGGCCGCGGCGGCGGCCGCTC
Organism: Streptomyces sp. NPDC001851; assembly: GCF_040297165.1. Lineage (NCBI taxonomy): Bacteria > Bacillati > Actinomycetota > Actinomycetes > Kitasatosporales > Streptomycetaceae > Streptomyces > Streptomyces sp. NPDC001851. The sequence continues at coordinate 252,062 of NZ_JBEOYR010000008.1, read as the reverse complement.
CGACGCCGAGCCAGGCCGCGGCCCCCGACAGTGAGTGTGCTGGTCCCATCATGGCCGCTTCCCGCCCCGTTCCTCGTGTGTCGCTGTCCAGTTGACCTGGTGCGCCGACCCTGCGTCGGCGTCACAGCGTAGCGGTCGTGATCTTCGTGCCCGCAGCCGATTCCCTTCTCGGGGACGAGGCCAGGCAAGATGGGTGCGTGACCCTCATCGATCAGCTGCCGCCGACCGCCGACCCCGACGCCCTGTACGAAGCCTTCGAGTCGTGGGCGCAGGAGCGTGGCCTCACCCTCTATCCGCATCAGGAGGAGGCGCTGATCGAGGTGGTCTCCGGGGCGAACGTGATCGTCTCGACGCCCACCGGCTCCGGCAAGAGCATGATCGCCGCCGGTGCGCACTTCGCCGCCCTGGCCCGGGACGAGGTCACCTTCTACACGGCCCCGATCAAGGCGCTGGTGTCGGAGAAGTTCTTCGAGCTGTGCAAGCTCTTCGGCACCGAGAACGTCGGCATGCTCACCGGCGACGCCTCCGTGAACGCCGACGCTCCCGTGATCTGCTGCACCGCCGAGGTGCTGGCCTCGATCGCACTGCGCGACGGCAAGCACGCGGACGTCGGCCAGGTCGTCATGGACGAGTTCCACTTCTACGCCGAGGGCGACCGCGGCTGGGCCTGGCAGATCCCGATCCTGGAACTGCCCCAGGCGCAGTTCATCCTGATGTCAGCCACTTTGGGCGATGTGTCCTTCTTCGAGAAGGACCTCACCCGCCGCACCGGCCGCCCCACCGCGGTGGTCCGCTCGGCGACCCGACCGGTGCCCCTCTCCTACGAGTACCAGCTCACGCCGCTCACCGAGACGCTCACCGACCTGCTGGAGAGCAAGCAGGCGCCGGTGTACATCGTGCACTTCACACAGGCGCAGGCCGTGGAGCGGGCGCAGGCGCTGATGAGCATCAACATGTGCTCGCGTGAGGAGAAGGACCAGATCGCGGAGTTGATCGGCAACTTCCGCTTCACCACCAAGTTCGGCCGCAACCTCTCCCGTTACGTCCGGCACGGCATCGGTGTGCACCACGCCGGCATGCTGCCCAAGTACCGGCGTCTGGTGGAGAAGCTCGCCCAGGCCGGTCTGCTGAAGGTCATCTGCGGCACGGACACGCTCGGTGTGGGCGTCAACGTGCCCATCCGCACGGTGCTGTTCACGGCGCTGACCAAGTACGACGGCAGCAGGGTGCGCACCCTGCGGGCCCGTGAGTTCCACCAGATCGCCGGCCGGGCCGGCCGGGCCGGCTTCGACACGGCGGGGCTCGTCGTCGCGCAGGCACCGGAGCACGTCATCGAGAACGAGAAGGCGCTGGCGAAGGCGGGCGACGACCCGAAGAAGCGGCGCAAGGTGGTGCGCAAGAAGGCGCCGGAGGGCTTTGTCGGCTGGACGGAGAACACCTTCCAGAAGCTGATCGAGTCGGAGCCGGAGCCGCTGACCTCGCGCTTCCGGGTGACACACACGATGCTGCTGTCGGTGATCGCCCGCCCGGGCAACGCGTTCGAGGCGATGCGTCACCTTCTGGAGGACAACCACGAGCCGCGCAGGCAGCAGCTCAGGCACATCCGCCGGGCGATCGCGATCTACCGCTCGCTGCTCGACGGCGGGATCGTGGAGAAGCTCGACAAGCCGGACGCCGAGGGCCGGATCGTCCGGCTCACGGTCGACCTCCAGCAGGACTTCGCGCTCAACCAGCCGCTGTCCACCTTCGCACTCGCCTCGTTCGAACTCCTCGACCCCGAGTCGCCGTCCTACGCCCTCGACATGGTGTCCGTCGTCGAGTCCACCCTGGACGATCCGCGGCAGATCCTCGTCGCCCAGCAGAACAAGGCGCGCGGTGAGGCCGTGGCCGCGATGAAGGCGGACGGCGTCGAGTACGAGGAGCGCATGGAGCGCCTCCAGGACATCACCTACCCGAAGCCGCTGGAAGAGCTGCTCTTCCACGCGTACAACACCTACCGCAAGAGCCACCCGTGGGTCGGCGACCACCCCCTGTCGCCGAAGTCCGTCATCCGGGACATGTACGAACGGGCGATGTCCTTCACGGAGTTGGTCTCCTTCTACGAGCTGGCCCGGACCGAGGGCATCGTCCTGCGCTACCTGGCCAGCGCCTACAAGACTCTCGATCACACCATCCCGGACGACCTGAAGTCCGAGGACCTGCAGGACCTCATCGAGTGGCTCGGCGAGATGGTGCGCCAGGTGGACTCCAGCCTGCTGGACGAGTGGGAGCAGCTCGCGAACCCGGAGGAGATGACCGCCGAAGAGGCCCAGGAGAAGGCCGACGAGGTCAAGCCGGTCACCGCCAACGCACGCGCCTTCCGGGTCCTGGTCCGCAACGCGATGTTCCGCCGCGTGGAACTGGCCGCCCTCGACCAGGTCGAGGAGCTGGGCGAGATGGACGCCGAGTCGGGCTGGGACGCCGACGCCTGGGGCGAGGCGATGGACAAGTACTGGGACGAGTACGACGACCTGGGCACCGGTCCCGACGCCCGCGGCCCCAAGCTGCTGGTCATCAAGGAGGAGCCGGAGAACGGACTCTGGCGCGTCCGTCAGATCTTCGACGACCCGAACGGCGACCACGACTGGGGCATCAGCGCGGAGATCGACCTCGCGGCCTCGGACGCCGAGGGCCGTGCCGTCGTCCGCGTCACCGACGTGGGCCAACTCTGAGCCGCTGCCGAACAGTTGTGAGCCAAGGAGAATCCCACCGATGACAAACCCGGCCGAGAGACTGGTCGACCTGCTCGACCTGGAGCAGATCGAGGTCAACATCTTCCGTGGCCGAAGCCCGCAGGAGTCGCTGCAGCGGGTCTTCGGCGGCCAGGTGGCGGGCCAGGCGCTGGTCGCCGCCGGCCGCACCACGGACGGCGACCGCCCGGTGCACTCGCTGCACGCGTATTTCCTGCGCCCGGGCCGCCCGGGCGTGCCGATCGTGTACCAGGTCGAGCGCGTCCGCGACGGCCGGTCGTTCACCACGCGCCGGGTCACGGCCGTGCAGCAGGGCCGCACGATCTTCAATCTGACCGCCTCCTTCCACAAGCCCGAGGAAGGACCGTTCGAGCACCAGCTGCCGCCGGCCCGCGAGGTGCCGGACCCGGAGTCGCTGCCCACGGTCACCGAGGAGATCCGCGAGCATCTGGGCGCGCTGCCGGAACGGTTGGAGCGAATGGCGCGCCGGCAGCCCTTCGACATCCGCTATGTCGACCGGCTGCGCTGGAACGCCGAGGACATCGAGGGGGCCGAGCCGCGCAGCGCCGTGTGGATGCGCGCGGTCGGACCGCTGGGTGACGACCCGCTGGTCCACACGTGCGCGCTGACCTACGCCAGTGACATGACCCTCCTGGACGCGGTCCGCATCCCGATCGAACCGCTGTGGGGTCCGCGGAACTTCGACATGGCGTCGCTGGACCACGCCATGTGGTTCCACCGGCCGTTCCGCGCGGACGAGTGGTTCCTGTACGACCAGGAGTCGCCCATCGCGGTGGGCGGCCGGGGGCTTGCCCGGGGTCGCATCTACAACCTCTCAGGGCAACTGATCGTGTCCGTGGTGCAGGAGGGGCTGTTCCGCAAGCTGGGCTGACCTGGAGGCCATCGGGGACCCGGAGTTCCGGCGACTGATCGACGTCGCGATCAACCGGCGGACGGCTGTGGGTGGAGGAGGAGCAGGGCGATGTCGTCGTTGCGGGTACCGGTGTGCGGGTGGTCGTGGATGAGGAGGTCGGCCAGGGTGTCCATGGGCTGGTGCGGGGCTCGTGCGAGGTGGCCGGCGAGGGCTGCTGCGGCGTCTTCGAGGTCGGTGCCAGGCGTTTCGATGAGGCCGTCGGTGTAGAAGGCCAGCACGCAGTCGGGCGGCAGGGGGAGCTCGGTGGCCTGGTAGTCGGTGGCGGGGTCGATGCCGAGCAGCAGGCCGCGTGGGATGCGCAGGACCTCGGTGTGGCCGTCGGGGTGGCGCAGGAGCGGGGGTGGGTGGCCGGCGGTGGCCAGCTGGGCGCGGTGGCGTTCGAGGTCGAGTTGAGCGTAGAGGCAGCTGGTGAACAGGCCGGGGTCGAGGTCGGTGAGCAGACGGTTGGTGCGCGCGAGGACTTCGCCGGGTGGTGCGCCGGCGGTGGCGTGGACGGCGGTGCGTACCTGCCCCATGAGGGCGGCGGCAGTCATGTTGTGGCCTTGGACGTCACCGATGGTGGCGGCGACCGTGGTGGCGTCGAGGCGGATGAGGTCGTAGAAGTCGCCCCCGATCTCCATGCCGTGGGTCGCGGGCAGATAGCGGGCGGCCACTTCCAGGCCGGGCACGGTCGGCAGGGTGGCGGGAAGCAGGCCGGTCTGCAGGCTGCGGGCGAGTTGGTGTTTCGCGTCGTACAGGCGAGCGCGGTCCAGGGCCTGGGCGATCAGGCCGGCGAGGGAGGTGAGGACGGCCCGCTCGTCGGGCGTGAAGGGGTGGGGCTGGTCGTAGGAGACGACGCAGCAGCCGACGGGCCGGCCGGAGACGATCAGCGGCAGGAACGCCCACGCGGCCCTGTGTGTCCGCCGCGGGATGTCCGCGTTGAGGCGTGCCATTTCGCGGGGGGAGCCGAAGAACAGCGGAACCCCTGTGGTCACAGCGCGCACGGTGGGGGCTGCCCGGTCTCTGAAAGGGGGGAGGTCGAGGCGGGCGAGGACCTCGGGACGGTATCCGCGGTGGCCGACGATACGCAGCCGGCCTCCCTCGGTCACGGAGACGACGAAGCCCTGGGCGTGAAAGGCGGGCAGGATGTGGTCGGCGGCCTGCTCCACCACGTCTTGTACGGTGACGGCTTCGGTGAGCGTGGCGGCCAAGCGCATCAGTTCGTACACACCGCCTGCCTCGGCCGACGGGGCGTCGCGTCGCCTTCGCCCGTGTCCCGGAGGGGCGGCTCGGGTGGTGCTGACACCCGGGACGATGCAGACGCTGGTGCCGGAGGCATCCGGGCTCAGCAGGAGGTCCAGCCGCCGCCCGGCCGGGCCCAGCGTCGTGAAGGAAGTGGGCCGGCGGCCGATCACCGCGGTCCGGTAACGGTCTTCGAAGGCGGGGTCCTCCAGCCAGGGCAGCGCCTCCCACAGCAGTGCCCCGAGCAGCTCCGGAACGCTGCTGCCGACCAGGTCGGCGGCAGCGGCGCTGACGAAGGTGATGCGTCCTTCCTGATCCAGTGCGATGCAGCCTTCCGAGAGCCGGTTGACGAAGTCCACCGCGGCCAGCGCTTCTGCCGGCCCGGCCGTCCGGGCAGGAAGCGAGACCGTCATGTGGAGGGGGCGCTTGGGCGGCGGCGGGTGCCCGCCGTCGGCGGACTGCTGCAGGAGCACGCCCAAACGGTCACAGGCGGCAGCCAGCACCTCGCGTTCGTGCGCGCTCGGGTTTCCGGGACGGGAGCCGGGCCACAGGAGTACCAGACCGCCCCATACCGTGGCGCCGGTCGTGACGGGAGCGGCAGCCAGCGCCACGTCGTAGGGCATCACGAGTGAGACCGTTGGGTAGCGGCTCGCCAGCTCCGTCTGGCTGGCAACCCACACGATGCGCCGTTCACGCACCGCGTCGGCCACGGGGCCTGACGCGGACAACGGCAGCCGGGCCCAGAGAGCGGCGATCTTCGCAGGTACTCCGCCCACCACGGCCAGCCGCAGCACCTGCTCGCCCGGCGACAGCAGGTAGACCAAGCTCGCGGAGGCGCCCGTTTCCCGCACCGCCTCGGCAAGAGCGGGCTCCAGCAGCTCCACCCCGGATGCGCCGTCCCCCGCGTCCCGGCCCGCTGTCCCCCACGCATCCGTTCCGGAAGCACGCGGGCGTCCGAAGCGGCTCCGGGCCGCCCCACCGCTGACCCCGAAGCTGGCTCCGATCCGCGCCCAGCTGACGCCGGCCTGCCGGTCGGCGAGCACCGCCTGCCGGACCAGTTGCTCGGCCAGTCCGGGAACGTCGGCCACCGCGGCGCAGAGGCACCCCGTCGTAGCCCCCGGCGCTGGGAACAAAGGATCCGCCTGTTGCGTCACCGCCTGTGCCCCGGCCAGCAACTCCGCGCCCGCGCGGAGCATCGCCTGCCGAGCCTGCGCCGCAGCCCGCCATCGACGCCGCGCCCGCCATGCTGCCTGCCGATGCGCCGGGCAGCAGTACCGTCGGTTACGGGCAGACTGATCCGGTAGCGGCACGCGACACCACCCGCACCGGACATCACCCATATGCGCACAATACGCCCGCAAAGGGAGACGCGGGGTACGGATGATCACCGCGCGGGACAGCCCTCACCGGTCGACGGTGTTCGTACGACGTCCAGTCACGGGAGGAGCTGCTTGCACCCCCTGTCTTCGGGTACAGCGATGGAATGAGGATGGTCTCCGCAGCGTGCAGAACTCACTGAAAGCGATGTGTTCGTGACCCGTCTCGACGGCCCCGGCGGCGACCGTGTGGAGGGACCGGGCGATGGCCCGGACGCCGTCGCGCTGGAGATCGCCGATGCCGTGGAGAGTCTCACGAACCTGTGGTCGCTGGCCGCGCAGGAGGCGGCCCTGCGCCTGTCCTTGCACCAGCTGCGGGCGCTGCGGACTCTTCAGGCGGCACCGGGGCTGAACCTCACCGCCCTGGCCGAGGGGCTGGACATAGGGCTTCCCACGGCCAGTCGGCTCTGTGACCGGTTGGAGGCGGCGGGGATGCTGGAGCGCGCGCTGCATCCGCAGAAGCGCCGCGAGGTCCGGCTGAGTCTCACCGCGCAGGGACGCCGTGTACTGGACGATGTGGCGGAGCGGCGGGTCCAGGCTCTGACGGCCGCGCTGACGGCCATGGAACCGGCGGAGCGCTCGGCGCTGAGCCGCGGTATGAAGGCCTTTCTCGCCGCTCAGGGCGGAGCGCCGCTCCCGCCGGGAGAGCAGCCGCCGGACGCCCGGTGACCGGGGTGGCTCAGGTGGCTTCGGGTGTGAGCCGGGCCCTGTCGATGTTCCTGCCCGTCCAGTCGAGGCAGACGACCGCTGCGTCGGAGGTGAGGTCCTTGCTGCCGAAGTGCTCGATCAGCCCGGCGACAACCGCGCGCGCCGTCTCGTGCGGCGGGGTCTGACGTGTCGCGCTCAGGATCTGACGCAGGGCGCGTTCCCCGAAGACGTCTCCGGTCGCCGAGCGGGTGCCGTGCACGCCGGTGCTGATGGCGACCAGGCGGTCCCCCGGCGCCACCTGGAAGGTCTGCTCCTCGTACGGGGTCTCCTCGAACATCCCCAGCGGGAGCTGTGCTTCCAGCTCGATCAGATCGATACCCGTGTCGCCCAGGCGGTACAGCTGCGGTGAGCCGGCGTCGACCGCACGCACGGTTCCGGTGTCCAGTTCGAAGCGCAGCAGAAGCGTCGAGGCATACGCCTTGCCTCCGTACTGGGCGAATACGGCTTGGTCCGCCAGGGCGGCCTGGTCGGCGAGGCCGATGCCGGCGCGGCGGGCGTTGCGCAGGGCGCTGACGGCGAGGCTGGTGAGCAGGGAGGCGTCGATGCCCTGGCCCATGCCGTCGGTGACGGTGAGGGTGAGGTGGTCGGCGCTGGTGGACCAGTCGAAGTTGTCACCGCCAACGGCGTAGGCCGGTTCCAGATGGGCGCCGATGGTGTACTCCCGGCGGGCGCAGCCGCGCCCCGGCAGAAGCTGCCACTGCATTTCGGCGGCGAGGGTGAGCCGGCGGGTACGGCGGGCCTGCAGGTACAGGTCGGTGTCCCGGCCCGCCGTGGCGACCTCGTGGCCGAGGGCCGTGGCGAACTCACCGAGTCCGAGCACCGTGGCCGGGTCCGCGGAGGTGGCGGGCACGCGGACGGTCAGGATGCCGAGCCGGTCACCGCGGACGGTGATGGGCAGGTGAACCCGCTCCGTGGCCGTGTCAGCGATGACCTCGACAACCGGCTTCTGACTGGTGAACGCGGTGCCGGCCGGGCCGTCGTACGCGGAGACCGGCTCGCCCGTGTGCGGCAGGTGCGTGACGGGTTGCAGGACTGTCAGGCCGTAGTCGGCCAGGAGCAGGGCCACGTCCTGGGCGCCGAAGCGCTCGGCCAGCAGCGACCCGGCGGTGGCGACCAGCGCGTGGGGCGGGACGGCCCGCAGCCGGCTCTCCGCGGACGGGAACGATTCAGAGGCATTCACGGCGTCCACCCTCTCCCCTTGTGCCCTCCACGCTATCGCGGTGAAGGCCGGTTCCGGAGCGCTCGGGCAGGACCACGGCCCGCCGCTGCGGGGAATCGGCACCGGCCGCTTCCCGCGTCCCCGGCGTGGTGGTGCGGCACAGCAGGAGGCAGACGTCGTCGTCGCGTTCGGAGTCGTGCAGCAGCGGTTCGAGCAGCGACTCGGCGCAGGTTTCGAGATCTTCCAGGTGGGGCTCGTCCAGGGCTGCCAGGGTCCGGCTGAGCAACTCGATCCCAGGGTCGATTCCGTGGGCACGCCGCTCCACCAGGCCGTCGGTGTACAGGACGAGCGTCGAGCCAGGTGGCAGTTCGGCCGTGTGGTCCTCGTACTCGAAGGGCAGGGGGACTCCCAGCATGACGCCGGGTTTGGTGTCCAGGACGCGCACACTGCCGTCGGGCGCGCGGACCACGGCCGGCGGATGTCCGGCGGCGGACCACACGACGTGGGGGTCGCCGGGCCGGAAGCGGGCGATCATGGCGGTCGCGTACAGGTTCGGCTGCTGGTGGCGCAGCATGCGGTGCAGACGGGTGAGGATCTGGGCGGGGCTGTCGTTCTCGACGGCGTAGGCGCGCAGCGCGGTGCGCAGCTCACCCATGATGACGGCGGCGCGCAGCCCGTGTCCGGTGACGTCTCCTATGACCGCCAGCACGCTCCCGTCGGGCTGGGGAAAGGCGTCGTACCAGTCTCCGCCGATGTTGAGTCCGCGGGTGGCGGGCAGGTAGCGGGCGGCCAGGCGCAGGCTGTCGGTGGGGGGCAGGTCGGTGAGCTGGGCGCGTTGGAGTGCCTCGGCGGTGTCCCGGTGCTGTTCGTAGCGAAGGGCGTGGTCCAGGGCGATGGCGGTGCGGCGGGCCAGTTCCAGCAGCATGACGCCGGTGTCCGCGTCGAAGCGGTCGCCGTGGGGGATGAGGGTCAGCACACCCAGCGTCCGGCGCACGGTGAGGGGAATGCTCAGCACCGACCCGGTGGGGTTCATCGCCGAGGGCGGAAGGTCGTCGATACCCGGGAGTCCTCCCGGGTAGGGTGCCGCGTGCTGCGGGCGATCGGTGCGGGCGGCGGCCACCGCGGCGGCCGAGTGAGCACGGTTCCTGGTCGCCTGTTCGTCGTCGAAGACCCACACGTCGACGTGGCTCGCGTACTCGGGAACCAGCAGCTCGGAAAGACGCCGCAGGATGTCTTTGTGGTCCAGGGAGGCGGTCACCGCCGCGCTCGCGTCGCCCAGGAAGGTCAGCAGGCGCCGTGCCTTCTCCGCCTCGGCCCGCGCGGCCCGTTCGGCGTCGAGGAGTGTGCGCTGGGTGAGCGCGGCTGCGTCCAGTTCGGCGTGCAGGGCCAGCACGCCCTGGTTGGTCTGGTGCAGTTCCTCCCGGTGCAGGCCGAGCAGTCTCTCGGTGTCGTCGAGCCGGTTCAGGACCGCCGCGGTCTCCTCGTCCGCCGCGAGGACGGCCTGGGCGGGGTCGGTGTCGTCCAGGGCCGCCGGTACGGGCAGTTCGTGTGCCGGGGGGCCGGGGCAGGCGAGAGCGAGCCGCCATGGCGGCCTCGGGTCGCGCGTCGGCGGGGTGGGGCGTACGACGGCCCGGACCTGCCCCGCGCGGCCGGGGCCGGGCTGCCGGACGGTGAGGGTGAGTTCCGCGCCGCCCTGACCGAGACACTGGCGCAGCCGCGCCGTGAGCTCGGTGAGGAAACGGGCCCGCTCGACCTCGGGCGCGCCCAGGGCCGCGGTGAGGCGCGCCGCGAAGGTCCGGGCGCGGGCGGCTTCCGCGGCGGAGGTGATCTTCCGAACGTCTGGCGTGCTCATGGGTGCCGGTCCGCGGGGTCGAAGGCCAGGACGGCCACAGTCGTGTCGTCGCGTACGGGGCTGGCAGGGCTGTGGGCATCCCGCAGGATGGTCGCAGCGACCACCGCCGGGTCGTGGGCGAGGAGGTCGGAATCGTCGGGCGGCACCCACCTGCTGGGCAGTCCGTCGCTGTGCAGCACGAGCAGACTGCCCGGTCTCCAGGACCGGCGCCGTACGGGTACCGTCGCCGGGAACCGGGCACCGACGATGCCGGGGTGGGAGACAAGGTGCTCCCATGAGCCCGCGGTGTACAGCCGGGCGCCGATGTTCCCGACGCCGGCGAAGGTGAGTTCCGCGGTGTCCGTATCCAGCTGGGCCACGGCGACGGCCGCCCCGCGGGTAGGGCGCAGAGCGGGGTGCATCCGGCGCAGGATCTCGGCGGGTGGCAGGTGCGCGGCGCGGTGCAGCTCGTCGACCGCTGCGCTGGACGCCTGCGCGGCCTTGGCTCCGTGGCCGAGGCCGTCGGCGAGCACCAGGGTCAGGCGGGGGCCTGAGCGGGTCCAGCTCCACGCGTCTCCGGAGTGCTCGGCCTGGGCGAGCGGGACGTTGATCCCCCCTGCCCGGGAGGCCGGCCGAGACTTCTCCCGACCGGGGTCGTGGTCGATACAGGCCACCGCGACGGTGCCCCGGTGTGTGCTGTACAGGTCGAACGCGCTGGATATGCGCAGGCAGGTGCCCAGGCCCGCGCCGAGCGACGCCTCACTGGTGGTGTACCCGTCCCGCATCGCCGCGTCGACGTCATGAATGCCGGGGCCGTGGTCGAGGGCGGTGAGCTGCACCGCCGGAGTGCGGGGCTCCTCTCGCGGACGGTCGACGAGATCGATCACCATGCGGCCGCCGCCGGCGTGTCTGAGCAGGTTGGTCGCCAGTTCGGTGGCGACGAGGGCGGCGACCGCGGTGCGGTGCGGGTCGAGGCCGGCGAGGAGGCTGGCCGCCTCGGCCGCCACCCGGACGTCCCGTACCCGGGTGGAGTCGTGTACCGGGATGTCCCAGACGCGCGTCATCGCGACCCCGGACGAGCTGCTGGTACGCCTGTCGCCCAGGCGACGACGGTGACGGTGGTGCCCCGGCCGGGCTCGGTGTCGATCCCGAACTCGTTCACGAGGCGTTTGGCGCCGCTCAGACCGAGCCCCAGACCGCCGCCGGTGGTGTACCCGTCCGTCATGGCGAGTTGGACATCGCGGATTCCGGGGCCGGTGTCGATGAAGGAGAGGCGCAGACCGCGGGCCGTGCCTCGGGCCAGCGGACTGATCTCGGCGTGCCCGCCACCGCCGTGGACGAGGGTATTGCGGGCCAGTTCACTGGCTGCGGTGACCAGTTTGGTCTGCTGCACCAGGCCGAAGCCGAGTTCGGCGGCGGACTGGCGTACCTGCTGACGGACCCATGCGAGGTCCGCGTCCGAGCCGATCGGCAGGACTGTCGCCGTGGCGGGGTCGGATGCCGGCATCACGTCCCCCTCTCGCGTCCGTCCGAAGCGCTCGGCGCGGACGTCTGCGCGAGCAGTTCCAGTGCGCGTTCGACGTCGAGGGCGGTGGCCAGGCCGGGCAGGGTCAGGCCCAGCTCGACCAGAGTGATGGCCACGGCCGGTCGCATGCCGGCCAGGACGGTGCGGGCCGCCAGGAGACCGGCACTGGCGGCGATCTCGGCGAGAACGCGCCCCAGGAAGGAGTCGACGATCTCCACCCCGGAGATGTCGATGATCACCCCGGTCGCCTCGCTGTGGGCGATGCGGCGGGCGATGTCGTGCTGGAGCTGCTCGGCCAGGCTGTCGTGCAACTCCCCCTGGAGGCTGACCAGCAGGGTCTCCCCCAGTGCCAGGACCGGCACCGCGGCCACGCCGTCCGGGGTACGGGTGGTCACAGGAGACTCGCCCTCGGGGACACTTCGATGCCCTGCTGGGTGAGGGCGTGGGCCAGGGCATCGGCGAGAGAGGCGCGGGTGAGAACGGAACCCAGATCGATGCCGAGCTGGACGATGGTCTGTGCGATGGCCGGGCGGATGCCGGAGACGATGCACTCGGCTCCCATCAGGCGAGCGGCGGCGACGGTCTTCATCAGGTGCTGGGCGACGAGCGAGTCGACCGTGGGCACACCGGTGATGTCCAGGATGGCGTAGCGGGCCCGCCGGCTGACGATGCCTTCCAGCAGGGCCTCCATGACCACCTGGCTGCGGGCGCTGTCCAGGGTGCCGATCAGCGGCACGGCGACGACGCCCTCCCACAGGTTGATCACCGGGGTGGCCACTTCGAGCAGCTGCTGCCGCTGCCGCGCGATCAACTCCTCACCCGCGCTCAGCGCCGTCTGCATCACCACCAGGCGCAGAGTGCCCATCAGGGCGGTCAGCGCCAGGAGGTTCTCCGCCGCCTCCGGAGCGGAGGGGTCGGAGAACTCGGCCCGCAGCAGCTCGGCGACCGGCGCCCGCAGGGCGGCGACCTCGTCCGCGATCTGGGCGGGGCTCGATCCAGTGCGGGTCCGGGAGCCGGACATGCGCCCGAGCTGCTCTCGCACGGTCTCGAATCCGGGTGCCTCGATGTCCTCCAGCCGTCCAGCGGACGCGACGTCGGACAGAGCGTCCACGACCGCCTTGCACGCCTCCACGGTCTCGTCGCGCGAGACGGTGAAAACCGCACGGAAGAGCGGGGCATCCGCCCAGCGCTGAGCGATCTGCTCCCGGCGGCGCTCCAGGAAGGCTCCCAGCCGGCGCGCCGCGGACGCGACCGCCTCTTGCTCCGACACCTGCATCGTCTCCTCTGTACGGGCTCAGCGGTCGCCGGTCGGCCGCACCCATGAGGCGATTATTGCCGCATGGCAAATGTTAGTGCCGAGGGTGAGAGGCAAACAACACGCGATCGACACATATCGAGGAGGGATCGCACGATCTCCGGCGTGGTCAGCGTCCATGCCAGTCGAGGCAGACCACGAGGGCGTCGTCGTCGGGGACGGGCCGACCGCGGTGCCCGGTCAGCTCCCGCAGGATGGCACGCGGCACCTCGGCGGCCGGCAGCAGTCGGGTGGCCTGGATCGCCCGGGCCAGCGCGACGTCGCCGTACGCCTCGCCCTTGGGGTCGGCGACGGCGTACACACCGTCACTGACGAAGACGAGCCGGTCACCGGGCTCGACCCGGAAGTCCTGGGTCACGTAGTCGGTCTCCTCGAACATGCCCAGCGGCAGCTGGGCCTCGAAGGTGACACGCTCGACCGCGCCGTCGCGCAGCCGCAGCATCTGGGGGGAGCCGGCGTCCACGACCTTGGCGTGACCCGTTGCGAGGTCGAAGTCGAACATCAGCACCGACAGGTAGCAGCGGCCGCTGTAGTGGGCGTACACCGCCTGGTCGGCAAGGGCGGCCTGGTCGTCGATGGCGATCCCGGCACGCCGAGCGTTGCGCAGGGCGTTGATGGCCAGGTTCGTCAGCAGGGACGCCTCTATGCCCTCACCCATGCCGTTGGTGACGTAGAGCATCAGATGGTCTGCCGTGGCCGACCAGTCGAAGTTGTCACCGAAGGTCGCGTACGCCGGCTCCAGCTGCGCACCCAGCTGGTACTCGGGGCGGGAGCAGGAACGGCCGGGCAGCAGCTGCCACTGCATCTCCGCCGCCAGGGTCAGCCGGTCCTTGCGCCCCGCCTGCAGGTAGATGTCGGTGTCGCGTTCGGCCACGACCACCTCGTGGCCGAGCACCTCGGCGATGTCCGTGAGCTCGCCCAGCAGGTTCCGCACCTGACCGTCGTCCGGCAGGGTCACCGACAGGACGCCCAGCCGGTCCCCGCGCACACTGACCGGCAGATGTACCCGCACGTGACGGTCTGACCCGGCCTCGACGACTGGTTCCTGCGCACCGAAAGCCCGGCCCACAACGCTGTTGTGCACGGAGACCGGCTCCACGGTGTGCGGGAGCACCGACACCGGCTGGAGCACCGTCAGGCTGTAATCGGCCATGAACAGCTCCACCGACTCCGCGGCGTACTGCTCGGCCAGCACACGACGGACAGCGTCGAGCAACTCATGGGGTGCCGCCGTACGCAGGGCGCGCTCGGCGGTCACAAATCTGTTCACGATGGTAAATACACCAATCTTTCGGCGGACACTTACCGACCTCGCTCAAGCGACGAGGTCGTACGATTCAGCCGCGCCAAGCTGTCCGAGCCGTCCACACCATCTCCAGCGCTACGCGCGCCTAGTAGGCTGGCGGCCGTCCCAGTGCCTGCGAGAGTGTGACAGTGGCTGCTTTCCGCCCCCGCCCGGAATCCGTCGAGGTCGCCCGTGTGACCGCGACGGCCGGAGAGTTGCTGGAAGTCTTGTGGGGCCGGGCGTCCACCGCTCCGGCGTCGGCGTCCCAGATGCGGGTGCTGCTCACCCTGGAACACCAGGACGGTATCAACCTGCGCACGCTCAGTGACGCGCTCGCCTCCACGCCCCCGTCCACCAGTCGACTGTGCGACCGCCTGGTCGCCGCCGGCCTCGTGGAGCGTGCGGTCAGTGCGACCAACCGGCGCGAAGTGCGGTTGCACCTCAGCAGCCGGGGCCGCGCCTTCCTGGACGACCTGCGCGCGCGCAGGGAGCAGGAGCTGCAGGCGGTGCTGGCCCTCATGCCCGCAGGCAAGCGAACTGCGCTGCTGGAAGGACTCGAGGCGTTCTGCCGCGCGGCGGCGCTGCAGATACACGACAACGCCCAGCAGCCGGACGACCAGACCGCCTGAGCAGCAGGCAGCCCCACCGGACTCCCCGACACTGGGGGGCGTCGGTGGCCAGCGCACGGAGCAGCCTCCGCCCACCGGAACATTCCACATCCTTCCCCGTGCAGCGCGACACGGCTACTTTCTTGCCCTAAGGCCATTGTTGTCAAATGGCAACTGATGTCTTGGGGCCCTACTCGGCTTCGGATACCCCGAGACCGCCTCAAGTCGACCGTGGGCGACGCCTCAAAAGCCCGATGCGCCTGGTCGACAGGGCTGAAGAGTGTCCTCGTCCAAGGCTCCGGCCGTACGTGTCGGCCTGAAGACACGACCGCGGGGTAGGCGGAAAAGGCACTGTTCGAGATCTGAGGAGGAAGCGATCGTGCACCCCTTCATGGAGGATGCACACCCGTCCGCGGACAGTCCGCGCACCGCCGAGCACGCGCGCGACATCACGCGGACCTTCCTGTCCGTGGTGGAACCCAAGGATTCAGCAGAGGCGGAGGCAGTCCTCATCACGGTGTCGGAGCTGGTCACGAACGCCATCCGGCACGCCGGCGGAGTCACCGGGTTCGGACTGCGGGCGGACGCGGGCGCGGTGACCGTTTCCGTGCACGACGCCAGCCCCGCCCTGCCACGCCGGCGCAACACTCCGTTGTGGGAGCCCGGTGGGTTCGGGTGGCCGATGGTCCTGGAGCTGGCGGAGGAAGTCCGGGTCAGACAGCACGCTTCCGGCAAGACGGTCAAAGCGGTGCTCTCGCTGGCGCATTGACGGAGCGCCAGGTACTCGTCGACCGGGTTTCTCACGGTCACCCATGGTGGTCGTTTCTCCATTCCGGTCACTACGGGTATGCCCTCCGACATCGGGGGTAGGCGCCCGAGCAAGGCGGCCGACGGGACACCGTGCCGGGGCCGAGGACGACCAGGGAGGGCTTGTGACGGCGACAGGCGTCAGTGCGACCACGGAAACCGACATGGAGCTGCCCCGGATCAGCGAACCGCAGAAGGTCGCGCCCGAGAACGCCAGGCAACTGTCCAAGGTGTTCTTCGACCAGCTGGCGGTCCTCGAAGAGGGTACGGAGGAGTACCAGTACGTCCGCAACACCCTCATCGAGATGAACATGTCGTTGGTGCGCTACGCGGCCGGCCGCTTTCGCAGCGCCCATGGCCAGTCGATGGAGGACATCGTCCAGGTCGGCACCATCGGCCTGATCAAGGCCATCGACCGCTTCGAGATCTCACGCGAGGTCCAGTTCACCAGCTTCGCGGTGCCGTACATCGTCGGGGAGATCAAGCGGTTCTTCCGCGACACCACCTGGGCCGTGCACGTGCCGCGCCGCCTTCAGGAGGCCCGCGCCGAACTTTCCCAAGCCACCGAGGAGCTCGCCAGTCGGTTGGGCCGCTCCCCCAAGGTCTCCGAACTCGCGGCCTTGATGAACCTGACCGAGGAGGAGGTCGTCGAGGCCCAGATCGCCGCGAACGGCTACACCTCGGCCTCCCTCGACGCACCCCTCAGCTCCGCGGACGAGGACAACGAGGCGGCGCTGTCCGAAGTCATCGGCCTTGAGGATCCGGCTCTGGAGCTCGTGGAGGACTTCCGCACCCTCGCTCCCCTTCTCGCCGATCTCAGCGAGCGGGACCGCCTGATCATTCATCTGCGGTTCGTCGAGGAGCGGACCCAGGCCGAGATCGGCAAGCAACTCAAGATCTCTCAGATGCACGTCTCTCGACTGCTGTCCCGCATCCTGGCCCGTCTGCGCAGCGGCATGCTCACCACCTGACGGTGCACCTGTCGTCCGGAGGCGGTCGGTTGCCCGGCGACGTAGGTCCTGCTGGGACGAGCCATGTCGCCCACGGGTGGCCACAGCCCGATATCTGCCGTCAGGGCAAGGCAGGCGCCTCTCCATGGTTCTCCCCGTGAGTCGTCTGCGACCGGCCCGGCCAGGAGATCATCCTCGACCGCCTCCTTGTCCTGCTGCTCATCGCGGTACTGCGGACCTGGTTCTCCCGGCCGGAGGTCGGCGCGCCCGGCTGGTACGCCGTCCCGAGCGACCCGGCCGTCGGGCCGGCCCTGAACCTCCTGGCACGAGGACCCGGCGCACCCGTGGACGGTGGCGTCGCTCGCCGCGCGGACCAGCGTCTCCCGCGCGGCGCCGGCCGCCGCTTCACCGAACTCGTCGGCGAACCGCCCGAGGTCGGGTACAGCACCCCTTCGCTTTCAGTACGGCCTACGGCCCCTGTCTCGAATTCGGTGGTGAGGCCGCTGTCGAGGGCCGGGCCATGTTCGGGATGCTGTCCTTGCTCGCCGAACTCCCACGTGAACTGATCGTGGCAAACACCAACGACGGCTCGCCTCCGCGCGGGCCTCAACCGCACACGGTGGAGCGCGATATGTGCATGACGCGCAAGTCCTCGAACTCGACTCGGAATCCGGCCTCCTGGAGCAGGACGGCAAGTGCCCGGTACAGGACGGTGTGCAGCCAGAAGAACCTGTCGGTGCCGGCTACCGGGGTGGAGCGGGACAGCATGTCCGCGGGACGCCAAGTCACCCGTAGCGCCGTATCCCCCACAGTCTCAACGAACAGCCCGGACTCAGAAGATCCAAGATCGAACCCGGCAGCGGCTAACACTGCCGACACCTCTTCGAACAAGTCCCCAGAGTCGGTCACGTCGGCAGCCTACGGGCAGCGCGGCGGTTGAGACAGCCAGACGGCGTGGCCCGCGACGAATCGCCCGCAGTGTTGCAGCTCAATACCCCGGGCGGCGAACCGGATGCGATCAAGGCCATCCCCATAAACAAAGACAGCGAGGACGATCACGGTCTTCTTCTCTCTCCCCGGAGGCAGAAGCGACAGCATTCCGACGGCACGGAAGCGGGCGCTGATGTCGGCAGGCGTGGGACGGAACCGGACAGCCACGACGGGCGATCACCGCAGCTCATCCACCCCGAGCCCGGTCGGTCGCAGAGGCTCGGTCATCACCGCACACCCACGCCAGAGCCGTACGCACCCCGCGCAGGAAGTCGAGGGTGCCGGGCTGATCCTCAGGGATTTCGAGCAGAGCAGCGGCCGCGTCCAACTCGGATGTCAACTGGAGAAGATCAAGAGTGCCCCGGCCGCCCCGACCGGTCACCGGAGGATTCTCGATACGCCCGAGGGCCCACTCGTATGCCGCAGCCGCCCCGATGGAGAACTGTGACGAGCGCACCCTTCGGTGGACCGCCAGGTCGTCAAGCGCACGTTCGACTTCGGCGTAGGGTCGCGCGCCCACTCGCGCGACACCGCCTCCGTTCATGTCTTCAGGCAATGTCACGTCCTCGACATACCCCTCCTCGCCCGTATCCGGCTCCGCCCTTCGGGTGGGCAGTTCCAGACGCGGCGAGCACCAGCGCAGCGCCGGCCGGCGAGCGGCTCGT
Source organism: Streptomyces sp. NPDC001851 (assembly GCF_040297165.1). Taxonomy (NCBI): domain Bacteria; kingdom Bacillati; phylum Actinomycetota; class Actinomycetes; order Kitasatosporales; family Streptomycetaceae; genus Streptomyces; species Streptomyces sp. NPDC001851. The sequence continues at coordinate 233,959 of NZ_JBEOYR010000008.1, read as the reverse complement.
CAGGTGCGAGCCGGATGGCCGAACAGCAGTCCGTAGCCGGGAGGCAGTTGAGCGAGAATCTGCCGAACAAGCCGGCTGTCGACGGAGTCCGCCACGGTGCTGAGGACCGCGCTGGTATCCCAGCGCGCAGTCTCCTCGGTTGCACCGTCGATCAGCAGTGCCACCGCCGCGACGAACTCCGCCGGTGTCATGGGCCTGGTGGCCGGCAGCGGATCGAGCAGAAGTGGCTCACACCTCGGCGGTAGCTGCGCTGCCAGGTCCGTACGGGCCTCGCTCTCAAGTAGGGCTCCTAGTGCGACCAGGACCGCACGGACGACCCTTTCCGCTTCCTTGTCGGTGGCATACGCACCGTTCTCACGCACCCGCCCCAGAAACAGATCCCACGGCTGGTTCATTCGAACGCTCCTCTCGCTGCATGTCCGCTGGGTGCGTCGCGTACCCCCGGGGCCACCGCGGATGCCCTGGCTGCGCCGGACGGGTGACGGAACGACCAGACGGGATGACCACCACATCCTTCGCCGTCTTCACGCTGATGGCCGCCTGGCGCCGGAACCGCCGAGGCAGCACCCGAACGGGCTCGCGTCCGCGCCGCCGCGAGCCCCGCGTCGACGCCGTCACTTCGCGTCGGTGCCGGGAAAGACGTACTCGTCCAGCAGGATGCCGATGGCAACGGCCGCCGGTACGGCGACCAAGGCACCGATGATCCCCAGCAGCGCACCACCGACGAGGACGCCCACGACGGTGACCACGGGATGCACGTCGACGGCGTACTTCATCGCGCGAGGCATGATCAGATAGTCCTCGGCGAGGCGGAAGGCGACGTAGAAGCCGGCTGTGGCACCCGCGATCGGCAGGGAGACCGACAGGGCGACCAGGCTCACGGCCACCCCGGCAACCGTTGAGCCGACGACCGGGATCAGATCCATGAGCGCGACGAAGAAGCCCAGGGCGGCCGGGTACGGTACGCCGATGGCCGCGCACCAGGCGAAGGTCGCCAGCCCGGCGATGCCCGACGTCGCGAGGTTGGCCAGCATGAACCGGCCCGTCCGGGTCAGGATCTCGTCCGTCACCGCCTCGACCCGCGCGCGCTTGCTCGCGGCGACGAAGCGGAATCCGAACTGCTTGATCTCGGGCAGGGCGACCATCAGGTAGATGGTCACGACCACGACGATGACCACCGACGTGACCAGACTGAGCACCATCTTGCCCGCTCCCAGCAGCCCGCCGAGAACACTCGAACCGCCCGAGGCCAGAGCGGTGCGGACCTTGGAGATCAGGTGGTAGCGGTCCTCCAGGTGGCCGAGGAAGGTGTGCCGGTCGTGCAACTGGGTCAGCCACTTGGGAATCGCCTTGATCAACGAGTTGATCTCGTCCGTCACCGGCTGGGCGATCAGCGCGACGAACCCCGCCAGGCACAGCACGAAACCGAGGAGCACGACCAGAACCGCCCAGCCGCGACGTACGCGATGCCTGGTCAGCAGGGTGACCAGCGGCTCCAGGCCGATCGCGACGAAGACGGCCGCCAAGAACAGTGACAGCAGCTCTCCGATCTGCAGAACGGTGTGCACGAGCAGCCAGGCCAGAGTCGCACCGAGACCCAGGGCAAAGCCGGCCCGCAGCCACGACCCACTCCGTTCTACGGGCCGTGGCCGGACGCCTCCGAGTCCTCTCCTCCCCTGCCCGCCGCTTCTCGGCTCCCCGGCGGTGGTCTGGGTTCCCCGCACCGATCCGTTCGCCGCCCGCCCACGACGGCGTAGCCGGGCGGCGTAGCTGCGTGCCATGAGCAGCCCTCCTCAGCGCGGGTCGGATGGTATTGATCGAAGCGCCGAGCCGCGGCCCGTGCCCAGGCGGTCTTCCCATCCTCCCCGATCCTGTGTCCCTCAAGCCGTACCCGCGCGTCCGTGGCAGGCCGTCGAAGTGCCGGCAGACGGAGGGTTGGCCGAGATGTCCGCCGCGTTGATCAAAAAGGCGATGAAGAACAGGGCAGCAGAAACAATGGCCAGCATGGACTCCGGTCTCCTCGCCAGATGACGTCCGTGTTGCACTGCACTCCGAATTCCCGCCGGCTGGCAAGCGGCGATAATTCGCGGAATGAGAGAAATATCGGTCCCCAAACAAGGATCGTGTCACCCGGACGACCGACCAATTCTACATATTATTGAGCTCCCGCCCCAGCTCATAGCATTTTCGAACACCCAGGCGGGGCTGACGGTCCTACGGTCGGGTAAGCGCGTACTCAACGGCATCGAGGAAAGGGGAAGCCATGTCAGTGGAACCCGAACGTGCCGAAGCGAGTCCTGCTGCGGAACACGTCGCCGAAGCGATGATCAAGTTGTGGCAGCAAGCCCATGAGGACGTCGCCCCCACGGTTTCCGAGGAGCAGATGCGAGTTCTGCTCGCCGTGGGCAGCGAGCCAACCGATCCTGACCGGATGGCCCGGGACCTGTGCGTCAGCGCCTCATGGGCGACCCGGTTGCTTGACCGCTTGGAGCAGCGCGCGCTGGTACGGCGCCTCCCGTCCGGCGAGTTCTGCCTCGCTGGCGCCGGAAAGTGTGTGCTCGAAGCGACACGTCAGCGCCGTCGTCAACTTCTGGAACAAACACTGGTGACCGCCGCACCAGCAGACCGCCCTGTATTGCGGGACACGTTCAACCAGCTGTACGGGGCTGTGAGCCCTCTGGCGCGGGTGCCTCGCAGCCGCTCGCCGCTCTGAGCGTGGCAGGCGCCGCCCCTTGGATATACGCCATGCCCAGCCTCTGTCTGCTGGTAGGGACCGAGGAGATGGGGAACGCGCGGGTGTCTGCCCGGGACGCGCATCCGCTGGCGGTGCATGCTCCCTGATGTCGCTTTTGCCGACGCCGGTGGAAACCGGCTCGCCAAGCAGCAAGCGGAAAGGAGTCTTGCGCCGCGGTGGCCTCCGGGCCCGACGCAGATGCGTCTGCGTCGGCACGGTCACTCCGCCGCGGTCCTCATCTGGCTCCGATCGTGATCAGAGAGCCGGATCCGACGGCCCCACTATCGCCCGCAGTGCCGCAAGGTGCCCCTGATATGCGTCCCGGCCTTGCCGGGTCAGCCGGAGCCACACCCGCTGCCGGGTGTCGCGGACGGCCTTGCGCTGCTCGACGTAGCCGGCGCCCATCAGCACGGTGACATGCTTGCTCAACACGGAGGCGGAGAGGTCGAGTTGCTTTTGGACCAGTCCGAACTCCGCCTCGCCCGCAGCGTCCAGGAGGGCGCAGATGCGCAGCCGGTTCGGGGCGTGGATGGTGGTGTCGAAACCCTCCAGCCGGTCGTGGATCTCGGCGCTCACGGCGTCTTCCGGTGCAGGCGGACGAAGGCAACGTGGAAGCCGACGGACACGGCGGCACCGATCAGCGATGCCGCGATCAGCCACACCGGCCGCCCCGTGACGCGGAAGGCGAGCGCTGCCCCCACCAGCAGCACGGGCAGGCCGACCGCGAGCGGCACGGTCGCCCGCTTCGGCAGCACGTCGAACCGTAGCGCCACCCCGGTCTTGTCGCGCCACGCCCTCGCCGCGACGGCGAAGAGCGCCGCGTACACCGCGGTACTCGTCAGCAGGATGGCCATCCATGCGGGGCGCGGCAGCAGCCAGTCCGAGTCTGCCGTGACGCCTCCGCAGGTGATCGGGAGCGCGGCGATGTAGAGCGTGACCGTGACGAAGAACCAGTTCGGCCACGGTGTGGCCGACACTGCCGCAGTTGAGGCCCGGATGTGCGCGGTGTCGGCCAGGGCCACATGGGCCTGCTCCGGCGTCAGCTGTACCCCGTGAGTTTCCATGCCGGAAAGAGTAGCGGCTGGTTTCCAGTATGGAAAGAGGCAAGTTTCCGGTACGGCAACTGAGTGACTCGGCCGCTTCGGTTCTGCCTCTTCGATCGTGATCGGATCGCGCCCCACGAAGTGGGGCAGCCGGGCAGGGTCCCGGAGACAGTTGCTGACCACGCAGGCCGGTGACCTGGACCTGGAGATCCCGAAGGTGCGCGGGAGATCAAACGGCGGGCCGACGTGGTCCAGGTCTTTCCCAGCCCCGCCGCCCTGGACCGGCTCGCCGCCGCGGTGCTGGCCGAACTCCACGACGAGTGGCAGGTCTTCGACCGCCGCTACCTGCCGGAAGCCTCCATGGCCGAGCTCTTCACCACCAAGCCGGCAGAACCCGAACCGCAGATCACCCCACAACCGGAACCGAAACAGCTGCCGCGACTACACCACCCCGCGGGACATGACCACACGCCGTCACCCGCCCCTGGCCGTGCCGGGCAGGCCTGCGCGCATGCTCACCGGTGGCGCGGGCAAAAGGGAACGACGGGCGCGGGCTGCCCGCCGTCCTTGCTGGGGAGGCGCGTGATCATGCGTATATGGCAGGAGAGTACCGAGGTGGGCCCGCGACCGGGTCAGATGTCGCCATTGGGCGCGACGTTCGACGGTGCAGGAACGAACTTCGCCGTGTTCTCCGAGGTAGCGGAGCGCGTGGAGCTGTGTCTCTTCGACGAGGATGGCGCCGAGGAGCGGGTCACGTTGAAAGAGGTGGACGGATTCGTCCACCACATCTATCTGCCAGACGTCGGACCGGGCCGGCGCTACGGGTTCCGGGTGCACGGACCATACCGACCCGAGCGTGGTGAGCGCTGCAACCACCACAAACTGCTGCTCGATCCGTACGCCAAGGCGATCGAGGGCGAGGTCGAGTGGAACGAGGCGCTCTTCCCGTACCACTTCGGTGCCCCTGGCCGACGGAACAGCCTGGACTCCGCTCCGTACGCCCCGAAGTCTGTGGTGGTGAACCCCTTCTTCGACTGGGGCAGCGACCACCCGCCACGGACGCCCTATCACGAGACGGTCATCTACGAGGCCCACGTGAAGGGCATGACGAAGACCCATCCGGCGATACCGGAGGCGATGCGCGGTACGTACGCGGCGCTGGCGCACCCGGCCATGGTCGACTACTTCGTCACGCTGGGCGTCACCGCGGTGGAGCTGATGCCGGTCCACCAGTTCGTCCACGACCACGTGTTGACGCAGAGGGGGCTGTCGAACTACTGGGGGTACAACACCATCGGCTTCTTCGCCCCGCACAACGCCTACTGCTCGTCCGGGCAGCGGGGGGAGCAGGTGCAGGAGTTCCGCTCGATGGTCAAGACCCTGCACGAGGCCGGCATCGAGGTCATCCTCGACGTCGTCTACAACCACACCGCCGAAGGGAACCACCTCGGACCGGTACTGTCGCTGCGCGGCCTGGACAACGCGGCCTACTACCGTCTGTCCGAGGAAGACCCGCGCTTCTACTGGGACACCACCGGCACGGGCAACAGCCTGCGGATGAACCACCCCCACACCCTGCAGCTGATCATGGACTCGCTGCGGTACTGGGTGACCGAGATGCACGTCGACGGCTTCCGCTTCGACCTGGCTGCCACCCTGGCCCGCCAGTTCCACGAGGTCGACCGGCTGTCGTCGTTCTTCGACCTCGTCCAGCAGGACCCGGTCATCTCCCAGGTGAAGCTGATCGCCGAACCGTGGGACGTGGGTGATGGCGGTTACCAGGTGGGCAACTTCCCGCCGCTGTGGACCGAGTGGAACGGCAAGTACCGCGACACCGTACGCGACTTCTGGCGCGGCGAGGGCGGCACCCTGGGCGAGTTCGCCTCCCGCCTCACCGGCTCCTCCGACCTGTACCAGAGCGACGGCCGCCGGCCCTACGCCTCCATCAACTTCGTCACCGCGCACGACGGCTTCACGCTGCGCGACCTGGTCGCGTACAACGGCAAGCACAACGAGGCCAACGGCGAGGACAACCGCGACGGCGAGAGTCACAACCGCTCCTGGAACTGCGGCGCGGAGGGCCCCACTCACCACCGCGGCGTCCTCGCCCTGCGCGCCCGTCAGCAGCGCAACCTCCTCGCCACCCTGCTGCTCTCCCAGGGCGTGCCCATGCTGCTGCACGGTGACGAGCTCGGCCGCACCCAGCACGGCAACAACAACGCCTACTGCCAGGACAACGAACTGACCTGGATCGACTGGTCCCATGTGACCGAGGGCAGCGAACTGCTCGACTTCACACGCAAGCTGATCGCCCTGCGCCGCGACCATCCCGTCTTCCGGCGGCGCCGGTTCTTCCGGGGACGTGCGGCGCTCGCATCCGGCAACCCGGTGAAGGACATCGCCTGGTTCACGCCTGCCGGGCGCGAGATGACCGAGACCGACTGGGAGACCGGCTTCGCCAGGTCCCTGATGGTCCACCTCAACGGCAAGGCCATCACGGAACCGGATCTACGGGGGCTGCGGGTGGAGGACGACTCGTTCCTCCTGCTCTTCAACGCCCACAGCCAGGCGCTCGCCTTCACCGTTCCCAAAGGGCTCGGCACGTGGTGGGCGGTCGAGGTGGACACCGCCATCCCTTACACCGAGTACCGGCCACTGACCAAGGGGGGCAGCGAGGTTGAGGTCGACGCCCGTGCCATGCTCGTCCTCCGTGCTCACCAGGACGGGTGACCTCAGCTCACGTGGACACGCGGCCGGAGCTCCGGGTCAGGGGTGGTCCGTCGGCGCAGGCTCGGGTGAGCGCCCGCGGCATGAACTCCAGGGGCTCTCCGTGCTGCCCGGGCGGCTCATGGGCGATCAGTTGCAGTGGGCCGTGCGCGGCGGCCCGGTCGACGACATGCCGCGCCTCCGCATCCAGACGGACGTCCGTGACCCGCAGTCCGAACGCCCGGTGGATGCGCGAGCCGAAGCAGGTGGTCAGGATGGCCACGACGAAGATGCCGGCGATCCTGATGCCGTCGGGCCGTTCGACCACGTTGGCGACCAGGGTGTAGCCGAAGACGGCGGTGATCACCACGAAGCCGGCGGTCGCACACCGGTGGCCCCGGCGGTGCGCCGCGACCGTGGAGGCGAAGGACGCCGACAGCGTCAGTACCAGCATGCCGGTCGCGTAGGCGCCGCTCTGCTTGTCGACGTTCGCGGGGAACCAGAACGTGATGAGGACAGCCGCTCCCATGAAGTGCCGCCCACCTCCCCGAGGTACTGGTGCGCCAGCGGTCAAGTTCAGGGCACCCCGACCGGACCCCCGAGGTCCGCATCACCTGCGAGCCACAACGGAATCTGCATCCCCGATGAGTTCACGGAAAAGGTGTTCGTCATCTTCCAGCGGCTGCACGGCCGGGACGCATACTCGGAAACCGGAATCGGCCTGGCTCGCTGCAAGAAGATCGTGGAATTCCACGGCGGCCATCTCTGGATCGACACCGCGTACACCGGCGGTACCCGCCTCTGCTCCACCCCGTACGCCAGATCGACGAGTTCTTCGTCACTGTCGTACGCCTGCCCCGGCAGAGTCACTCGCAGAGGTGACCTGGTCGGCCAACTCCGGTCGCGCAAGGCGTGCGAGCCCCTGCTGCGGGCAAGCGGATAGCCAGGGACCGCCGGACAGAACGACGGCCATGGCCAAGACGGTATGAAGGAGGTCGGCGATGGAGTGGTGGAGTTGGGTGGTCTTCCTCATCGCGGTGGCGGGTGTGATCACCGCGGCGGCGCTGGCGGTTCAGGCCAAACGCCGCAGCGGCACGGTGATCGCCGTACGCACGGGCCCCCGGCCCGGTCGGGAGGATCCGCGGTGAACACTCTTCTGCTCGCCTCGGAACTGACCAGACGGGTAGTCGTGACGCTGGGCGGCGAGGCGGTCGCCCAGATCCGGGATACGGTCTTCGACGCACGGGCCGGCCGGATCACCGGCTTCACTCTGAGCGGGCGCGGCCTGCTGGCCGGCCCTCTCAAGGAGAGCCTGCCCTTCTCCGAGGTGCACGCCGTCGGACCGTCCGCCGTGATGATCCTCAGTGAGACGGCCCTGGAGAAGCGCGACATGGTCGTGGGAGCCGATGAAGCCGGACACGGCCAGGTCATCGGCGCGTCCGTCCTCACCGACCAGGGGACCGCGATCGGCACGGTCCTGGACGTCGTGATCGAGGCCGGCAGCAGCGGGCGCGTCATCGGCTTCGAGATCGCCGCCAACGAGAATCTGGACCACGAGCAGCGGAGGGCGTTCATCCCCCGAGGAGAAACGCTGGCCGTCTCCGGACGAGCGCTGGTCGTTCCCGCCCACGCCCGTCACTTCGTCGCCGACGATCTGCCCAGCTTCAGCGCCCAGGTCGAGGCCTTCCACACGCATGCCGCAGAACCGTACGGGGGCACGTCCACCGGAGAAGGAGGCCAGGCATGATGCTGTTCACCCAGGCCGAGGACCTTCCCGTGATCACCGCCGAGGAGGCCGAACCGCTTGGGCGAGTCGAGGGCCTGACCATCGACGCGCACACCAGGAGCATCGCCTGCCTGCGTCTCTCCGGAGCACCGAAGCACGCTGCGACCATCGCCTGGGACGCGATCGAAGGCATGGGACCTGACGCCGTCATCGTGCGCTCCCGCACCGCCACCGATGCCGGCCAGAGCACCTTCCCCCCTCACCACGAGGCCCTCGGCCGGCGCGTCCTCACCGAGGACGGCACCGTCCACGGCACCGTCAAGGACATCGCCTTCGACGAGACGACCGGCCAGGTCCGCACGCTGTACACAGCTCTCGGCGACATCTCCGGAGACCGCCTCCTCGGCCTCGGCTCCTACGCTGTGGTGGTACGCGCCGAGCCCGTCTGACGAGGTTTCCGCTCGGGGGCACCAGGGATCGACGACGGCAGCGCGCGCTTGGCCGGCGGCAAGCCGGTGCAGCAGGCCGGGCCTTGACGGCAATCGCACGGCAATCGTGTCGCTTTTGCCACTCTCGCGTGAGGAATCCAGCAGGCGCCAGCCTGCCCGACGGTCCCCCCGTCACCGGCGGATGCGAAGGGACCGCGGGATCTGTCGGCCGGCGGATCGTGGGAGGCTCCGGGGCTGGCAACTCGGCCCACCGAAGCTGTCCCGCAACAAGTCCATCACCCGGTAGAACGAGCTCCTGACTCTGGAGCGCTCGGCTGCGAACGAGCACAGCGATCGCGAGCACGCCCAAGTACCAGAAAGCCGACCGGCCGTACGGGATGACCGGGACTACGCCCGCTGTGCACCGTCGACTCCCGTGGATCCGCTATTGAGCCGCCGCATCACCCGCCGCGGTGTTCACCGTCTCACGGTCTTGGCCGAGAAGGGCTTCACAGGCCGCGTCCGTACTGCCGAATATCCGGCAGCTCATGCTGACCCCGGTCAGATCGAGCAGACGTCGCACCAGTTCACTGGGGGCGGCCAGTGACACGGATCCGTCGACGTTCCGCACCTCATTGACCGCCCGGACGATGATGCTCAGCCCGGAGGAGTCCATGAAGGGCACTTCCCTCAGGTCCAGTACCAGGTGACGTCGTCCGTGCACTACCTGGCCGGCGAGCTGATGCTGCAGGACGAGACCGGTGTCGATGTCCAGCTCTCCGCAGACGGTGATGATCGCGGCGTCGGAGCTGATCACGGACACCTCTACACCCAGACCTGCTGGTTCGGTCACAAGCTCTCCTCGAACGATCTCTACAGGGCAGCAGCCCTATTACCCCGTCCGGCGGCTTTCATCCGCCCGGTCGTAGCACCCTGCGGACTTCGGTGACCAGGGCGTGAATCTCCTTCGTCGACGGGTGTCCCGCCCGAAGGTGCTCTGCGTGCCTCGGCCCAGTGGTGGGTGCAGGAGCTGGACCGCCCCTACTCCAAAGAGCGGGAAGACCTCAAGCGCGAGCTGTCCGCCCTGCTCGACCAGGACCTCACCACCCGGCGACATCAGCCGATCCCACCGCCGCTCCTGCCGCCGGGCGCTCCCGGCGATGGGCACCTCGACGACCTGGTGCGCCAGGTGCGGCAATGGCAGCCAGGACAGCAAGGGGTGACCGTCGCGCGGCTGCTCCACGCCTCCCTTACCGGCCTGACGGAGGAAGGCCGCAAAGAGCTCCTCACCGGCCTCGCCGACGCCGTCCGCGCGTTCGGCGACGATGGCACAGCCCAACACCTCGCCTTCCCGCCGGGCGAGACCTCGTGAGGAGCGCTGCGCTGCGTCGGGTCTTGGACCCCATCACCAGCGCGTTGGCCCTGCGGCTGCGTGTACGAGAACGTGGCCGCCTGTCCTACGACGCCGCCTGGCCCCTTGCCCGGGTGGTCAACGGGTGGCCGGGGTTCGCAGCCGGGTGGTTCAAGGTCGCGCCGACCGGTGGTTTCTCCGTCGCAGCCAGGCACGCAGGCCGCGATCGGGGTGCGTCGGGGCCTGCTCGGTCCGGCGGTGGCGGCGGGGAGCCGAGGACGACGCGACCGACCGCACCGCCGACGCACCTCGCCCCTCGCACGCTCGTGCCACCGGCTCGTCCATCGGCTCGACCGGCCTCAGATGCGATCCGCTGTGCGGCTCGGACCCTGCCGGTTCCGTAAGTCGCGTGACCGTGGGGGCCATCGGCGGAATGGGGTGTGCGGCCACTCGCCGGAGCGGTGCGGTGCGGCGGGCGGCCGGGCGCGGGGCCGGGATGAGGGCGCAGGCCTCCTCCACCATGTGGGACAGCTCGCTGCGCAGCCACTCGATCTCGTCCGCGTCCTGCGCGATCGCGATCCGCTCGGCCAGGTGCGCGGCAGGCGATCCCGGTGTGCCCTGACCAGGTGGCGCCGGCCGGAACCGGTGCAGGTAGGACCGCGCGTACGGATCCTTGACGACGTCGGCGATCTCGACGGGTGAGAGCAACGCCGCCACGGCTCCGGCCCGGGCCCACGGCTGCTCGGCCTGACGCAGCAGGAACCCGAGATGGCGTCCCCGCCAGTTACGGGCGCGCAGGTCCACCCCGGCGGCCAGCTGGCCGCGCAAAGTCTCGGGTGTACGCCCCTTGAGCAGGGTGGCGTTGTTGGTGTCCGACGTGAAGCTCCGCAGGTCGTCCGCGAGATACAGCCAGACGACGGCCCTGTAGCGGTTCAGGTACCACTTCACCGGCACGAGCAGGCCCAGCCGGGCGAGCCGGGTGAACCGCGCGACCGGGGTCTTCATGAGCGCGGCGCCCTCGGTCGTGCCCACCACCCGCACGCGTTCGAGCAGACTGTCCGGATAGCCCTCCTGCGAGCGGATGCGGTCGATCTCCGCGCGCTCCACCCTCCGGCCTCCTCCCTCACCCTCGTCGGGCACGGTCCGGATGTGGCCGAGGTGCACGGCGAGGTCGAACTCGCCTCGCTTGAGACCCAGTTCCCGAGCAGCATGGCTCGGCGCGCAGGTGGCGGGCCGGGCCGGGTTGAAGGTGTTTGCCGACATGGTCGTACTCCCCCGTGGAGTCGTTGACTCACGCCCTGTGCGTTCGCCGTGCACACACCGTAGCCAATCCGGCGCCTTTCGCGCCGAGCCTGTGGATAACTCCACCGACGAGGAAGAAACCGCAGGTCAGGCGTCCGCGGTGGGGGTTCGCTCCGGCTCCCTGGCGTCGACGCCGAGGTGTTCGCCGACGCGATTGACGAGCAGGGTCATCTCGTAGGCGATCTGGCCGATGTCGGCCTCCGCGCCGCTGATCACGCACAGGCAGCTGCCGGTGCCTGCCGCGGTCACGAACAGCACGGCGTCGTCGTACTCGATCATGGTCTGGCGTACCCGGCCCGCGCCGAAGTGGCGTCCCGATCCCTTGGCCAGGCTGTGCAGCCCGGACGCCACGGCGGCCAGATGCTCGGCGTCCTCACGGCGTAGGCCCGTACTCGCGCCCGTGACCAGCCCGTCGTTGGACAGGACCAGCGCGTGCCGCACGTGGTCCACCCGCTCGGTCAGATCGTCCAGGAGCCAGCCGAGTCCCTGGTTCTGCGCCATCTCCGTCTCCCCGTGTGATGTCTCCCCCTGGCTGGAGGAACTCCCGCCAGCCTTCCCCACCACCGGCGTCCGGGCAAGCAGGCTGGGGGCATGGCACAGAAGATGACCGACGAGGAATGGCGGGCGTTCATCTCGAACGGCACCCGGACCGGCAAGCTCTCCACCGTTCGCGCCGATGGGAGCCCCCATGTGGCCCCGGTCTGGTTCCTGTTGGACGGCGACGAACTTGTCTTCAACACTGGTAAGAACACGGTGAAAGGGCGCAATCTGGCCCGTGACGGCCGGGTTGCCCTCTGTGTGGACGACGATCGGCCGCCGTTCCACTTCGTGGTGCTGCGCGGCCGCGCACGCCTGTCGGAGGAGCTGGACGAGGTGCGCCACTGGGCCACCCGGATCGCCGCCCGGTACATGGGCGAGGACCGCGCCGAGGAGTACGGCGCCCGCAACGGCGTTCCGGGTGAACTGCTGGTCCGGGTCGGCATCGACCAGGTGGTGGCCGTGCGGGACCTGGCAGCCTGAGCGGCAAGGGCGGCCTCAGCCCACCGAGTCCAGCAGCCGGGCGGTGTGCATCCGCCCGGCGTACTCGACGAGCCGGATCAGGACTTCCTTGCCGGAGTCCCGCTCTCGCGCGTCGCACAGCACCACGGGTGTGCCGCGGTCGAGGTCGAGGGCCCGGGAGACGTCGTGGGTGCCGTGGGTGCGGGCTCCAGGGAAGCAGTTGACGGCCACCACGAACGGGATGCGCCGGTGCTCGAAGTAGTCGACCGCGGGAAAGCAGTCCTCCAGGCGCCGGGTGTCCGCGAGGACCACCGCACCGAGGGCGCCCTGGGACAGCTCGTCCCAGAGGAACCAGAAGCGGTCCTGTCCCGGTGTGCCGAAGAGGTAGAGCGACAGGCCGGAGCGGATGGTGATGCGCCCGAAGTCCATGGCGACGGTGGTGGTCGTCTTCTGGTCCACGCCGTCGGTGTCGTCCACCAGCTGCCCTGCCTCACTGAGCAGTTCCTCGGTGCGCAGCGGCCGGATCTCGCTGACGGCCCCGACCAGGGTCGTCTTGCCGACGCCGAACCCGCCGGCGACCAGTATCTTCAGGGCCAGGGCGGAGGTGTCGCCGACGGCGTCGGAGTGCTCGGTGACCATGATCACTTCTCTCGGGAGGACCGGTACGGACCGGCGTGCGGAGCGGCGTGCGGAGGGTGCGGAACGTTCATCTACAGCGCTCGCAGTCCCGCGATGACCTCGCGCAGTATCCGTTCGTCGGGCAGGTGTGCCGGGGGCACGGGCCGGCTGATGACCACACAGCCGAGTTCCAGGAGGTCACCGAGGAGCACCCGGACCACGCCGACGGGGAGGTCCGCGTCCGCCGCGAGTTCGGCGACGGACTGTGTCTCGGTACGGCACAGCGCTGTCAAGGTCCGGTGTTCGGGGCCGAGCGCGGTGTCGTCGTCGAGTGCCGGTGCCGCGGGGTCGAGGGTGACGAGCGCGATCAGGTCGAAGCGCACCCCGGTGGGCCCCGGCTGGGTGCGCCCGCCCGTCATCGCGTACGGGCGGACCAGCGGTCCGGCCTCGCCGTCGTACCACTGGCTGCCCGGCTCGCACGGGCCGCCGGTCTGGTTCTCGGTCATCGGTGCCGCCTTTGCGGGGTCATCCGGTCGCGGGCGGCTGCGCGGCGACACGCGGTGGGGTGTACAGGTGCTCGCCGACCCGTTTGACCAGGCGCGCCATCTCGTAGGCGACCAGTCCGATGTCGGCGGTGGCGGCGGTGAGGACGGCAAGGCAGGAACCGTCGCCGGCGGCGGCCACGAAGAGGAACGCGTCGTCCATCTCGACCATGGTCTGCCGCACACCGCCCGCTCCGAAGTGCCGACCCGTGCCCTTGGCGAGGCTGTTGAAGCCGGAGGCGACGGCGGCGAGGTGCTCGGCGTCCTCCCGTGCGAGGCCGGTGGAGGCGCCGACGGCGAGCCCGTCGTTGGAGAGCACGACGGCGTGCCGTACCTCGCCCACGCGCATCACCAGGTCGTCGAGCAACCAGTCCAGTTCGCCGGAGCGCTGGCCGGCCCTCGTGTTCGGGTCCTGGATCATGCCGGGTCTCCTTCGCTGCTGTCACTGCCCGTCGGGGGTGGCGGGGCGACACCGCGGCCGGGCTGTCTGCCGCCGCCGCGAGCCCAGCCGTCGCGGTAGGCCGCCATGCGGTCCCGTACCAGCTCGGGGGTGCGCCGTTCGTCGCCGTGCCGTGCGGTCTCCGGTACCTGTGCTTCGGTGCGTTGCCGGAGCTGGGGGGCGAGGCTCGCCTGGCGCACACGGCGTGGGAGGTCGTCGTCGGTCTCGGTGTGGTCGGGTGGTCGGTGCAGCCTCAAGGCGGTGACTCCTGGGGGCGGGGCTTCGTCGGCCGCGTCCGGCTCGTCGGCGGCGCCGCGGGGTTCGGGGGCGGTGGCCGCGAGGGCGGGCCGGTCCGGCCGTGCGACAACGGCCTCCTGGGGCGAGGGGGCGCCGGGTACGCGCGCGTACTCGCGTTCCTGCCGGGGACCGACCCGCTCGTCCTGGTGCGAGGCGCGTTCCGGCGCGCCGCTGTGGAGCAGGGCGGTGGGCACCAGGACGACGGCTGTCGTGCCTCCGTAGGGGGAGGTCCGCAGGTGCACCTTGACGTCGTGCCGGGAGGCGAGCCGGCTCACCACGAAGAGGCCGAGCCGGTCGCTGTCGAACAGGTCGAGGGCCTCGGACTGTTCGATGCGCCGATTGGCCTCCGCGAGGGTCTCGGCGCCCATGCCGAGACCCCGGTCCTCGATCTCCAGGGCGTAGCCGTTGCCGACGGGTTCGCCGGTGACGCGCACGCGTGTGTGGGGTGGCGAGAACTGGGCGGCATTCTCGACGAGTTCGGCGAGCAGGTGGGTGAGGTCGGCGACGGCGGCTCCGATGACACGGGCCTCGGGGAGCTGCCGTACCTCCACGCGCGCGTAGTCCTCGACTTCAGACACGGCGGCCCGTACGACGTTGGTCAGGGACACCGGCATGCGCCAGGCCCGGCCGGGGGCGGCTCCGGAGAGGATGATCAGACTCTCGGCGTGCCGCCGCATACGCGTGGTGAGGTGGTCCAGCCGGAACAGGTCGCTCAGTTCGTCGGGGTCGTCCGAGCGGCGCTCCATGCTGTCCAGGAGGCTGAGCTGGCGGTGGACCAGTACCTGGCTGCGGCGGGCCAGGTTGACGAAGACGCCGGAGATGCCGCTGGCGAGTTCGGCACGTTCCACGGCGGCGCGCAGGGCGGCGCGGTGGACGGTGGTCAGGGCTTCCGAGACCTGCCCCGTCTCGTCCTCGGCGGGTGGTCCGGCAGGCGCCTCCGCCTGGATGTCGATGTCCTCGCCCGCGCGCAGTCTGCGCATCGCCTCGGGGAGTTTGCGGCGGGCGATCTCCAGGGCGTCGTTGCGCAGGCTCACGAGTTCGACGACGAGAGCGCGTCCGATGCGGACGGAGATGACGAGCGAGGCGCCGACGGCTGCGAGGCCCAGGAGCACGGCGCCGCCCGCGGGGCTGAGCAGGCCGTGCGTGACCGGGTCGGCTCGGCCCGCGACGGCCCGGCCCGTGTCCGTAGCGATGTCCTGCATGCCGTGCCGCACGCGCGCGTGGGCGGCGTTCCAGGCAGCCTGCGATGCCGCGTCGGCCGGTTTGGGCCCCGGTCCTGCGGCGAGGATCTTGTCCTCGGCGGCGCCGAGAGCGGTGTAGGAGTCGCTGGCGGCCAGTTCCTGCCAGGCGGACCGCTGGGCGGCGGGCAGATCGGCTACGGCCGTCTCGGTGAAGGTGCGGCGCGCGGCGACGGCGGCGCCGAACAGCCGTAGCCGCTGACGCTGCAGTTGCCCGGCGGTCCGGGCGCTGCCGAGGACGGTGTCCTCCTGGGCCAGCGCCTCGGCGGCCCGGCTGAATTCGAGCAGCACGCGCGCGTCGGAGCCGACGTCGGCCTGCTGGATGCCGGTGAGGGCGCCGTCCACGGCGAAGGCCGCGCCTATGGTCTTCGTGTACTGCGTGTACACCGCCTCCCAGCCGGCCTTGTGGTCGAGTACGGCGGTACGCAGTGCGCGCAGGTGCTCGGCGCCGGTGACGAACGCGCCGAGGCGCCCGGAGACAGCGGCGGGCAACTCCTCGCTGTCGGCGATGGTGTGGTCGCGGCCGAGCCGCAGAGCGGCGACGGCACGGTCGGTGCGGGCGGCGAGGTTGCTCAGGTCGCTCCCGTCGGCCGCGCCCGGCGCGCCGGCGTAGCGCACGGCGGCGGTGCGCTCGGCCTGGAGGGCGGTGACGGCCGCGGCCACCGGGGTGCGCAGTTCGGCGTCGACCCGCTGGGACTGCCGCAGCCGGGCGACGTCCTGGGCGGTGGTGACGGTGGCGTACGCCCAGAGGGCGAGCAGGGAGACCACGGGCACCATCAGCAGGCTGACGACCTTGGCGCGTACGGTGCGGGGGCGCAGGTGCCGGCGGTTTCCACGCGCGCGTGCCGTGGTCGGTGTGGTGCCGAGCGGGCGGTCGGGGCCCTCGTCGGCGGGCCGTCCGGCATGGGCGCGGCGGCCTCGTGGCGGGTGCGCCGAGGCACCGGCTTTCTGGGCGGTACGGGGTGGGCGCATGGCCTCCTCGCTCGGGACGTGGGTCGGGGCGCTCGGGGCGGGCTCCCGCTAGCGGGCGATGCTCTCGACGGGCCGCTGGGCGGAGGCGGATGCCTCTCGCTCGCCGGCCGTGGGTGAGAGGGCGACGAAGGCCGAGGTGATGAACAGGTAGGACCCGAGGCCGACGGCGAGGGGGAAGATGAACTGCATCGCCGTGGCCCCGGGCAGTGTGGTGCCGGAGGGGTCCACCCGCACGCTCACCGCGAACATCCCGGTGTAGTGCATGCTGCTGACGGCCGCTCCCATGACGAGGGAGGCGAGCGTGACAGCGCGGGGGGACTTGATGTTGAGGGCCGCCCACAGTGCGGCGGTCGCGGCCACGACGGCGATCAGCACCGACGCTCCGACGAGAACGGGGTCGTACCTGATGTCGCCGTGCAGCTGGACCGCCGCCATGCCCAGGTAGTGCATGCTGGCGACGCCCAGCCCGGTGGTGAGACCGCCGAGGAGGAGCGCCCGGTTGCGGTCGCGGCTGTAGCCGACTGCGAAGACTCCGGCGCAGACGACGACCATGGCGACGAGGAGGCTGAGGATGGTCAGCGGAACGTCGTAGCGGATGTCGGTGCCGCTGACGCGGAAGCCGAGCATGGCCACGAAGTGCATGGTCCAGATGCCCGTCCCGATGGCGGAGGCCGCGGTGACGAGCCAGTTGCGGCGCGAGCGGCCGGTGGTGGCGAGCGCGCGGACGGTGCAGCGCAGTCCGAGCGCGGCGCCGGTGCACGCCATGACGTACGACAGTACGGGGGTCAGCCAGCCGAAGGCGGCGTGGTCCAGGTGTCCCATGGCCACGGGACGCTAGGGGGCACGGGCGCACGAAGGGGGCGCATTTCGAAAGCTGTTGGAATATGACACACAGATGCGACGGAACGATCGCGTCCGGCCCGAACGTGTGCACCTACGCGTCCCCCGGGTTGATGAGGAATCATGCGGAACATGAGCGACGACCACACGCATGTCCAGGAGTTCTTCACCACCCGCGCGGCCGACTGGGACAGCAGGTTCCCCGACGACGGCCCCGCGTACGCGGCGGCCGTCGGCGATCTCGGGTTGCGGCCGGGAGACCGCGTGCTGGACGCGGGCTGCGGCACCGGGCGCGCCCTGCCGCCGCTGCGGGCCGCCGTGGGCCCGTCCGGGGTGGTGCTGGGCGCCGATCTGACCCCGGCGATGCTCACTGCGGCCGTTCGGGCGGGCCGGGACCGGCATGGCAGGCTGCTGCTCGCGGACGTCGCCGCACTGCCGCTGCGGTCCGGGTCCTTGGACACCGTGTTCGCGGCCGGTCTGATCGCGCATCTGCCGCAACCGGAGGAGAACCTGCGGGAGCTGGCCCGTGTGGTGCGGCCCGGCGGAAAGCTCGCGCTGTTCCATCCCCTCGGGCGCGCAGCCCTGGCGGCGCGGCAGGGGCGGCAGATCACACCCGGCGATCTGCGCGCCGAGGCGAACCTGGGTCCTCTGCTGTCGCGTTCGGGATGGAACATGACGTCGTACGCCGACGAGGACGCCCGTTTCCTCGCGCTCGCGGTGCGCGAGGGCTGAGCGCCGTATCGCGGAGGGCCTGGGCGGATCAGTCCGTTCCGGCGACGGCAGCCGCGAAGGCGTCGGGGTTGTCGAACATGACGTTGTGCCCGGCGCCCGGCACGGTCACGACGCGCACCCCCGCGGCTTCCAGGTCCTCCCGGCCCCGCAGTTCGCCGCTGTGCTCACCCTGCAGGTACACACGCTCGACGGGCAACTTCTCCAGGATCGTGCGCATCACAGGATCCGAACCGCGGCGCAGGCCGACGGCACTGCGGTGCAGGGCGCGCGGGTCGGCCAACCGCATGGTGGCTGCCCACAGCGGACCGACGGCCTCCAGCACACGCGCGTGCTGGCGTTCTACGAAATCGTCCTCTTCGTAGGTGGCGATTCTGCTGCTTCCGGCCGTGGGCCGTGGGAAGGCGTCCAGATTGGCCTCCGTGAGGACGAGCCGGGAGGCGAGGTCGGGCCGTCGGTGGGCGAGCACGATGGCCACGGCGCCGCCCATGCTGTGCGCGATCAGCTCGGCGCCGCGGACTCCGGCTTCGTCCAGCGCGACCGCCACCGCGTCGGCGTGCTCCTCCAGCGTGTATCCGAACGCGCTCGGCCGGTCGCTGAGGCCGTGTCCCGGCAGATCCAGGAACAGACTGCGCCGGCCTGCGAGTTCGGGCCGGCCCGCGATGTGCGCGTGATAGACGGCGGACATCGAGCCGAGCCCGTGCAGATAGACGCGCGCGGGCTCCGCCCCCGGCGCCTCCGTCCAGCGGATCCGGCTTCCCTCCTGGTCGAACACGGCCTGCTTCACGGTGCCCCCTCCTGACGTCCTCCGACACCTCCGACTATACATCGGCGTCGATGTATATCTTCAAGAGAGTACCGGGATGACGAGGTACAGCACCGTGCGCAAGAATGGCGGCCGTGCTCGAACTCGCCATCCTCGGTTTCCTCTACGACGCCCCGCTGCACGGATACGTCCTGCGCCGGCACATCGCGGCCCTCACCGGCCATGTGCGGCCCGTCGCCGAGAGCACGCTCTACCCCGCGATCAAGCGGCTGGAGAAAGCGGGCCTGCTGGTCCGCGCCACCGAACCCGGTGCGGTGGCGGCGCCCCGCCACGTACTACGGCTCACCGAGCAGGGCGGCCGCGAGCTGAAGCGCCGGCTGGCCGAGCCCGCGCAGCGCGAGATCACCGATGAGAACCACTGGTTCACGCTGCTCGCGTTCCTCCGGCACCTGGAGGACCCCGCCGCGCAGGCGGCCGTACTGCGCCGCCGGCTGGCCTTCCTGGAGGAGCCGGCGAGTTTCTTCTACGACGGCGACCGGCCGCTGGCCGCCGAGGAGCTTGACGACCCGTTCCGGCGCGGCGTGCTCAGCATCGCGCGCGCCACGAGCCGGGCGGAGCTCACCTGGCTGCGCGACACCCTGGCGTCACTCGACGCCATCGGCCGCTGAGATGTCCCCGGGCCGCACCGGACAGCCACGCAGCCCCGGAGCCGGGCGGGTACCCGGGACCGCGACCGGTAGCCGGCCGGGCAACTCGTGAACTCCGGGCTCCGGCGTGCGCACCGCGTCGTCCCCCTTCTGCCGCAGAGGGTTCAACCTTACGTTGAATGGCAGCAGATGAGTGATCGACAACCACCCCGTTCCGGGGGAGAGGGGGGTCCGTATGTTCGGCCGGATCCGCAAAATCGCCGCCAGCCTCCGCGACTCCACGCAGACGCAGCCGGCGGGCACCCAGGAGAGGCGTGCGCACAACTTGTTCGAAGCGGCGGCCACCTATGTCGTCGCCCGCGCGGAGGACGATCAGGACCGGGTCGAGGAGGCGGCGGCCTGGGTGTCGCCGGAGGCGCTGTCGTTCGGGGTGAGCGAACTCGCCTGCCGCGCGGTCGTCGCGCTGGCCCGGGAGCGCGACGAGTCCCCGGCGACGGTGGCCCGTGATCTCCTCGGCCTGCCCGCGGACTGAGGAAGCACCCCCGTCCAGGTGGTCGTTTCGCCCCCGTCCAGGCGGAAACCTGCAGGTCCGCGTGGTGTGGGGAGTCGTGACAAGCGGCTTCCGCTCGCACTAGGGTGCGCGCCGATGGACGAACCACTGGAGGCAGGGATGGCCGGGACCGACGATGAGGCCGTCGCCGCCGCGGAGGATGCGCTGTACGTGCTGACGGCGGTGCTGCTGACGCCGGCGCAGTTCCCGAGCGTTCTGGGCGACGACTATCCGGAGGCGTGCGCAGCGCTGGGACTCGCACCCCTCGCCGACGGGTACGGCCTGGTACTCGGCCAGGACGGCGAGGGTGCCCGCTGGACGGTCGTCATCGACGACGTCTCGCTGGTGGCCGTGGCGATCGCCTCCTGGGACTGCGGCATGGAGTACGAGCTGTCTCCGGACGAGCGCGCCGTGGTGACCGCCCTGCCGGGCTGGCCTCTGGCCGTCGCGGTCGCGGCTCCAGGCCTCCCCGCGCCGCACGACCCCGCGCCGGAGGTGGCGGAGCGGCCTGCGCTCAGCCCGCCGGACACCAGCTCCTGGGGGCCGGCCCAGCGTCGCCTGGGCGCCGACGAGATAGCGCTGCAGTGGGCGACGTGGCGGGAGCAGGTCAACGACGCGGAATTCTCCGTGCCCGAGGGGGAGCAGAAGCCGGAGGAACAGAAGACGGCCGAGGAGTCGTCGTCGGAGGACGAGAAGGGCGTGTCCCAGGACGGCCGCCGGGAAGTCAGGCGGGTGCTGGCGGAGGCCCACGCCTATATCGACGCCTCGCCGCCGCTCGGCCGGGTACGCTCGTCGTTCGCTTCAGGTGACGCGCGTACGCTGCGCGCCGACGGCCCCGGCTGGTCGATCGTGGCCCGCACCGACGACATCGCCTTCATCCTGCTCGACGAGAAGCCCGGAGAGGTCCTGCCGGTGGGCCGGGGCCCCGAACTGCCGGGCCTGCTCGACGCACTCGACAAGATGGCCGTACGCCCCCTCTGAGCCACAAGACACCATGGCCCGGCACACGCCAAGGCCTCGCGCCGCTACGACTCGCCGTCCGAGGCGGGACGACGGCACGGTCGGCGCACCGACGCCCCATGCCCGCACACCGGCAGCCGGCGCCGGTCATCGCACGGCCTTCTGCGCGAGGCCGGTGACCGTAGGGCCGCGATCCGAGACGCGACGCCGGGACGGGCGAGTCCTGGGAACCGCGCGTGTAGCGGTTGCTCCGAGGTGGCGGGTCCGCCGAGGCGGA
Organism: Streptomyces sp. NPDC001851; assembly: GCF_040297165.1. Classification (NCBI taxonomy): domain Bacteria; kingdom Bacillati; phylum Actinomycetota; class Actinomycetes; order Kitasatosporales; family Streptomycetaceae; genus Streptomyces; species Streptomyces sp. NPDC001851. Next base: position 212,795 of record NZ_JBEOYR010000008.1, on the reverse strand, counting down.
TGCCGCCTCTCGAAGCCGGACGCATCCCCGAGGGCCGGGCCGTTCCGCACGCGGGACCGGGCGGTTCGGCACACCGGGCCGAGCGCATAGCCCCTGCGGGGGCAGGCCGTCCCCGGAAGCGAGGCGCAAAGCCCGCGAGATCTGGAGGCCCCGCCCCTCGGCGCGGGCGCCGGGGTCTGTCCGGACCCCGCGGGCGCCCGGCGCGCGTCCCCTGGGCATGTGCCCGTCGCCTCAGCGGCCGAGTTCCTTGCGGGTGACCCTGCGGAGCCTGCGCCGCTGTGAGGGGTCCAGTGCCAGATACGCGGCCACCGGGACTCCGACCACGATCAGGAACGCCACCCACCAGGGCAGCCAGATCAGCAGGAGCAGCCCGACCGCCACACCCCCGACGGCGATCTTCGCGTTCTTGGACATGAGCGTCGCCTCCTTCGCGGCCACTGCCGCTCTCTGCTCTGAAAACGGCCGCCCGCTCCGTGCGGTTCCGGACCTCGACCCTGAGACTGCCCTGAGGCCCTCCCCCTACTGGCTGAGGCCGCCCTCTTCCTCGTTCGAACAGATTGTGAAGTGGCCCGGATCACGACGCCAGTATGCCGGGGCCGCCCTTGACGTGCTGTACCGTCGGCGACTCCGACCAAGTAGTCAAATTTGAGGAGTGCGGCAGAGCTGTGCAGACCATCCCCACGGCACCACCCTCCGAACTCTCCGAACTCGCCCGCTGCTGCACGGTGTTCCTGCCGTCCGACCCGCCTCGCGCGGGCCGGATCGCCTTCTGGCGACAGGACGGCGGCGAGGCGCTCCCCCTCGTTGCCGGCGGCTCCCGTGCGGAGCTGGACATCGTGATACCCACGGCGGACGGCAGCGTGGAGCCGGTCCGTACGCCCTCGGTGATGCTGCCCGTGCGCGACGCCCTGCCGTTGCTCACGCGCGCGCGTGCACTGCGGCAGGGACATCGCTCGGCCGGGTTCTGGGGTGCCGCCTGCCAACTGGCCCTGTCGTTCCTGGCGCGGGGTCTCCTTCTGCCGGGTCTGTCCTCCGGTGACCACGACGCCTGGCGGGTGGGCCCGCTGTCCGCCGCGGACGCGGAGCTGGTCCGCGGCGTCGCCGCCGCGATGCCCCCGGAGGCCCATGCGGTACCGCTGTCCGCCGAGGGGCCGCCCCGGCTGCCCGACCCGGAACGGCTGCTGCGCGCCTTCCTGGACGCGGTCGCCGACGGGCTCCCCCGCTCCCCCGCAGCCCCGTCGGTGACCGGCGGCCCGGCGTACGCGGCTGCTGAGCCGCAGCGGTTGCCCGCCCTGCGGGCGTGGGCCGACGACGTCGCGGCCGGCCAGGACGCGGGTGTGCGGCTGTCGCTGCGTGTGGAGGTCTCCGGGCTCGACGACGCCGCAGAGCGGGACCACGTTCCGGTCGCGTTCCGCGCGGTGCCGCAGGTGCACGGCGTGAGCGGGGCCACGGACGTCATCGATGCCGCCGCCCTGTGGGCCGGCGCCGGGGCCGTGCACGAAGCGGTCGGTCCACGCGCGCGTGCCGAGGCGTTGCTGGCCCTGCGCCGCGCCGCCCACGCCTGGCCGCCGTTGACACCGCTGCTCTCCGCCGCCGTACCCGACGCCGTCGCCCTCGCCGACGACGACGTCGCCGACCTGCTCGGTGAGGGCATGCGGGCCCTGGCCGCCGCAGGGGTCGACGTGCACTGGCCGAAGGAGCTGTCGCGTGAACTCACGACGCACGCGACCGTCGGGCCGCCGGACTGCGCCACGGCCGCTCAGCGGGATGCCGCCGTGCCCTCGTCGCTGCTCTCGTCGGACGCCACGGTCGCGTTCCGGTGGGAGTTCGCGCTGGACGGGCGGACGTTGTCACGGCAGGACCTGGACCGGCTCGCGGAGGCCAAGCGTCCCCTGGTGCGGCTGCACGACGGATGGGTGCTGGTGGACCCGCGGCAGGCGCACCGTGCCCGGACCCGCCGGAGCGGCTCCCTCTCCCCCGTGGAGGCGCTGGCCGCCGCGCTGACCGGCGTGGCGGAGGTCGACGGCCGGCAGGTCGACGTGCGCTCGTCGGGGTGGCTGGAAGGGCTGAGGGAGCGGCTGGCGGACACCGGGGCGGCACCCGCTGTCGAGCAGCCTCCGGGGCTGGCCGCCACCCTGCGCGACTATCAGCTCCGCGGGCTCGACTGGCTGGCCCGCATGACGGCCCTCGGCCTGGGCGGCTGCCTGGCCGACGACATGGGCCTCGGCAAGACGGTCACGCTGATCGCACTGCATCTGCACCGGCAGACGGACGCCTCGGCCGCCGGTCCCACGCTGGTCGTCTGCCCTGCCTCGCTGCTCGGCAACTGGCAGCGCGAGATCGAACGGTTCGCTCCCGGTGTGCCGGTGCGCAGGTTCCACGGTCCCGGACGCACTCTCGGATCGGTCGCGGGCGGGGAGTTCGTCCTGACGACGTACGGCACGATGCGCCTGGACGCCGAGCGGCTGGCCGCACTGCCCTGGGGCATGGTCGTGGCCGATGAGGCGCAGCACGTGAAGAACCCCTATGCGGCGACCGCGCGGGCGTTGCGTTCCATCGGGGCACACGCGCGCGTGGCGCTCACCGGCACCCCGGTGGAGAACAACCTCACCGAACTGTGGGCCATCCTCGACTGGACGACTCCCGGTCTGCTCGGCCGCCTCAGCACCTTCCGCGCCCGCTACGCACAACCGGTCGAGGGCGGCCTCGATCCGGCCGCCGCACAGCGTCTCGCGGGGCTCGTCCGGCCGTTCCTGCTGCGGCGACGCAAGTCGGACCCCGGCATCGCCCCCGAGCTGCCGCCGAAGACCGAGAGCGATCACCCGGTGGCTCTCACGCCGGAACAGGCAGGACTGTACGAGGCGTTGGTGCGCGAGACGCTGGACCGGATCGCGGCATCGGACGCCATGGCCCGCCGGGGCCTGATCGTGCAGTTGCTGACCGGCCTGAAGCAGATCTGCAATCACCCGGCTCAGTTCCTCAAGGAGGACGAGCCGCGGCTCGCCGGCCGCTCGGGCAAGCTCGAACTGCTCGACGAACTCCTCGGCACCATCCTCGCGGAGGGCTCGGGGACGCTCGTCTTCACTCAGTACGTGCGCATGGCCCGCCTGATCGAGCGGCACCTGACGGCCCGTGGGGTGCCCTCGCTGCTCCTGCACGGCGGGACCCCGGTGAGCGCGCGCGAGGAACTGGTCCGGCGTTTCCAGGACGGTGAGGCACCGGTGTTCCTGCTGTCCCTGAAGGCGGCGGGCACGGGCCTGAACCTCACCCGCGCCGAGCATGTCGTGCACTACGACCGCTGGTGGAATCCGGCGGTCGAGGCGCAGGCCACCGACCGCGCGTACCGCATCGGGCAGACGCGGCCGGTGCAGGTGCACCGGCTGATCGCCGAGGGAACCCTGGAGGACCGCATCGCGGAACTGCTGGACCGCAAGCGGGAGCTGGCGCACGCGGTGCTCGGAACCGGCGACGCCAAGCTGACGGAACTGACGGACGCGGAACTGGCCGCGCTGGTCGAACTGCGCAAGGAGGCACGATGAGCCGCTACGACGACGAGCAGGGACGTGCGGCGGGGCACACGCTCGCCGCGCTGCCGCCCGTGCGCGGGCGTGGATTCGCGCAGAGCTGGTGGGGTCGCGCATGGCTGCAGGCCTTCGAGGACACGGCCCTGGACGGTGCGGCGGTCAAGGCGGGCCGCAGGCTCGCGCGAGCGGGCGGAGTGGGCGCGGTGACCGTGCGACCGGGGCGGGTCACCGCCGTCGTACACGACCCGGGAGGCGCGGCGCACCGGGCCGATGTCCTCGTGCCGGAGCTGTCCGAGGAGGAGTGGCGGCGGTTCCTGGACGTGACCGTGGAGCAGGCCGGGCACATGGCCGCACTCCTCGACGGGGAGCTGCCGCCGCTTCTGGTCGAGGACGCCGCGGTCGGCGGCATCGAGCTCCTGCCGGGCCTGGGCGATCTGGAGCCCGAGTGCGACTGCGGCGCGTGGGACCACTGCGGGCACACCGCCGCGTTGTGTCACCAGGTGGCGCGGCTCCTGGATGAGGATCCGTTTCTGCTTCTGCTGCTGCGCGGGCGCGGGAAGGACACGTTCCTGGCGGAGCTGCATGTGCGCGGTACGGCGCTCCGCACGGAGGCCTCCACGTCCGTGACCGGGGGCGTGGACGCGGCGGAGGCGTGGGCGTCCGGGGACATCCTGCCCGGGCTGCCCGAGTTGCCCGGGCTCCCGCGGGTTCCGGGCACGCCGCCGTCCCTCACCGGCGGAGCGGCACCGGCGCCCGGTATCGATCCCGTGGCGCTGGAGCACTTGGCGGGTCGCACCGCTGTGGAGGCGTACCGGCTCCTCGCGGAGGTCCTGCGCTCGGGTGTGTGGGACGGCACTGCCCGCACGGCCGCCCAGGACGCCGTACGACTCGCGTGCGGAGCGCCCTCGGACGACGTCGTCGCACGGCTTGCCGAGGGGTCGGGCCGCGGCCGCGAGGGGCTGGCGACGGCTGTCCGTGCCTGGCGTGCCGGGGGTGTGGCGGCCCTGGCCGTGCTCGACGAGGAGTGGCGGGTGGAGGGCGTGGCACTGGCACGCGCGCGTGCGGCGCTCGAAGCGGCCTGGGAGGCGGACGAGCGGCCGGCGTTCCACAGCAGCGGCAATCGGTGGACCGTCCCGGGCGGAGGGGTTCAGCTGCGCCTCGGCCGGGACGGCCACTGGTGGCCGTATCGTGAGGAGGGCGGGCGCTGGACCCCTGCGGGCGGCCCGGACCCCGATCCGGCGACGGCACTGGCCGCGGCGCGGCTCGGCGCCGGCCTGGAGGCCGACCAGGACCACTGACAAGCCGTCACCTGCAATCGCCGCGAACCGATGAACGGCCGACGCCGGCTGTTCATCCCGCGGTCCTACGACGTTCCTCCTGGGGCCCAAATCTGGCCGCTGTCAACGAACTTCCCCAGGAGGCCCGATGTCCTCGCACAGCGCCGGCCGGCGCCGCGTCCACCGTTCCGTCGCCATGGGCCTGCCCCTGGCCCTGGCCGCCGCGCTGCCGGCCACGGGAACGGCCACGGCGGCGCCGTTCCCGGACGCGCGCGTCATCCGCACGGCAACGCTCGGCGAGATCCCGCTCGGCGCGTTCAGCAACGCGCTGCTGCCCGGCAGTGTCGACGACGACCACGGGGTGAAGCTCGGCGGCATCGGCAGTGACATGTATCCGGCGGGCCGCGAGGGCGAGTACTGGACGGTGACCGACCGCGGCCCCAACGGGCAGATCAAGGTGAACGGCACGAAGCGCCGTACCTTCCCGGTGCCGCGGTTCGACCCGGCGATCGTGAAGATCCGGGTCTGCGGCGACAAGGTCCAGGTCATCGATGCCATCCCGCTGACCACCTCCTCGGGGAAGGCCGTCACCGGGCTGCCCGACCAGAGGAGCCGCGACGAGGCGCCGTACACCTACGACGCGCAGACGCCGCTGTCCTACGACCCGAACGGCCTGGACACCGAAGGCATCGTGCGGGCCGGAGACGGGACGTTCTGGCTTGTCGACGAGTACGGCCCGTCGCTCGTCCACGTCTCCGCGCGCGGGAGGGTGCTCACCCGGTACGTGCCGAAGGGGCTCGGCCTCGCGGGCGCGGACTACCCGGTGGTGGAGGCGCTCCCGTCCATCTTCCTGCACCGCAAGACCAACCGGGGGTTCGAGGGGCTGGCGCAGTTGCCGGGCGGTGATCTGGTGCTGGCCCTGCAGAGCCCGCTGTCACTGCCCGACGGGGACGCCGGGGACGCCTCGCGCACCACGCGGCTGCTGCGCTTCTCGCCGGGCGAGGAGGCCGTCACCGCCGAGTACGCCTACCGGTTCGACCCGGTGGACGCCGTCGATCCGAGTGAGGACGACACCTCCGAGCTGAAGATCTCCTCGGTGGTCGCCGTGGGCGGTGACCGGCTGCTCGTCGAGGAGCGCACGGACAGGGCGGCCCGGCTGCAGCTGGTCGAGCTGAAGCGGCGGTCGAGCATCCTGGGCGGGTCCTGGGACGACGACACGACGTCTCCGTCCCTGGAACAGCTGGACGACCCGGCATCCGCCGGCGTGCCCGTCCTGGCCAAGCGGCTCGTGGTGGATCTCAACAAGGTCGAAGGGGTGCCGCGGAAGATCGAGGGCATCGCGCGCGTGGACCACGACACGCTCGCCCTCATCAACGACAACGACTTCGGCATGACCGACGGCGCGGGCGCGTTCGACGCGCAGGGCCGGCTCGTCGACAGCGGCATCAGGACGACCGTGACGTACGTCCGGCTTCCCGAAGGACTGTGACGTCCTGAACCGGTCGGTCCGGAAACCGGACTGACGGAGGGCCGGGAGGCGGCGCGTGCCGCAGCCCGGCCGTCCTCGCGTTCAGCCCCGCGCGCCCAGCAGGTGGTCCATGGCGAGCTGGTCGAGGCGTTCGAAGGCCATGCCGCGCGCGGCGGCCGCGTCGACGTCGAAGTCCTCGAAGGCGGCACGGTCGCCGAGCAGGGCCTGCAGCCCGTCTGCCGCGGTCGGCTGGGCCAGCTGGTCCAGGCGCGAGGCATGCAGCGCCTCCTGCACCTCGGGGTCGGCGCGGAAGGCGGCGGAACGCTCCTTGAGGATGAGGTAGTTGCGCATGCAGCCCGCGGCCGACGCCCACACTCCGTCGAGGTCCTCGGTCCGCGGCGGCTTGAAGTCGAAGTGCCGCGGACCTTCGTAGCCGGCGCTCTCCAGCAGGTCGACCAGCCAGAACGCCGCCCGCAGGTCGCCGGCGCCGAACCGCAGGTCCTGGTCGTACTTGATGCCGGACTGGCCGTTGAGGTCGATGTGGAACAGCTTGCCCGCCCACAGGGCCTGGGCGATGCCGTGCGGGAAGTTCAGGCCGGCCATCTGCTCGTGCCCGACCTCGGGGTTGACGCCGTACAGCTCGGGGCGCTCCAGGCGTTCGATGAAGGCCAGCGCGTGACCGACGGTGGGCAGCAGGATGTCGCCGCGCGGCTCGTTCGGCTTGGGTTCGATCGCGAACTTCAGGTCGTAGCCCTGGGCGGTGACGTACTCGCCGAGGAGGTCGAAGGCCTCCTTCATGCGGTCCAGTGCGGCGCGTACGTCCTTGGCGGCACCGGATTCGGCGCCCTCGCGGCCGCCCCAGGCGACGTATGTCCGCGCTCCCAGCTCGACCGCGAGATCGATGTTGCGGATCGTCTTGCGCAGCGCGTACCGGCGTACGTCGCGGTCGTTGGCGGTGAACGCGCCGTCCTTGAAGACGGGGTGGGTGAACAGGTTCGTGGTGGCCATCGGGACGGTCATGCCGGTCGTGTCCAGGGCCTGGCGGAACCGCTTGATGTGTGACTCGCGCTCGGTGTCGGAGGACCCGAAGGGGATCAGGTCGTCATCGTGGAAGGTCACCCCGTAGGCGCCCAGCTCGGCCAGGCGCTGCACGGTGTCGACCGGGTCCAGGGCGCGGCGGGTGGCGTCGCCGAACGGGTCCCTTCCCTGCCAGCCGACGGTCCACAGGCCGAAGGTGAACCTGTCCTCGGGGGTGGGCTGGTAGCTCATGCCGCGGCTCCTTTGCTGCGTTGCGTCTATTTCGTCATGGCCGTTTACAAATTAGTATGCGCTCGCGTCCCTGGGAAGAGACAAGATGTCTATGTCCCGCGGGGTCGCGGAACGTCGCGCACGTCGCGGAACGTCACGGGAAAGGGAGAGCCCGATGTCAGCAGCCGAGGGTCCGCTCGTCATCGGCGTGGACACATCAACGCAGTCCACGAAAGCCCTGGTCGTGGATGTGGCCACCGGCCAGGTGGTGGCGAGCGGCCAGGCGCCGCACACCGTTTCCTCCGGCGCGGGCCGCGAGAGCGATCCGCGGCAGTGGTGGGACGCGCTGTGCGAGGCATTGCGCCAGTGCGGGGACGCGGCGCACGAGGCGGCCGCGGTGTCGATCGGTGGCCAGCAGCACGGCCTGGTCACCCTGGACGAGCACGGCGAGCCGGTGCGTCCCGCGCTGCTGTGGAACGACGTCCGCTCGGCACCGCAGGCCCGCCGGCTCGTGGCGGAACTCGGCGGGCCGAAGGACTGGGCGGAGCGCACCGGCAGCGTGCCCGGCGCGTCGTTCACGGTCACCAAGTGGGCCTGGCTGGCCGAGCATGAGCCGGAGTCGGTCCGCGCGACCAGGGCGGTACGGCTCCCCCACGACTACCTCACCGAGCGCCTGACCGGGCAGGGCACGACCGACCGCGGCGACGCGTCCGGGACCGGCTGGTGGGCGTCCGGGACGGAGGCGTACGACGCGGAGACGCTCGCGCACGTCGGCCTGGACCCGGCGCTGCTGCCCCGCGTGGTACGGCCGGGCGAAGTGGCCGGCACCGTGCGCGACAGCCACGACCTGCCGTTCTCCAAGGGCACACTGGTCGCCCCCGGCACCGGCGACAACGCGGCGGCGGCACTCGGCCTCGGGCTGCGACCCGGCACCCCGGTGCTCAGCCTGGGCACGTCCGGCACGGTGTACGCCGTCTCCAGACGCCGCCCGGCCGATCCGACCGGCACGGTGGCGGGGTTCGCCGACGCCCACGGGGACTGGCTGCCCCTGGCCTGCACCCTGAACTGCACGCTCGCGGTGGACCGCGTCGCGGCGCTGCTGGGCCTGGACCGTGAGGCGGTGGAGCCCGGCGGCTCGGTGACCCTGCTGCCGTACCTGGACGGCGAGCGCACCCCGAACCTCCCGAACGCCTCCGGTCTGCTGCACGGCCTGCGTCATGACACGACCGCAGGCCAGCTGCTGCAGGCCGCGTACGACGGGGCCGTGCACGCGCTGCTCGGCGCGCTCGACCTGGTCCTGGACGAGGACGCGGACCGCAGCTCCCCGCTGCTGCTGATCGGCGGCGGGGCACGGGGGACGGCGTGGCAGCAGACGGTACGGCGGCTGTCGGGCCGGCCGGTCCAGGTCCCGGAGGCCAGGGAACTGGTCGCCCTCGGCGCCGCGGCACAGGCCGCCGGCCTGCTCACCGGCGAGGACCCGGCCGCGGTGGCCCGCCGCTGGAACACGGCCGCGGGCCCCGTACTGGACGCCGTGGAACGGGACCAGGAGACCCTGGAGCGGATCACCGGGGTACTCTCCGACGCGGCCCCGCTGCTGGAGCGGGGGACGGACACCACGCCGCGCGGATGAGCCGGGCGGCAGACACCGGGGATTGGCTTCAGGCATGACCGCACCGCTGCACGAGGCCCGCCCGCCGGGCGCCGGCCGCGCCCTGCCGGACACCCAGCAAGGCATGCGCCGGCGCAACCTGGCCCGTGTGATGCACGCGGTCAGCGCCGAGGGTTCACTGTCGCGGGCCGCGGTCGCCTCGCGCATCGGGCTGACGCGGGCGGCCGTGTCGACACTGGTGGACGAGCTGATCCGCTGGGGGCTGCTGGAGGAACTGGGCCCGGAGCGGCCGGGCCGGGTGGGCCGGCCCGGGTCGGCGCTCGCGGTGAGCGGCCGCGGGCCCGCCGGGATCGGGGCCGAGATCGGCGTCGACCACCTCGCGGTGTGCGCGGTCGACCTGCGTGGCACGGTGCGTGCCCGGGCCGTGCGGCACGGAGCGAACCGGGGCCGCGCGGCCGCACCGGTGGTCGAGGAGCTGACCGGGCTGGTGCACCGGGTCGTCGCGGAGGCGGAGCGGGAGTCGCTGTGGCCCGCGGGACTTGCGGTCGCCGTTCCCGGACTGGTGGCGCGGGACGGCCGTACGGTCGTGCGCGCCCCGAACCTCGACTGGCACGACACCGACCTCGGCGCCCTGCTGCCCGGCGAGTGGCCGCTGGCCGTGGACAACGAGGCGAACTTCGGTGCGCTCGCGGAGTTGTGGCTCGGTGACGGCACGCCGCATGACTTCCTGCACGTGTCGGCCGAGATCGGCATCGGTGCCGCGGTCGTCGTGGACAGTGGACTGCTGCGCGGCACCCGTGGCTTCGCGGGTGAGCTGGGCCACGTTCCCGTATGGCCGGACGGGCCGCCGTGTCCGTGCGGCGGTCGTGGCTGCCTGGAGCAGTACGCGGGCGAGGAGGCCGTGCTGCGTGCGGCGGGGCTGGTGCCGGGCGAGGACCTCGTGGGCCTGCTCGCCGGGCGCGCCGAGCAGGGCGACGAGACCGTACGAGCAGCCCTGCGGGACGCCGGCACGGCGCTCGGCATCGCGCTGACCGGGGCGGTGAATCTGCTCGACCCCGAGACGGTGGTCCTCGGCGGCGCTCTGGCCGGCCTCGCCCCCTGGCTGCTGCCGTCCCTGGAGACGGAGCTGACGGGCCGCGCGGCGGGCCCGCCCTGTCCGGTGACGGTGTCGCGGCTGGGCCCGGAGGGCCCCCTGCTGGGTGCGGCGCACTCGGTCGTCCGGGCCGTTCTGGACGATCCCGCGATGGTGGCGGAACGGTCCTGAGGTCCCTCGCCGGGTCCTGCGGGAATCCCGCGGTTGTGCATCCGGCTGGGGACAGACCGGCCCGGCGACCGCCGCCGTTCACCCGATCGGGTGGCCCGGTTTTCCACAAGTGGGGGCTTCTCCACGGAACCGGCGCGCACTCTTCTGCCCAACCGGCCTGCGCCGTACCGTGATTCACGCGAGGCAGCAGCGCCCAGCCGACGGCTCGTCAAGGTCCTGGGGCGGTGCCGAGCGATTGACGGTACTTCACACACATCGGGTGGCACTGGGCTGACACGTATCGGGGGACACGCATGCACGAGGACACGGCCGGGGCGCTGCGGCGCGACGCCATCGGGTTGCGCGAGGTGCTGTTCCAGAGCGTCACGGCGATGGCGCCGGCCGCCGCGGTGGCCGCGTCGATTCCGGCTGGCGCCGCCTTCGCGGGCGGCAGCCTGCCGCTGGCGGTGCTGATCGCCCTGGTGGCCTGTCTGTTCACCGCGTCCTGCGTTGCCGAGCTGGCCCGGGAGCTGCCCGCGGCCGGGTCGGTGGCCACGTATGCGGCGCGGGGACTGCACCCGGCCATCGGGTTTCTCGTCGGCTGGGGGTACGTCTTCGTGGAGATGCTGGTCCCCCCGCTGCTCCTGCTGCAGCTGGGCTTCACAGCGGCGGGCACGCTGCACGAGGAGTGGTCCTCGTATCCGGCGGATCTGTGGTGGCCGTGGTCTCTGGCGGGGGCCGGCGTGATCGCCGTCGCCGGTTACCTCGGCGTCCGCGCCTCGGCCCGCTTCGGCACCGTCCTCGGTGTCTTCGAGATCCTGGTCTTCCTGGTGTTCGCGGTGCTGCTCCTCGGCAAGGCGGGCAACGCCAACACCCTGTCGGTGTTCGGCACTTCGCACACCGCCGACGGTCACGCCGGGCTCGGCGGCGTGTTCGCCGGTTCCGTGTACACGGTGCTGGCGTTCGCGGGGTTCGAGGCGGCGGCGCCGCTCGCCGAGGAGACACGCGACCCCCGGCGGACGATGCACCGCGCGGTCCTCGGGGCGGCCCTCGGGATCGGTCTGTTCTACGTGATCACGACCTACGCGATGACCGTCTACTTCGGCCCGGACCGCTTCGCGGGGTTCGGCGCCTCGGGCGCGGCCTCCTGGGACGGCGTCGCCCGGGCCTCCTTCGGGTTCTTCTGGGTCCTGGTGTTCCTGGCGGTGATCAACTCCACGATCGCCAACGCCAACGCGTGCGCCAACGTCTCGACCCGTACGGCCTTCGCCCTGGCCCGGATCCGGGTCCTGCCCCGCCTGCTCGCCACGCTCCACCCCCGGCGCCGCTCCCCCGTGGCCGGTACAGCGCTGCAGACGCTCGTGGCGGTCGGGGCGGTGCTGGGGCTCGGTTTCGGCTACGACCCCGTGACCGGGTTCCTGCTGCTCGCCACGGTGATCGTCACGGTCGTCGTCGGCGTCTACATCGTCGTGAACCTCGCCTGCGCCGGCTTCTTCCTGCGCGCCGGTCGGGCGGTCCGGAAGCCGGTACGGCACCTGCTGTTCCCGGTGCTCGGCATCGCGGCCTTCATACCCGCCCTGCTGACGGCCGCCGGCCTGCCGGTCTTCGACTTCGTCACCGAACTGACCGCCCCCGTGTCCTACGCGGGCCCGGTCGTCGGGGCCTGGATGGCGGCGGGCGTGGTGGTGCTGCTGCTGCTGATGCGGCGTCACCCCGAACGCATAGCCGAGACCGCGCGGGTGCACCTCGACGCGTACGACCCGGCCGGCCACCGGCAGAACGGGTCCGCGCTCCGCTGACCTGCCGTCACCTCCCGCACGGCGCCCGCGCCACACCGGCGCACACCCCGTCCCACGGCCACTCTCGTCAGAAGGGACCACCGCCACGATGACCGACCCCCGGATCCTCACCGTGCGTCCGGAACCGGACGCCTACGCCTGGACGTTCGGTGGTGCGCCGCCCCTGGCGCGGATCGCGCCCGGCACCGTTCTCGACCTGTACACGGAGGACTGCTTCGCCGGACGGGTACGTTCGGAGAAGGACCTCGTCTCCGAGGTCTGCGAGTTCCCGTTCCTCAATCCGCAGACCGGCCCCTTCCACATCGAGGGCGCCGAGCCCGGCGACACCGTGGCCGTGCACTTCGTTTCGATCGAACCGGCCCGCGACTGGGCGGCGTCGACGACGGTCCCGCTCTTCGGCGCGCTCACCTCGACCCACACCACGGCCACGCTGCAGCCCCCGCTGCCGGAGCGTGTCTGGATCTGGCAGCTGGACCGCACGAGGCGCACCGCCCTCTTCCAGGCGCAGGACAGCGACATCGAGGCCGAGCTGCCCCTGGACCCCATGCATGGCACGGTGGGCGTGGCGCCGGCCAATCTGGAGGTGCGCTCCGCCCTGGTCCGGGACGCCCACGGCGGGAACATGGACACCCCCGAGATGCGGGCCGGCGTCACCTGCTACCTGGGCGTCAACGTCGAGGGTGCCCTGCTCAGCCTCGGCGACGGGCACGCCCGGCAGGGCGAGGGGGAGACCTGCGGCGTGGCCGTGGAGTGCGCGATGAACACCGTGGTGGTCGTGGAGCTCCTCAAGGACGTCGCCACCCCGTGGCCCCGGCTGGAGTCGGACACTCACATCATCTCGACCGGCTCGGCGCGACCGCTGGAGGACGCCTTCCGGATATCGCAGCTGGACCTGGTGCACTGGCTGGTGCGCGACTACGGATTCAGTGAGCCGGACGCGTACCAATTCGCGACCCAGGCCGTCGAATCGCCGTTGGCCAACGTGTGCGACACGAACTACACGTGCGTGGCCAAGCTCCGCAAGGAATGGCTGCCGGCACGCGAGACGTACCGCGGCATGCACACCCGGCTGCGGGAGACCGCCCGAGCACTGCGCGGCTGACACCGACGACGTCCTCGGATGGCCCCACGCCGCCCTCCACCCCTCTCCGAAGCCCCCACACCCTTGAAAGGCACCGCCGATGGACATGGACCCGGCCGGCCCCACACCGCCGAGAGTTCCGGAACCACCAGTGAGACAGGCACAGCGACGCCTGAGCAGACGCCGGCTGTTGAAGGGCGCGGCGCTCGCCGCCGTCCCCTGCGCACTGCTCCCCGACCTCCGCGCCGGTGCGGAGCCCGCGGCCGTCGACTACCCGCCCGCCGAGTGGCGGCCGGCGAGCACCTCCAACTACACCGCCTCCCACCGCCCCGGTGACTACGCCATCGACCGTGTGATCATCCACGTCACACAGGAGACGTACGCCAACACCCTGACCATCTTCGGCAACCCGCAGAAGAAGGTGTCCGCGCACTATCTGGTCCGCTCGGCGGACGGCCACATCGCCCAGTGCGTGCACGAGGCCGACATCGCCTGGCACGCGGGAGACTGGGACTACAACACCCGCAGCATCGGCATCGAACACGAGGGGTGGGTGGACCAGCCGGCCTACTTCACCAACGCCCTGTACGAGCAGTCGGCGAAGCTCACGGCGGCGATCTGCACCAAGTACGGCATTCCGAAGGACCGGGAGCACATCATCGGCCACTACCAGGTGCCCGGCACCGACCACACCGACCCGGGCCCCGGCTGGGACTGGGTCCGCTACCTGAGACTGGTCAACTTCGCCTAGCCGCAAGACGATGGACGAAAGGAGCGGCGTCAGGACCGACATCACCGATTCAGCGTGCCGGGAGGCGGAGTTGACCGATCCGTGGGTGGCCCTGGAGCCGGGGGCCGACCCCGCTGAGCGGGTCCGTGTGCTGCGCAGGGCGCACGAGACGTTCACCGCGGTGGGGAGGGTGCCGCGCCCGGTGCGATCGGTCGTGGCGGAGTCGTGGCGGCGCAGCGCGCGGGCCGGTGTCGCACCGGACGGCACCGCCGGCGTGGAACTGACCGGCGCCGACCTCGGCGCGTACCGGGCGGAGCACCCGCTGGCCAGGGTGATGCCGCTGGTCCGGGAGCTGATGGGTACGTTCGCCGCCGACGGGGAGCACCTGCTGGCGGTGTGCGACGCGCAGGTCAGGCTGCTGTGGGTCGAGGGGCACCGGGCGACCCGGCGCCGGGCGGACGGGATGAACTTCGTGCCGGGCGCACGCTGGTCGGAGAGCGCGGTCGGCACCAACGCGCCGGGGACCGCGGTCGCCGTGGGCCGGCCGGTGCAGGTGTTCGCCGCGGAGCACTTCATACGGCGGGTCCAGCCGTGGACCTGCGCGGCGGCCCCGGTGCACGATCCGCGCACCGGCCGGGTCCTGGGCGCCGTGGACATCACCGGCGGGGACGGGCTGGCGCACCCGCACAGCCTGGGCTTCGTGCAGGCGGTGGCGCGGGCCGCGGAGGCGCAGCTCGCGCTGCTCGCACCGCCGCCGAGCACCGCGGACACGCCGCTGCTCGGCGCACTGGGCCGGGACGAGGCCGAACTCGTCCTGGACGGCCGGCGGATCCGGCTCAGCCGCCGGCACAGCGAGATCCTGGTGCTGCTCGCCCGGCACCCCGAGGGGCTGACCGGTGAGGAGCTGCTGTGCGCGCTGTACGCGGACGAGTCGGTGACCCCGGTGACCCTGCGTGCCGAACTCGCCCGGCTGCGCCGGCTGTTGGGTCCCGGCCTGCTCGCCTCGCGGCCGTACCGGCTCGCCGCCGCGGTCGACTCGGACGTCACCGCGGTGGAGCGGTGGCTGGAGGCGGGCGCGGTCACGGCGGCGGCGGAGGCGTACAGCGGTCCGCTGCTGCCCGCTTCACAAGCACCGGCGATCGTACGGCTGCGGGACCGTCTCGCCGGAGGGCTGCGGACGGCACTGATCGCGCTCGGCGACCCTGACCTGCTGGCGGACTGGGCGCACGCCTGCTGGGGCGAGGACGACCTGGAGGTGTGGCGGGCGCTCGCCGCGGTGCGGCCCACGCCGCCGGTGCGGGCCCGGCTCGCCGCGCTGGAGGCCGAGCTGGCGGCACCCGCCGGGCGGGCACCGGGAGGGACCAGCGGCGCAACGTACTTGCAACGTCCGCCCGCCTAGCCTCACGCCGACAGCTGCCCGACGGCGGGCAGCGCTGCACCAGGAGGCAGACCAGCATGACCCGTTACGCGGCGCCGGGCGCCGAAGGCGCGATCGTCTCCTACCAGGCGCGCTACGACCACTTCATCGGAGGCGCGTACGTGCCGCCGGCGCGCGGGCAGTACTTCGAGAACCCCTCGCCGGTCAACGGACAGCCGTTCACCGAGATCGCGCGCGGCACGGCGGAGGACGTCGAGCGGGCGCTGGACGCGGCACACGAGGCCGCGCCGGGGTGGGGCCGTACGTCGGTCGCGGACCGCAGCGACATCCTGCTGAAGATCGCCGACCGCATGCAGGCCAACCTCGAATCCCTCGCGGTCGCCGAGAGCTGGGAGAACGGCAAGCCGGTGCGGGAGACGCTGGCGGCCGACATCCCGCTGGCGATCGACCACTTCCGCTACTTCGCGGGGGCGATCCGGGCGCAGGAGGGTTCGCTCAGCGAGATCGACGACGACACGGTGGCGTACCACTTCCACGAGCCGCTCGGGGTCGTCGCGCAGATCATCCCGTGGAACTTCCCGATCCTGATGGCGGCGTGGAAGCTCGCGCCGGCGCTCGCCGCGGGCAACGCGGTCGTCCTCAAGCCCGCCGAGCAGACCCCGGCCTCCATCCACTACTGGGTCGGCCTGATCGCGGATCTGCTGCCGCCCGGTGTGCTGAACATCGTCAACGGCTTCGGGGTGGAGGCGGGCAAGCCGCTGGCGTCCAGCCCGCGCGTGGCGAAGGTCGCGTTCACCGGGGAGACCACGACCGGGCGGCTGATCATGCAGTACGCCTCCGAGAACATCAAGCCGGTCACCCTGGAACTCGGGGGCAAGTCGCCGAACATCTTCTTCGACGACGTGTGGGCGCGCGACGACGACTTCCGCGACAAGGCCCTCGAAGGCTTCACCATGTTCGCGCTCAACCAGGGCGAGGTCTGCACCTGCCCTTCCCGGGCACTGGTCCAGCGCGGCCACTACGCGGAGTTCGTGCAGGCCGCGGTCGAACGGACGCGGCAGATCAGGCCGGGGCACCCGCTCGACACCGACACGATGATCGGTGCCCAGGCCTCCAACGACCAGCTGGAGAAGATCCTCTCCTACCTGGACATCGGCCGGCAGGAGGGCGCGAAGGTGCTCACCGGCGGCGAACGCGTCGAGTACGACGGCGAACTGAAGGGCGGCTACTACGTCCAGCCGACCATCTTCGAGGGCGACAACCGCATGCGGATCTTCCAGGAGGAGATCTTCGGCCCGGTCGTCTCGGTGACCTCCTTCGACGACTTCGACGACGCCATAGAGATCGCCAACGACACACTGTACGGCCTCGGCGCGGGCGTCTGGACCCGGGACGCCACCACCGCCTACCGTGCCGGCCGTGCGATCCAGGCGGGCCGCGTATGGACCAACTGCTACCACGCCTACCCGGCGCACGCGGCGTTCGGAGGCTACAAGCAGTCCGGGATCGGCCGCGAGACGCACAAGATGATGCTGGAGCACTACCAGCAGACGAAGAACATTCTCTGCAGCTACTCTCCCAGGAAACTCGGCTTCTTCTAGGGTGCGTGAGGTGGGCGCGGCCGAACCGGCCGCGCCTGCCCGACGGGCTCCCGGGCCTGCCTCACAGCGTCGCGGTCGTGCCCTCCCCGGACGCGCTGCCCGCGAGCCACTGGTCCCATTCCAGGTTGAAGGCGGCGTAGCCGTTGTCGGCCGAGGCCTTGGCGCGGGGCGAGCCGGTGATGGTGACGGGGTCGCCCTGCTTGATCTGGCCGTAGAACCACTTGGCGTCCGACATGGACAGGTGAACGCAGCCGTGCGAGCCGCGGGCGCTGCCACTGCCCGGGTTGGGGTCGCCGGTCGAGTAGTGCACATACGTGCCGGACTGGGTCAGGTGGACGTCCCAGGGCAGCGTCAGGTCGTAGTAGTTGGGGCTGCCCTTGTCGCAGCTGATGCCGACGCTGCAGGAGGTCATGTGGACCTTCTCCTGCTTGTCGATGACGGCCATCGTGCCGTTCCAGGTCGGATACTGGGCGCTGCCCGCGTTGATCGACAGGGTGCGCAGCAGCTTGCCGTTCTTGCTCACCTTCATGGTGTGGCCGGTCACCGAGACATCCGCGCGCACGTCGTCGCCGATGGTGAAGGTGTGCGTGTAGTTGCGCACGCCGTAGCGTCCGTTGCCGTTGCTGACGCCGTTCATGTCGGCGTCGATCTTCACCTTGGTACCGGAGGGCCAGTACTTCTTCGGCCGCCAGTCGGCGCGCCGGTCGCCGAACCAGTGCCAGGCGCCGGCCACCGGCTGCGAGGCGCTCACCTTCAGGTGCTTCTCCACCGTGGCGCGTGCCTTCGCCGACACCGGGTTGGTGAAGACCACCGAGATCGGCATGGCCACGCCGACCGTGGCACCGGTCTGCGGGGTGATCGTCTCCAGCAGCATCGGCGGACCCGCGGGCTTCGTCGGTGACGGGGAGGCGCTCGCACTCGGCTTGCCCGACGCCTTCGCGTCGTCCCCGCCCGCCTTGCCGCTGCCACCCCCACCACAGGCACTCGCGCCCACCAGCATCGCACCGGTGACGAGTGCGATCCCTATGCCGCCCTTGCGCCGTCCCACGACCTGCCCCGCTCTCTCGCTGCTTCCGCCCTGACGGGCCCGACTCACCTGTCAGACCGCGAGAGCACGGGCAACAGTTGCATGCGCCGTGTAAAACATGTCCCAAAACTCGGGGCACCGCCGGGGCGGGCGCTCGGCCTGGTGTTCTCCTGCGCGGCGGTCGGCGGTCGGCGGACTGCTGGCGGGGGCGTTCGCCAACTCCACGCTCTGCAACAGCGCCTCGCTCGCCTATCGGCAGCGGGTCTGCCCGCCGGACTGCTGAGCCGGGTGAGCCCGGTCTACCTGTGGATCGCCTACGGGACCGTGCCGCTCGGCTCCCTCTTCGGCAAGTTGCCCGGCGTCGGCGCCGGGCTCCGGCCGACCCTGTGGGTCTGCGCCTTCGGCCTGTGGAGCGCGGCGCTGTTCGTCGCGTGCTCGCCGCTGCGCGCCATGCGTGACATTCCCGGGATCCCGACCCGGGCCGAGGGGCACTTCAGCCGATGAAGTCCGACACGAGGGGTCCGGCGACCGCCCGGAACTCCTCGAAGTACCCGTGCCGTGCCCCCGCCAGCAGTTCGAGCCGCGCCCCGGGGATGCGCCGCGCCAGCAGCGCGGCGTTCGCGGTGGGGTTGAGCAGGTCTTCGCCGCCGTGCACGACGAGGGTGGGGCAGGAGATCCGCGGCAGGGCGTCCCAGGTGTCGTGACCGTCGCTGGCCACCAGGTGCCGCCTGCGGGCGAAGGCCGGCATCGCGGGGTCGCCGAGGGTGCGGTAGGGGCCGGGGTGGGCGGCACGCCAGGCGGGGGTGTACATCAGGTCGAGCAGCGCCTCGCGCCGGGCGTCCGGATCCGGGGTGGCCAGCGCCCTGCGCACGGCGTCGTCGCGCTCGACCGCGTTCGTGCCTCCGGGCGAGGTGCACCCGAGGACGAGGGACCGCACCCGGTGCGGCTGGTCGAGGGCCAGCCACTGCGCGACGCGGCCCCCCATCGACGTGCCGTACACGTCGGCCCGCTCGATCCCGAGCGCGTCGAGGACCGCGCGCACGTCGTCGGCGAGCAGCCTGGTGCTGTACGGCACGTCCGGCTTGTCGCTGTCGCCGGTGCCGCGGTAGTCGACGGTGAGGGTGCTCCGGGTGCCGTGGAAGTCGTCGCGGACGCCGTCCCACCAGTGGTGGTTGTTGGCCTGGCCGGCGAGCAGAACCAGCGGGGCGCCGGTCCCCCGGAGCTGGTAGGCGATGCGTGTCCCGTCCGCGGCCTTGGCGTACGACATGCCCGTGATCCCTTCGCTCGGGTGTCCCCGTGGACGCTACCCCGGGGGCCCGTGGCTGCGTCCGGCTCCCCCGGCATCGGCGGCCGCCGGTCCTCCGAGTACGCCGCCTCGGGGCGGAGCGGGCGTTTTCCCGGTGGCCGGGTGATGCTGGTGAGCGGACAGCCCTGCGAGAAGGGCGGGAGGCTCGGCCAGGTGACAGCCGTCAACCCGATGAACAGCGCCTCGGTGCTGGCCGCCTTCGGCGCGCTCGGCGTCCTGGTGGTGATCTTCGCGGAGTCCGGTCTGCTGGTCGTCGGCTTCTTCCTGCCCGGTGACACCCTGCTGTTCCCGGCCGGAGTGCTGTGCGCCGGCACCGCGCAGCAGGCGCCTCGGCTGGCGCTGTGGCAGGTGCTGCTGTGCGCGGCCGTCGGTGCGGTGGCCGGCGGGCAGGTCGGGTATCTGATCGGACGGCACGGCGGACGGGCTCTGCTGGCCCGTACCTCCAGCCGGCGGGTGAAGGCGGCGGCGGTGCGGGCCGAACGGCTGCTGGCGCGGTACGGCTATGGGAAGGCGCTGGTCATCGGCCGGTTCGTGCCGTTGCTGCGGACGGTGCTGCATCCGGTGGCCGGGGTGCTCGGCGTGCCCGTGCGGCGCTTCACGCTCTGGCAGACCGTGGGCGGGGTGCTGTGGTCGCAGCTGCTCGTCCTCGCCGGTTACACCCTGGGGGCCTCGGTCCCGCACGTCGACGACTATCTGCTGCCGCTGGTGGCCGTGGTCGTCGTCCTGTCGATGCTGCCCCTCCTGTTCGAGGCACGCCGGGCCCGCCGCGCGCGCCGCGAGCGCCGCTGAGAGCGCCCGCCGGCGGCCGTGGGCCGAACCGCGCCGAACGTCCTGGCCGTCCGCAGCGCGCCCCTCGCCCTCCAGGCCGCCGGAGCGGCTCAGCGGAGTCCGCGGTTCTCGGGGCGTTTGCGGTGGGGCCTCACGGGGCGCTGGAGCGTGCCGAGTTCGCCGATCGCCGCGCGGACGTGGGCCGGGTCGCCCCGGCGGGAGCCGCCCGCACACCACCAGGACGGCCGTCCGTCGACCTCGCGCGGGTGCAGGCCGAGGTCATGGAGGGTGCACAGGGGCCACGCCCGCCACAGATGCTCCGTCAGGGTCCCCTGGGCCGCGTCGGCGACGGCCACCAAGGCCTCGGCGACGGACTCCGCCGGGATCAAGCAGCTGTCATGCGCCTCGCCGGTGGAGAGAGCCACATGAACGTGCTCGTCCAGGTCCTCGGACTCGGGGTAGGCGATCAGGCGCAGCGGACGCTGTTCGGGGACGGTCACCGCCAGATCGCGGTTGACGGCCGCCAGCGCCTCGTCCCACAGCGGATACTCGCCGGCGAGCACGAGGCGCGGCTCGGGCAGACCGGGGAAGGCGAACATCAGCACATCATCACACACGCACGGCGCTCCGCGCCGGCCGCCCAGAGGCCGTGCTCGCGAGCGAAGGAGACCTACGACGCGTGCTGGACGGGCCGGTGACGAACCGTGAGACTGGACGGGGTCCGACGCCCCGCGCCCCCGCTCTCCAGGACGGTGACCCATGGATGAGGCAGTCCCCCGCGTCGAACTCACCCCGAGGGCCGCGGACCTGGTGCGGCTGCTGCACGCTCAGCACGGCCCGCTGATGTTCCACCAGTCCGGCGGCTGCTGCGACGGCAGCGCGCCCATGTGCTACCCGGACGGCGAGTTCCGTACCGGCGACTCGGACGTGCTGCTCGCGGAACTGGCGGTGGACGGGATCACCGAGCCCGTCACCTTCTGGATGTCCCGGAGTCAGTACGAGGCCTGGAGCCACACCCGGCTGATCGTGGACGTCGTCCCCGGACGGGGCAGCGGCTTCTCTCTGGAAGCACCCGAGGGGGTGCGTTTTCTCACCCGTTCTCGCGTAGTCGACGCCTAGTCGGCCCGGCGGACGCCGTGCTCTGGTCCACTGCCCCGTAGGGCCCGTACGGAACGCGTCACGCGACCCGTATGCCAAGGCCCGTACGGCACGGGCGGTTGACGAGGGATCAGGGGGCACGGTGATCAGACGTCGCAGGTGTTCGGCAGCGAACAGAGCGGTTCTCACGGTGGTCATGGCGTTCGGTGTGCTGGCCGGTGCGGCCCTGGCGGGGGCGGCACCGGCCGGTGCCGTTGCGGCCGGCGAGCGGATCGCTCCGGGCGTCACCTACCGGCAGTTCGACATCGACGCGGCCGCGGGCACGGCACACGCCCATCTGCTCACGGTCGACCTGGCCGATCCGCACGTCCGCGTGGACCTGCTGCACCCGGGTGCGGTGGCGGCCCGGGCCACCGTCTCCGGGATGGCGGACTCGGCCGGGGCGGTCGCGGGGGTCAACGGTGACTTCTTCCACATCACCGAGACCCAGCATCCGGGCGTGCAGGCCACCGGCGCGAGCGTCGGACCGGCGGTCGCGGACGGGCGGGTGCTGAAGGCTGCGGTGCCGGACGGGCAGCGGTTCGGGCCCACGCTGCCACCGGGGACGAGCACCCGGGACGTCTTCGGCGTCGGCACCGACCGGCGGGCCCGGCTGGACCGCCTCACCCTCGTCGGCCGCGTCGCCACGCCGGAGGGCACGTTCCGGCTGAAGGGCCTCAACCAGTACGCGCTCGCGGAGAACTCCGTCGGCGCCTTCACCTCCCGCTGGGGCAGCGCCTCCCGGATGCGCGCCGTGTGCGGCAGCGACGTCGAGCGGTCTGCGCCGTGCAGCACCGACACCTACGAGGTGAGGGTCCGGGGCGGCCGGGTGGTCTCCGCCTCCGACACACCGGGCAGCGGGGCGATCCCGGCGGACACCACGGTCCTCGTGGGCCGCGAGGAGGGGGCACGGCAGCTGCGCAAGCTGTCGCCCGGTGACGCGGTGACCGTGCGGCACACCCTGGTGGCGGCCTCGTCGGGGGTGCCGTACGCGTTCGCGATCGGCGGGTTCCCCGTCCTGCGGCACGGCGAGGCGCTGTCCGGTCTGGACGACGTCACCTCGACGGTGCGAACGGTCGTGGGCTTCAGGGGCGGCGGGCGGCAGCTGCTGATCCTGGCGCTGGACGGGGCCGCCGCCTACCGGACCGGCCTGACGATCGCGGAGGAGGCCGACACCATGCGTCTGCTGGGCGCGTCCGACGCGTTCAACCTCGACGGCGGCGGTTCGACGGAGCTGGTCACCCGCGACGCCGGAGCGGGCGCCGTGACGGTGCGCAACCATCCGAGCACGGGCACCGAACGCCCCGTCGCCAACGGGATCGGCGTCTTCTCGGCCCCCTGACCGGGCCTGTTCAGGGCCGCAGGCTGCTGACCAGCTCGGCGGTCGTCATGAGTCCGCTGTGGATGGTGGGCGCCATGCTCGTGCCGGCCAGGAAGAAGCCGAGCAGTATGCACACCACGGCGTGGGACATCTTCAACGCGCAGTTGCGAATGAAGATCACGGCCAGGATCAGGAGCAACAGCACCACAGAGATGGAAACGGCCATCGGGAACCTCCTCCGCCACGCCCCTTGAGCGGCGTTCGGCCGCAAGTGTGGCGTAGCGGAGGGTTTGCCCGGGCGGCTGACGTGTCCCCCAAACGTGTGATGTCGCCCTGCACCCGGCGTGGGACGGTCAGGGTCCCTGGAGATCCACCAGCCCGGCCAGCGCCTCCCGGTGGGCTCCCGCCGTGCCGTAGGCGATCGAGTCGGCCTTGGCCCGCTTGAGGTACAGGTGGATCGGGTGCTCCCAGGTCATACCGATCCCGCCGTGCAACTGCAGCGCCTCCTCCACGGCATGCACGGCCACGGGCGCGGCGTACGCCTGGGCGACGGCGACCGACACCTCCACCTCCTCGCCGGAGGCCAACGCAGCGGCCGAGGCCCGCGCGGCGGCCCGCAGGTTGACGACCTCCAGCCACAGCTGGGCGAGCCGGTGCTTGAGCGCCTGGAACCCGCCGACCGGCCGGTTGAACTGCTTGCGCTCCTTGAGATAGCGGACCGTCTCGGTCAACGCCCAGTCGGCGACGCCGAGTTGCTCGGAGGCGAGCAGTCCGGCGGCGGCGCGCAGAGCCCGTCGTACGGCGGGTTCCGCGTCGCCGATGCGGCGGCCGGGGACGCCCTCCAGGCATACCGTCGCCAGCGGCCGGGTCAGGTCCAGGGAGATCTGCGGGGTGATCGTCACGGCGTCGGCCGGGACGGCGTACAGGCCGCCGTCGTCGGCCGGGACGAGCAGGACGTCGGCCACGGCCGCGTCGGCGACGCCGGTCAACTCGCCGTGCAGGGCGGCGTTCTCCCGTCGTACGGTCTTGAACACGGCACCCGGCGGCGTGTGCAGCCCGACCGCGAGGGCGCCGATGGTCCGGCCGGAGGCCAGCTGCCCCAGCAGCACCTCGTCGCCGCAGGCCAGCAGGGCCTCGGTGGCGACGACCGCGCTGGTGAGATAGGGCACCGGGGCGACCGCGCGGCCCAGCTCCTCCAGTACGACGGCGACTTCACGGGACGAGGCGCCCTGGCCGCCCTGCTCCTCGGGCACCAGCAGCCCGGCCAGGCCCATGCCCTCGGTGAGGGACTTCCACAGGGCGAGGTCGTGCGGGGTGTCCGACTCGGCGCGGGCGATGACGTCCGCCGGTGCGCAGTGGTCCGTGAGCAGGTCGCGGACGGCGGCGCGCAGCGCCTCTTCCTCCTCGGAGTAGAGAAGATCCGTCATCGGGCCAGGTCCTTCCATGCGACGTCCTTGTCGGTGCGCGGCTCGGCGGGCAGGCCGAGGACCCGTTCGGCGACGATGTTCAGCAGGACCTCGCTGGTCCCGCCCTCGATGCTGTTGCCCTTGGAGCGCAGATAGCGGTAGCCGGCGTCACGGCCGGTGAAGTCGACCAGCTCGGGTCGGCGCATGGTCCAGTCGTCGTACAACAGGCCCTCCTCGCCGCGCAGTTCGACCTCCAGGCCGCTGATCTCCTGGTTGAGGCGGGCGAAGGCGAGCTTCATGCCGGAGCCCTCGTAGCCGGGCTGGCCGGCGACGAGCTGCTGGCGCAGGCGTTCGGCGGTGAGCCGGGAGACCTCGGCCTCGACCCACAGCTTCAGCAGCCGCTGGTGCAGCTCGTGGGTGCGCAGTTCGGGGCGTTCGCGCCAGGTCGTGGCCACCGGGCCGATCATGCCGCCCTCGCGGGGCAGGGCCATGCCGCCGATGGAGACGCGCTCGTTCATCAGCGTGGTCTGGGCGACCCGCCAGCCGTCGCCGACCGCGCCGAGGCGGCGGGCGTCGGGGATGCGGACGTCGGTGAGGAAGACCTCGTTGAACTCGGCCTCGCCGGTGATCTGGCGCAGCGGCCGGACCTCGACGCCCGGGTCGGTCATGTCGCACACGAAGTAGGTGATGCCGGCGTGCTTGGGCACGTCCGGGTCGGTGCGGGCGATGAGGATGGCCCAGCGGGCGATGTGGGCGCTGGACGTCCACACCTTCTGCCCGTTGACGACCCAGTCGTCGCCCTCCCGTACGGCCCGGGTGCCGAGCGCGGCGAGGTCGGAGCCGGCGCCGGGCTCGCTGAACAGCTGGCACCAGACCTCCTCCCCGGTCCACAGGGGCCGCAGGAAGCGCTGCTTCTGCTCGTCCGTCCCGTACTTGAGGATCGTCGGTGCGGCCATGCCGAGGCCGATGCCGATGCGCCGGGGGTCGTTGTCGGGGGCGCCCGCGGCCTCCAGTTCGGCGTCCACGACGGCCTGCAGGGCGCGCGGGGCGCCCAGGCCGCCGAGGCCCTCCGGGTAGTGGACCCAGGCGAGGCCGGCGTCGAAGCGGGCGCGCAGGAAGTCCAGGGGGGCGGTGCTCGCAGGGGGATGCGCGGCCAGCAACTCCCGTGTGCGGCGGCGCAGTTCTTCGGCGTCGGTCATGCTGCCTCCTCCGTCACCACGGCGATCCGGCCGGTGGAACGGCCGTCCGCCACCTTCTGCACGGCCACGGCGGCCTCGCTCAGCGGCACCCGCTCGCTCACCAGGGGCTTGATCGCGCCCCGGGCGGCCAGGCCGGTGAGCTGCTCGTGGCACTGCAGGACCAGCTTCGGGTTCTTGGTGTTGTACAGGCCCCAGTGGAGGCCCAGGATCGAGTAGTTCTTCACGAGGGCGTGGTTGAGCGCCGGGCTCGGGATCGTGCCGCTGGCGAAGCCGACGACGACGATCCGGCCCTCGAAGGCGACGAGCTTGGCGGACTGGGCGTAGGCCTCGCCGCCGACGGGGTCGTAGATCACGTCGGCGCCCCGGCCGCCGGTGGCCTCCTTCACGGCCGCGATCACGTCCTCGGTACGGCGGTCGACGACCACGTCACAGCCCAGCTCACGGGCCACGGCTGCCTTGTCCGCGCCGCCCACGACACCGATCACGGTGGCTCCGGCCGCCTTGCCGAGCTGGACGGCGGCGCTGCCGACACCGCCGGCGGCGGCGTGTACGAGCAGGGTCTCGCCCGCCTCCAGACGCGCCCGGCGGTGCAGGCCGAACCAGCCCGTCTGGTAGCCGATGTGCAGCGCGGCGGCCTCGGCGTCGTCCAGCGACTCGGGCGCGGGCAGCAGGGCACGGGCGTCGGCGAGGGCGTACTCGGCGAAACCGCCGTACGGCAGCGCGGGGTTGGCGATCACGCGGCGGCCGTCCTCGGTCTCGCCGCAGATCTCCACGCCGGGCGTGAAGGGCAGCGGCGGGCGCACCTGGTACTGGCCGCGGCACAGCAGCGCGTCCGGGAAGTTGATGTTGGCGGCGCGTACGCGCAGCAGCACCTGGCCGTCGCCGGGCGTGGGGGGCTCCACCTCGGCCAGGCGCATCACCTCGCTCGGCTCACCGTTCTCGTGCACTTGCCATGCCTGCATGCGGGGCCTCCACGGGACTGCTTCGTCTGACCGGGTCGGACCGCATACTAAGCGGTCGCTTGCCCATCGGGGAACCGTTGGCCGGATCCCGGCGCGCGTCGCGTGGGTCACTTCCGGGCCGCCGGCCGCGCCCGTACGTGCATCCGCTCACCCTGCGGCCCGAACAGGCTGAGGAACTCCACCGGCCCCTCGCCCGTCGATCCGAACCAGTGCGGCACGCGCGTGTCGAACTCGGCGGCCTCCCCCGCCGAGAGCACCACATCGTGCTCGCCGAGGACCAGCCGCAACCGCCCCGACAGCACATACAGCCACTCGTAGCCCTCATGGGTGCGCGGCTCGGGCTCCTGATCGCGTTGCGGTTCCAGCACCTTGAAGGCCTGGAGGCCGCCGGGCTGGCGGGTGAGCGGCCAGTGGGTGCGCCCGCCCCGCACGATCGGCCTGGCCCGCACCCGCGGATCCCCCACCGGCGGCGCGCCGATCAGTTCGTCCAGGGGCACCTTGTGGGCCCGGGCGATCGGCAGCAGCAGTTCGAGGCTGGGCTTGCGCAGGCCGGACTCCAGCCGGGAGAGGGTGCTCACGGAGATGCCGGTGGCCTCGGACAGCGCGGTCAGCGTCACCTCCCGGTCCTTGCGGATACGCCGCAGTCGCGGTCCCACCGCGGAGAGGACGTCGTCGGTAGTCATGCCGGTATTGCAGGTTCGGCAAACACGTTTGTCAATAACGCAGCGGCCGGCCGGAGGCCGGGGACGGCGCCGCACGCCGGTGGTCGACGCGGGCGAACCGCGCGACGTGCCGTCCGCGCACCTGCACGGGTATCTGTCCCGCGACGGCATGCCGCCGGCCGGGTTCCTGGCGGTCGGGCGCGAGGGGATCGCCCGGTACGGCGTGCGGCTGGAAGGTCCGCGATCCGCCGACCGGCGTACTCGTGGCCTCGCCGCTGAGCGTGCACCAGGCGCCGATGGTGACCCGGTGGCCGAAGGACGCGGGTTCTTTGCTGCGCGAGGTGAGCGAGTCGCAGCTGACGGACGACGACCTGCGCCGGCCGGCCGCCGCCGGGTCACCGGGGTCCGGCCGGCCCGGGACACCCGCTGGGGGGAGGCGCGGTGCACGACCGCGAAGTGCTCTGCGCCGCCCCGCGCGCCGTCCCGGACAACGACCTGCTCGTGCGGCTGGGCGCCGAGCCGCGCGAGACCCCGTTCCGCGCCTGCGGCTCCACCGAGCAGGTGATCGACGCGGCGAGCCGGGGGCACCGGGCGGGCGCGGCGATCAACGCCGCGTTGCTCTTCGCCGACCTGGCCGCCGCCGTCCGGGTGTAGACCCCGCTTCATCGGTGCACCCTGAGGACATGCTGCTGATCCGGCTCGCCCAGGTCTCCCGGGACATCGCCGCGACGGCGGCCCGGTCCCGCAAGACGGCCCTGCTCGCCGAGCTGTTCCGGGAGGCGGAGGCGGACGACGTGCCGATCGTCATCCCGTACCTCGCCGGACGGCTGCCACAGGGGCGGATCGGCGTCGGCTGGAAGGTGCTCGGCCGCCCGGTGCCGCCGGCCGCCGAGCCCACCCTCACGGTCCGCGAGGTCGACGCGCTGCTCGGCGAGCTGGGCAAGGTGTCCGGTCCGGGCGCGCTGGCGGAGCGGACCCGGCTCGTCGGCCAGCTGATGGGCGCCGCCACCGAGGAGGAGCAGCGTTTCCTGCTCGGTCTGCTCACCGGCGAGGTACGGCAGGGCGCGCTGGACGCCGTCGCGGTGGAGGGCCTCGCCCGGGCGACCGACGCCGACCCGGCCGCCGTACGGCGGGCGGTGATGCTCGCCGGGTCGCTGCAGACGGTCGCCCAGGCCCTGCTCGCCGAGGGGCCCGGGGCGCTGGACCGGTTCCGGCTCACGGTCGGCCGGCCCGTCCTGCCGATGCTGGCACACAGCGCCTCCTCGGTCGCCGAGGCGGTGGAGAAGCTGGGCGCCTGCGCGGTGGAGGAGAAGCTGGACGGCATCCGGGTGCAGATCCACCGGGACGGCGACACGGTCCGCGTGCACACCCGCACCCTGGACGACATCACCGACCGGCTGCCCGAAGTGACGGCCGCGGCGCGGGAGTTGCGGGGCGGCCGGTTCATCCTGGACGGCGAGGTGATCTCCTTCGACGCCGCCGGGCGGCCCCGGTCCTTCCAGGAGACGGCGGGCCGGGTCGGCTCCCGCACGGACGTGGCGAAGGCGGCCGGCCAGGTCCCGGTCTCCCCTGTCTTCTTCGACGCCCTGTCGGTCGACGGCACCGATCTGCTGGACCTGCCCTTCGCCGAGCGGCACGCGGAGCTGGCCCGGCTGGTGCCGGAGCCGATGCGGGTGCGCCGGACGGTCGCCTCGGGGCCGCAGGACATCGCGGAGGCGGAACGGTTCCTCGCCGAGACGCTGGCCCGCGGTCACGAGGGCGTGGTGGTCAAGGCGCTGGACGCGCCGTACAGCGCGGGCCGGCGCGGCGCCGCCTGGCTGAAGGTCAAGCCCGTCCACACCCTCGACCTGGTGGTGCTGGCCGCCGAGTGGGGGCACGGCCGCCGCACCGGCAAGCTGTCCAACCTCCACCTCGGCGCCCGCACCCCGGACGGCGGCTTCGCCATGCTCGGCAAGACCTTCAAGGGCATGACCGACGCGATGCTCGCCTGGCAGACCGAGCGGCTGCAGGAGCTGGCGGTCGAGGACAACGGCTGGGTGGTACGCGTCCGTCCCGGACTCGTCGTGGAGATCGCCTACGACGGCCTGCAGCGCTCCTCCCGCTACCCGGCCGGCGTCACCCTCCGCTTCGCCCGCGTGGTCCGCTACCGCGAGGACAAACGCCCCGAGGAGGCCGATACCGTGGAGGCCCTGCTGGCGGCCCACCCGGAGGTCGAGCCGTGACGGTGCGTGCGACGAGGCGCAGCGCGGGGCTGCTGTTGTTCCGGCACACCGGTGAGGGACTTGAGGTGTTGCTGGGCCATATGGGAGGCCCGTTCTGGGCGAAGAAGGACGCGGGCGCCTGGACCGTGCCCAAGGGCGAGTACGAACCGGAAGAGCCCGCCTGGGAGGCGGCCCGGCGGGAGTTCCGGGAGGAGCTGGGGCTGGCGCCGCCCGACGGGACGGCCGTACCGCTGGGCGAGGTCGTGCAGCAGAACGGCAAGATCGTCACCGCGTGGGCCGTAGCGGCGGACCCGGATCTGACGGGCTTCAGCCCCGGCACCTTCAGCATGGAGTGGCCGCCGAGGTCCGGCCGGGTGCGGGAGTTCCCGGAGCTGGACCGGGTGGAGTGGCTCGGCCTGGACCGGGCCCGTGAGCTGATCATCGCGGCGCAGACCGCGTTTCTCGACCGGCTGGCGGAGCACTCGGGCTGAACAGGGGTCTTTCGCGTTGCGGCCTGCCCGGCCGCGCGCGAAGGTCGAAGCAAGCCCGCTCCCAGGGAGGTCAGCCATGCCCATCGCGACGGTGAACCCGGCGAACGGCGAGACGCTCAAGACGTACGAGCCCATGGGCGAGGAGGAGCTGGAACGCCGGCTCCAGCTCGCCGAGGCCACGTTCCGCACGTACCGGACGACCACGTTCGCCGACCGCGCCCGGCTGATGAACGGGGCCGCCGGCCTGCTGGAGGAGGATCAGCAGGAGATCGCCCGGGTCATGACCACCGAGATGGGCAAGCCGATCAAACAGGCACGGGCGGAGGCCGCGAAGTGCGCCAAGGCGATGCGCTGGTACGCCGAGCGCGCCGAGGGGCTGCTGGCCGACGAGGAGCCCGCCGAGCCGGACGTGCGCGACGCGGGCGCCTCCCGGGTGCGGGTGCGCTACCGCCCGTTGGGCCCGGTCCTCGCGGTGATGCCGTGGAACTTCCCGCTGTGGCAGGTGGTCCGGTTCGCCGCGCCGGCGCTGATGGCGGGCAACGTGGGCCTGCTCAAGCACGCCTCGAACGTCCCGCAGACGGCCCTGTACCTGGAGGACCTGTTCCACCGGGCGGGCTTCACGGAGGGCTGTTTCCAGACGCTGCTGGTCGAGTCCGGGGCGGTGGACGACATCCTGCGCGACGAACGGGTCAAGGCGGCGACGCTGACGGGCAGCGAGCCCGCGGGCCGGGCGGTCGCCTCCACCGCCGGCGAGATGATCAAGAAGACGGTGCTGGAGCTGGGCGGCAGCGATCCGTACGTCGTGATGCCCTCCGCCGACCTGGACCGGGCGGCCGAGGTGGCGGTGACGGCGCGCGTGCAGAACAACGGGCAGTCCTGCATCGCCGCCAAGCGGTTCATCGTGCACACCGACGTCTACGACACCTTCGCCGAGAAGTTCGTCGCCGGTATGAAGGCGCTCAAGGTCGGCGACCCGCTGGAGGAGGACACCGAGGTCGGGCCGCTCTCCAGTGAGCGGGGGCGCGGCGATCTGGAGGAGCTGGTCGACGACGCGAAGCGGAGCGGCGCCGCCGTGCTGTGCGGCGGCGAGCGGCCGGACGGGCCGGGCTGGTACTACCCGCCGACCGTGCTGGCCGGGATCACCCGGGAGATGCGCATCCACCGCGAGGAGGCGTTCGGACCGGTGGCCACGCTGTACCGGGCGGGCGACGTGGACGAGGCGCTGCTCATCGCCAACGACTCGCCCTTCGGGCTGAGTTCCAATGTGTGGACGCGGGACGAGAGCGAGGTGGAGCGGTTCAGCCGCGACCTGGAGGCCGGGTCCGTGTTCGTCAACGGGATGACCGCCTCCCATCCGGCGTTCCCGTTCGGCGGGGTCAAGCGGTCCGGGTTCGGGCGTGAGCTGTCCGGGCACGGAATCCGCGAGTTCTGCAACATCACCACGGTTTGGCAGGGTGCGTGAGCGCTGCGCGGCTAGCATCCGGTTTGTGAACGGCGAAGTGACTCTGCCTCTGATCGTGGACGACCGCGGGGCCCTGCAGGTGGCTGCGGCCGACGTGAGCAAGCTGCTGCGGACCGTGGGCGCCCGGTGGCTGCATCTGGTCGAGGGCGGGGAGCCGGGGCTGGACGAGGATACGGTGGCCGCTCTGACCATCGAGCTGGCCAAGCTGGCGGATCGCATCGACGTCGCGTGCATCGCGCACAGCAGCGGGGCGCCGTAGACCGCTGCGCGGGCTGCCCCACCGCTCCCCCGCCGTAACAGTCGCCATCGAATTTCCCCTCGTCCGGCGGTGGAATTCGCCCTTCGAGCCTCTCCCCGGGTCCCCGATTCGGAGTAACCCAACGCGAGATTGTCGTCCTCCTGGGTGACGGTGGGCGTAGCACCCACAGAGGTGAACCACCTTCTGGCCGGTGGGCGAAGGCCCGCCGAAAGCGGAAAGCAGGGACGGTTCATGGCGACTTTGTGCAGACCCTCGGTGTCGGTCCCGGAGCACGTGATCACGATGGAGGAGACGCTGGAGCTGGCGCGCTCCCGCCACGCGGACCACCCTCAACTGGCACTCGCACTGCGCCTCATCGAGAACACGGGCGTCAAGACCCGGCACATCGTGCAGCCCATCGAGGAGACGTTGAAGCACCCGGGTTTCGAGGAGCGCAACAAGCTCTACGAGGCCGAGGCCAAGGCCCGGGTCCCCGCGGTGATCCAGCGGGCGCTGGACGACGCGGAGCTGCTCACCAGCGACATCGACGTGATCATCTACGTGTCGTGCACGGGCTTCATGATGCCCTCGCTGACGGCGTGGCTGATCAACGAGATGGACTTCGACTCCACCACCCGCCAGCTGCCCATAGCCCAGCTGGGCTGCGCGGCCGGCGGGGCGGCGATCAACCGGGCGCACGACTTCTGCTCGGCCTACCCGAACGCCAACGCGCTCATCGTGGCCTGCGAGTTCTGCTCGCTGTGCTACCAGCCCACCGACCTCGGCGTCGGCTCGCTGCTCTCCAACGGCCTGTTCGGCGACGGCATCGCCGCGGCCGTGGTCCGCGGAAACGGCGGCAAGGGCGTGCGTCTGGAGCGCAACGGCTCCTACCTGATCCCGAAGACGGAGGACTGGATCGCGTACGACGTCCGGGCCACCGGCTTCCACTTCCTGCTGGACAAGCGGGTGCCCACCACCATGGAGCCGCTCGCCCCGGCGCTGAAGGACCTGGCCGGCATGCACGGCTGGGACGCGTCCGACCTGGACTTCTACATCATCCACGCGGGCGGCCCCCGCATACTCGACGACCTCAGCAAGTTCCTGGAGGTCGAGCCGCACGCGTTCCGGTTCAGCCGGGCGACGCTCACCGAGTACGGCAACATAGCCAGCGCCGTCGTCCTGGACGCGCTGCGCCGGATGTTCGACGAGGGCGGCGCCGAGGACAGGGCGCGCGGTCTGCTCGCCGGGTTCGGTCCCGGCATCACGGCCGAGATGACGGTCGGCCGCTGGGTCGACGTGGACAGTGACCCGCGATGACCGAGGAGACGACGCTCACCGAGACGATGCTCGCCGAGCCCCTGCCCCCGATCCGCCAGTGGCCGGCACTCGACCTGACCGGGACGGACTTCGACCCGGTGCTGGCCGAGCTGATGCGCGAGGGTCCGGTCACCCGCGTCCAGCTGCCCAACGGCGAGGGCTGGGCCTGGCTGGTGACCCGGCACGACGACGTGCGCATGGTCACCAACGACCCGCGCTTCAGCCGCGAGGCGGTCATGGCGCAGCCGGTCACACGGCTCGCCCCGCACTTCATCCCGGACCGCGGCGCGGTCGGCTTCCTCGACCCGCCCGACCACACCCGGCTGCGCCGCGCGGTGGCCGCCGCGTTCACCGCGAAGGGTGTGGAGCGGGTACGGGAGAAGGCCCGGGCCATGCTGGACGAGCTGGTCGACGAACTCCTGCAGGACGGGCCGCCCGCCGATCTCACCAGCGCGGTGCTCAGCCCCTTCCCGATCGGGGTGATCTGCGAGCTGATGGGCGTCCCGCCCGGCGACCGGCACACCATGCACAACTGGACCCAGCTCATCCTGTCCTCCTCGCACGGCAAGGAGGTCAGCGAGAAGGCCAAGCGGGAGATGAGCGCCTACTTCTCCGACCTCATCGCGCTGCGCGAGAACAGCACGGCCGAGGACGTCACCTCCCTGCTCGGCGCCGCGCTGGGCCGGGGCGAGGTCGCCCTGGAGGAGGCCGTCGGTCTCGCCGTCCTCCTGCAGATCGGCGGCGAGGCGGTCACCAACAACAGCGGGCAGATGTTCTACCTGCTGCTGACCCGCCCCGACCTGCTCGAACGGCTGCGCGGCGAGCCGCGGATCCGGCCGCAGGCCATCGACGAGCTCCTGCGCTACATCCCGCACCGCAACGCGGTCGGGCTGTCCCGGATCGCCCTGGAGGACGTGGAGATCAAGGGCCACCGCATCCGCGCGGGCGACGCCGTCTATGTCTCCTACCTGGCCGCCAACCGCGACCCGGACGTCTTCCCCGCCCCGGAGACCATCGACTTCTCCCGCAGCCCGAACCCGCATGTGTCGTTCGGTTTCGGCCCGCACTACTGCCCCGGCGGCCAGCTCGCCCGGCTGGAGTCGGAACTGCTGGTGAACGCCCTGCTGGACCGGGTTCCGGGGCTGAAGCTCGCGGTACCGCCGGAGCAGGTGCCCTTCAGGAAGGGCGCGCTGATCCGGGGTCCCGAAGCCCTGCCGGTGACCTGGTGAGCCACCGATGACGCAGACCGAGGGACTGCTCGTGCCGCCGGGCCACGGCCGGGTCGTGGCGACACCGGCACAGCGGGTGACCTTCAAGGTCACCGGCACCCACTCGCGGATCGCGTCCACCTTCGAGGTGGAGGTGCCGCCGGGCTTCGACGTGGGCGCCCATGTGCACACGCGCAGCGAGGAGCTGTTCTACGTCCTCGAAGGCGAGCTGGACGTGCTCGCCTTCGAGCCGCGCATCCGCACACCGGACAACTGGCAGAGGTGGGAGTCCAGTTCGGGCGGCCGGGTGGTCCGGGCGACTCCGGGCACGGTCATCGTCGTGCCCCCGGGGTGCCCGCACGCGTTCGCGAACCCGACGGACACCCCCGCGAAGATGTTCTTCCAGGCCTCGCCCCCACCGGACCACGAGCGCTATTTCGAGGAGCTGCTGGAGATCCTGGGCGACGGGGGCCCGCCGGACCAGGAGGCGATCGAGGCGCTGAGAGCGAAGTACGACATCGAGCAGCTGACGCCGCTCAGGCACCGTTAGCGGATGGGCATGCCCGCGAGGGTGCGGGCGATCACCAGCCGCTGGATCTCGCTCGTGCCTTCGAAGATCGTATAGATGGCCGAGTCCCGGTGCATCCGCTCGACCGGGTACTCCCTGGTGTAGCCGTTGCCGCCGAGGATCTGGATGGCCTGGGCCGTGACCTTCTTTGCCGTCTCGCTGGCGAAGAGCTTGGACATGGAGCCCTCGGCCGCGGTGAACGGCTTTCCGTTGACCGCCATCCACGACGCACGCCACACCAGCAGCCGGGCGGCGTCGATCTGCGTCCGCATGTCCGCGAGCTGGAACGCGACACCCTGGTTGTCGATGATCGGCCGACCGAACTGCTCCCGGGTCTTCGCGTAGTCGAGGGCGACCTCGTACGCGGCACGGGCGGTGCCGACCGCCATGGCGCCGACGGCCGGGCGGGAGGCCTCGAAGGTCGCCATCGCCGCGTTCTTCACGCGCTCGCCGCCCTTCGCCGCCTTCTCGCGGGCCCGCGCGAGCCGCTCGTCCAGCTTCTCCTTGCCGCCGAGCAGGCAGGAGCCGGGGACGCGGACGTTGTCGAGGATGACCTCGGCCGTGTGCGAGGCGCGGATGCCGTGCTTCTTGAACTTCTGGCCCTGGGCCAGGCCCGGCGTGCCCGGCGGGACGATGAAGGAGGCGTGGCCCTTGGAGCCCAGCTCCGGGTCGACGCTGGCGACGACGACGTGGACGTTGGCGATGCCGCCGTTGGTCGCCCAGGTCTTCGTGCCGTTGATCACCCACTCGTCCCTGGCCTCGTCGTAGACGGCACGGGTGCGCAGGGAGGCGACGTCGGAGCCGGCGTCGGGCTCGGAGGAGCAGAACGCGGCGACCTTGACGTCGTTCTGGTCGCCGTACATCTGCGGGATCCAGGTGCCGATCTGTTCCTCGGTTCCGTTGGCGAGCACGCCCACGGCGGCGAGGCCGGTGCCCACAATGGAGAGGGCGATGCCCGCATCGCCCCAGAACAGCTCCTCCATGGCCATCGGGATGCCGAGGCCGGTGGGGTCGAAGTACTGCTGGGCGTAGAAGTCGAGGGAGTAGATGCCGACCTTCGCCGCCTCCTGGATGACCGGCCAGGGAGTCTCCTCGCGCTCGTCCCACTCGGCGGCCGCGGGGCGGATCACGTCGGCGGCGAAGCCATGGAGCCAGTCCCGGACTTCCTTCTGTTCGTCGTTCAGCTCCATGGTGAACTCGGCCATGTCCCCTCCAGCGGCGGCGGTGCGATGTTACTAGCGGTAACCCGAGTCTGTTACCGGCGGGTAGGAAAAGTCAACCGCCGATGACGGCCCGGCATCCCGTTCGATGTCAGGGGCACAGTCAGTGTTAGTTTGCGCAGGCGTCACCGAATCAGCACGGGTGGGGAGAGCACATGGACACCACACAGCGGACCGACCAGCAGCGGTCCGCCGACCGCCGTCGGCGCGAGCTGCTGGAGGCCGCCGACCGGGTGGTGCTGCGCGACGGCCCGCAGGCGTCGATGAACGCGATCGCGGCGGAAGCGGGGATCACCAAGCCGATCCTCTATCGCCACTTCGGCGACAAGGGCGGCCTTTACGCGGCTCTGGCCAAGCGGCACACGGACGCGCTGCTCGATTCGCTGCGGGCGGCGCTGGACGCTCCCGCCGAGAGGCGCGAGCGCGTGGAGTCCACGCTGGACACGTATCTCGCCGCGATCGAGGCACGGCCTCAGGTGTACCGGTTCCTGATGCATCCGGCGGAGGGCAGCGCCGGGGGCGACCAGGGCTTCGACGTCGGCAAGCATTCGGCTCCGCTGCTTCGGCGGATGGGCGAGGAGCTGGCCCAGGTCATCGAGGAGCGGGTGGATCTCGGCCCGGAGAGTCAGCAGCTCGCCCGGGTGTGGGGGCATGGGATCGTCGGGATGATGCATGCGGCCGGGGACTGGTGGCTGGGTGAACGCCCCTGTTCCCGGGCCGCGTTGGTGCGGTCTCTCGCTGATCTGCTGTGGGGGCGCCTTGCGGCCGCGGGGGACAGAATGGGCGGTCCGGGGTTCTGAGGGTCGCGTCTCGTCCCCGGGTGCGTGGGGGCTGAGCGCACAGTCCCCCGTCCCCCTTCAGGTCGGTCCCCTCACCGGTGCCAGGAAGCTCTGGAGATCTGCCTCAGCAGTCTGCGCTTGCGCCAACCCGTCAGGTGGTCCGCGTACACCCGGCCCTCCAAGTGGTCGCACTCGTGCTGCAGACACCGCGCGAAGAAGCCCGTGCCGTGCACGGTGACCGGCTCCCCGGTCACCGTGAACCCCTCGACCACCGCATGGTCGTAGCGCTCGGTCCCCGCCTCCAGACCCGGCAGGGACAGGCAGCCCTCCGGGCCCCGGATCACCACGCCGTCCGTCTCCACCAGCCGCGGGTTCACCACATGCCCGAGGTGGCGCACATCGTCATCATCCGGGCAGTCGTAGACGAAGACCCGCAAAGGCACCCCGACCTGATTCGCCGCCAGGCCCACCCCCTGCGCCGCGTACATCGTGGCGAACAAGTCCTCCACGAGCGCCGCCAGATCGGGGCCGAAGTCGGTGACTTCCCGGCATTGCCCGCGCAGCGGTGCGTCTCCGAGCAGGGAAAGGGGCCGGACTCGCCCGCGGGCGCCCGGGATCGTGCCGTGTCGCATAGCGGCAAGGGTACGGTTCCTTCAGCTCACGCCCGCCGCCCGGCGTGGGCCGGGATTCGGGTGGGCGAATGGATCTCGATAGGCTTCAGGTCCACACCACGTTGCCGGATGGCCCCAGGCGCGGCGCGTACGCAAGGAGGATCGAGAACAGATGGCAGGCAACTCGGACCCGCTCTCGCCGCGGGCCAAGCTGGCCGTGACCGCGGGCAAGGCGGTCGCTGCGGCATCACGCGCCGCGGGGCGCGGCAGCGGGTCGGTGATCGGCGGCCGGGTCGCGCTGAAACTCGACCCCGATCTGCTCGGACGGCTCGCCCAGAACCTGGACGTCGTCCTGGTGTCCGCCACCAACGGCAAGACGACGACGACCCGGCTGATCGCCGAGGCGCTGCGCGCCGCGGGCCCGGTCGTGTCGAACGCCCTCGGCGCCAACATGCCGGCCGGCATCACCTCCGCGCTGGCGGGCGGCTCGGACGCGAAGTTCGGTGTCATCGAGGTCGACGAGAAGTACCTGGCCGGTGTGGCCAGGGACACCAGCCCCAAGTGCATCGCCCTGCTCAACCTCTCCCGCGACCAGCTCGACCGCGCCGCCGAGACCCGGATGCTCGCCGAGAACTGGCGCGAGGGCCTCGCCGGCTCCAAGGCCGTCGTCGTCGCCAACTGCGACGACCCGCTGGTGGTCTGGGCCGCTTCCTCCTCCCCGAACGTGGTCTGGGTCGCGGCGGGCCAGATGTGGAAGGACGACGCCTGGTCCTGCCCGTCCTGCGGTGGCGTGATGCAGCGCCCCGGGGACGACTGGTTCTGCGGTGAGTGCGGGTTCCGGCGGCCCACGCCGACCTGGGCGCTGTCCGGTGATCACGTGCTGGATCCGCACGGGTCCGCCTGGCCGATCCACCTGCAGCTGCCGGGCCGCGCCAACAAGGCGAACGCGGCCAGCTCCGCCGCCGTCGCGGCCGTCTTCGGGGTGCCGCCGCAGGTCGCCCTGGAACGGATGTACCAGGTGCAGGCCGTGGCCGGACGCTATGACGTCGTGCAGTTCCAGAACCGTGATCTGCGGCTGCTGCTGGCCAAGAACCCGGCCGGCTGGCTGGAGACGTTCTCGCTGATCGACCCGCCGCCCGCCCCGGTGATCCTGTCCGTGAACGCGCGCGGAGCCGACGGCACCGACACCTCCTGGCTGTGGGACGTCGACTACACCCGGCTGACCGGCCACCCGATCTTCGTCATCGGTGACCGGAAGCTGGACCTCGCCGTCCGCCTGGAGGTCGCGAACCAGCACTTCCAGGTCTGCGAGGACCTCGACCAGGCCGTGCAGATGTGCCCGCCGGGCCGTGTCGAGGTCATCGCGAACTACACCGCGTTCCAGGACCTGCGCCGCCGCGTCGGCAACTGATCTTCGAAGGGCGATCACCTCATGAGCGACAACCAACTGCGGCTGGTATGGATCTACCCGGACCTGCTGAGCACCTACGGCGACCAGGGCAACGCCCTCGTCGTGGAGCGCCGGGCCCGGCAGCGCGGCCTGGACGTGGCCCGGCTCGACGTGCGCAGCGACCAGCCGATCCCGACCTCCGGCGACATCTATCTGATCGGCGGCGGTGAGGACCGTCCGCAGCGGCTCGCGGCCGAGCGGCTGCGCCGTGACGGGCATCTGCAGCAGGCGGTGCAGAACGGCGCGATCGTCTTCTCCGTCTGCGCCGGCTACCAGATCCTCGGCCACGAGTTCATCAACGACCTCGGCCAGCGCGAGCCGGGCCTCGGCCTGCTCGACGTGGTCTCGGTGCGCGGCGAGGGCGAGCGGTGCGTCGGTGACGTGCTCGCCGACATCGACCCGCAGCTCGGGCTGGAGCAGCTGACCGGCTTCGAGAACCACCAGGGTGTGACCCACGTCGGCCCGTCCGCCCGGCCCTTCGCCCGTGTGAAGGTCGGCAAGGGCAACGGCACCGGGGACGGCACGGAGGGCGCGTACAACGGCACCGTCTTCGGTACGTACATGCACGGCCCCGTCCTCGCCCGCAACCCGCAGATCGCCGACCTGCTGCTGAAGCTGGCGCTCGACGTCAACGCGCTGCCGCCGGTCGACGACCGCTGGTACGAGGCGCTCCGCAACGAGCGCATCGCGGCCGCGCAGCAGCCTGCGTAAGCGGCGCTCCAGCGGTATTTCAGCGTGCACCGGCAGGCTCGTGGTGGGCCCGCCTGACAGGCCGTCCGCTCACATGTGCGGGCGCGTCCAGCAGGCGGACGCCCGCTACGGAGCCACCCCCTCACGCCGGTAGGGTGGCCGGGAATCCGCCGGACAACGTGGTCCGGTTACCCGGCCCACGTTGAGAAGGTATTCGGGCTATGCGCATTGGTGTCCTCACGTCCGGCGGCGACTGCCCCGGCCTGAACGCCGTCATCCGGTCCGTCGTGCACCGTGCCGTCGCCGACCACGGCGACGAGGTCATCGGTTTCCGGGACGGCTGGAAGGGCCTCCTGGAGTGCGACTACCTCAAGCTCGACCTCGACGCCGTGGGCGGCATCCTGGCCCGCGGCGGCACCATCCTCGGCTCCTCCCGGGTGCAGCCCTCGCATCTGCGGGACGGCGTCGAGCGGGCGAAGGGCCATGTCGAGGAGCTCGGCCTGGACGCGATCATCCCGATCGGCGGCGAGGGCACGCTGAAGGCGGCCCGGCTGATGTACGACAGCGGACTGCCGATCGTCGGCGTGCCGAAGACCATCGACAACGACATCGCCGTCACGGACGTCACCTTCGGCTTCGACACGGCCGTCGGGGTGGCGACGGAGGCGCTGGACCGGCTGAAGACCACCGCCGAGTCCCATCAGCGGGTGCTGGTCGTGGAGGTCATGGGCCGGCACACCGGCTGGATCGCGCTGCACTCCGGCATGGCGGCCGGCGCCCACGCCATCGTCGTCCCGGAACGGCCCTTCGACGTCGAGGAGCTGGCGGCGAAG
Source organism: Streptomyces sp. NPDC001851 (assembly GCF_040297165.1). NCBI lineage: Bacteria > Bacillati > Actinomycetota > Actinomycetes > Kitasatosporales > Streptomycetaceae > Streptomyces > Streptomyces sp. NPDC001851. The sequence continues at coordinate 172,981 of NZ_JBEOYR010000008.1, read as the reverse complement.
GTCGGCGAGCGGTTCGACGCGGGCAAGCGGTTCGCGATCGTGGTCGCGGCGGAGGGGGCCAAGCCGAAGGCCGGCACGATGGACTTCGACGAGGGCGGCAAGGACATCTACGGCCACGAGCGCTTCGCCGGGATCGCCCGGCAGCTGTCCGTCGAGCTGGAGCACCGGCTCGGCAAGGAGGCGCGGCCGGTGATCCTCGGGCATGTGCAGCGGGGTGGTACGCCGACCGCCTATGACCGGGTGCTGGCGACCCGTTTCGGCTGGCACGCGGTCGAAGCGGTGCACCGCGGTGAGTTCGGGATGATGACGGCTCTGCGCGGGACCGACATCGTCATGGTGCCGCTGGCGGAGGCCGTGGAGACCCTGAAGACGGTTCCCTCCGGGCGCTACGACGAGGCGGAGTGCGTTCTCTGAGGTTCCGCTGATCCGCCGGGTGCGGGTCGTGCGCGGCCTGTCGCACGGTTCCCGCGTCCCTGAGGGTGTTGCGGCTGACCCCGGTCACAGACGTGACCGGGGTCAGCCGTACCCTGAGTGCGGACAGAAGCCGCACAACCCCCACGAATCAGGAGCCGCCGGATGGATCACAGCGGGCACGGCATGATGATGGATCTGCCGCCGTTCACGCTGGGGCGGGGGCTCCAGTGGTCGGCGGACCCCTTCTTCCTCGTGGCCTGCCTGCTCGGGCTGGGTCTGTACGGCTGGGGTGTCGTGCGGCTGCGGCGGCGCGGCGACGCGTGGCCCGTCGGCCGTACGGTGGCGTACGTCGTCGGTGTGCTCACCGTCGGCCTGGTGATGTGCACCAGGCTGAACGACTACGGCATGGTCATGTTCAGCGTGCACATGGTGCAGCACATGATCATCAGCATGCTGTCGCCGATCCTGATCCTGCTCGGCGCGCCGGTCACCCTGGCGCTGCGTGCGCTGCCGGCCACCGGCCGGGGCCGCAAGGGCCCGCGCGAGCTGCTGCTGGCGCTGCTGCACAGCCGCTACATGCGGGTCATCACCCACCCGGCGTTCACGATCCCGCTGTTCATCGCCAGCCTCTACGCGCTCTACTTCACCCCGATCTTCGACTTCCTGATGGGCTCCAAGACCGGGCACGTCGCGATGATGGTGCACTTCCTCGCGGTCGGGGTCGTCTTCTTCTGGCCGATCATCGGGGTGGACCCCGGCCCGCACCGGCCGGGGCATCTGATGCGGATGCTGGAGCTGTTCGCCGGCATGCCGTTCCACGCCTTCTTCGGTATCGCGCTGATGATGGCGTCGACGCCGATGGTGGACACCTTCCGGCATCCGCCGGCCTCGCTCGGCATCGACGCGCTGTCCGACCAGAACGCGGCCGGCGGTATCGCCTGGGCGTTCAGCGAGATCCCGTCCGTGCTGGTGCTGATCGCGCTGCTGTTCCAGTGGTACCGCTCCGAGCAGCGGCAGGCCAAGCGCAAGGACCGGGCCGCCGACCGGGACGGCGACAAGGAGCTGGAGGCGTACAACGCCTATCTGGCCTCGCTGAACGCCCGCGAAGGTTAGGGCCCTGGCCGGAGCCGTCCCCTCCGGGCGGGATCGGGGGCACCATGGTCGGGGACCGACCATGAGGAGGGTGCCGCGATGCCCGGTTCCACGAACGGTTCCACCAAGGTGATGGGGGTTGTCACGGTCGGCGGGCTCGTCGTCGTGACCGCCTACACGGTCGCCCTCGGCAGCAACGGCTGGCTGTGGTTCGGCTGGGTGGTGCTGGGTCTGCTGACGCTCGCCATGGTCGTCACCCGGTCGTGAGGTCTCCCGCCCCGCGGGTCTGGCCTACAGTGCCCGCATGAACAGCAGGACGGCCTCGTTCGACGACCTCGACCGCAAGATCATCACCGCGCTGATGGCGAACGCCCGGACCAGCTTCGCCGAGATCGGCGCGGACATCGGGCTGTCCGCGACGGCGGTCAAGCGGCGCGTGGACCGGCTGCGCGAGACCGGGGTGATCACCGGGTTCACGGCCACGGTGAAGCCCTCGGCGCTCGGCTGGCGCACCGAGGCGTACGTCGAGGTCTACTGCGAGGGCGCGGCCCCGCCCCGGCGGCTGGCGGAGGTCGTGCGCAACCATCCGGAGATCGCGGCGGCGATGACGGTCACCGGCGGCGCCGACGCGCTGCTGCATGTGCGGGCGCGGGACGTGGAGCACTTCGAGGAGGTGCTGGAGCGGATCCGCGTCGAGCCGTTCATCCGGAAGACGATCAGCGTGATGGTGCTGTCCCACCTCCTCCCGGAAAGCCCGGAAGCGGGCGCGACCCATGCGGCGCCGGAATGACCGGAAGCATGCGCAGGAGTGCTGCGTGAAACGGCTGAACAACGCAGCGGTGCTGCGCATGTGCGCAGGTATTTTTCCTTGTCGGCCGTCTGCCTCCCTTTCTACCGTGGATCACATCCCAAGTGACACACAGCAAAGCGGAGGAAACCCTCTGTGTCCGAAAGCCGTGTACAGCGCCCTCGGCGCTTCCTCGTCTGTGAACCCAGACATTTCGCCGTGCAGTACGCGATCAATCCGTGGATGCATCCCGACAAGCCCGTCGACGTCGACCTCGCCCAGGAGCAGTGGCAGACGCTGATCCGCGCCTACCGCGCGCACGGGCACACCGTCGACTCGGTCGAGCCGGTCCCCGGACTGCCCGACATGGTCTTCGCCGCCAACGCGGCGTGCGTGGTCGGCGGCCGGGTCTTCGGCTCGCTGTTCCACGCACCGGAACGGCGTCCGGAGTCGGTGCACTACGACACCTGGTTCAAGGCGGCGGGCTACGACGTGTACCGCCCCGAGTCGGTGACCGAGGGCGAGGGCGACCTGGTGTGGACGGGCCGGTACGTGCTCGCCGGCACCGGTTTCCGCACCACGCGCGAGGCGCACCGGGAGGCGCAGGAGTTCCTCGGCCACCCGGTGATCGGCCTGACCCTGGTGGACCCGTACTTCTACCACCTGGACACGGCGCTGTTCGTCCTCGACGACGACAACATCTGCTACTACCCGGAGGCGTTCTCGGCGGGCAGCCGTGAGGTGCTGCGCCGGCTGTACCCGCAGGCGGTGCTCGCCACCCGTGAGGACGCGATGGCGTTCGGGCTGAACTCCGTGTCCGACGGCCGCAACGTCTTCATCGCGCCCCGCGCCGAGGCGCTCGCCGACCGTCTGGCCGGCCACGGCTACGTCCCCGTCCCCGTCGACCTGTCGGAGTTCCACAAGGCCGGCGGCGGCATCAAGTGCTGCACCCAGGAGATCCGCTGATGACCGCACCCGCGCGCACCCGTACGTCCGCCGACCTGATCCGCGCGGAGGAGCCCGTCCTCGCGCACAACTACCACCCGCTGCCCGTGGTGGTGGCCCGGGCCGAGGGCACCTGGGTGGAGGACGTCGAGGGCACCCGCTATCTGGACATGCTCGCCGGGTACTCGGCGCTCAACTTCGGCCACCGGCACCCGGCGCTGATCGAGGCCGCGCACCGCCAGCTCGACCAGCTGACGCTGACCTCCCGCGCCTTCCACAACGACCGGCTGGCGGGGTTCGCCGAGCGGCTCGCCGAGCTGACCGGCCTGGACATGGTGCTGCCGATGAACACCGGCGCCGAGGCGGTGGAGAGCGGCATCAAGGTGGCCCGCAAGTGGGCCTACGACGTCAAGGGCGTCCCGGCCGACCGGGCGACGATCGTGGTCGCGGCGGACAACTTCCACGGCCGTACGACCACCATCGTCAGCTTCTCCACGGACGAGACGGCCCGCACCGGCTTCGGGCCGTTCACACCGGGCTTCCGGATCGTGCCGTACAACGACCTGGCCGCGCTGGAGGAGGCCGTCGACGAGACCACGGCGGCGGTGCTGATCGAGCCCATCCAGGGCGAGGCCGGCGTGCTCATCCCCGACGACGGCTATCTCGCCGGGGTCCGGGAGCTGACCCGTCGCAGGGGCTGCCTGTTCATGGCGGACGAGATCCAGTCCGGCCTGGGCCGTACGGGCCGTACCCTCGCCGTCGAACACGAGGACGTCGTCCCGGACGTGCTGCTGCTCGGCAAGGCGCTCGGCGGCGGGATCGTACCGGTGTCGGCGGTGGTGGCCCGGCGGGAGGTGCTGGGGGTGCTGCACCCGGGCGAGCACGGCTCGACCTTCGGCGGCAACCCGCTCGCCGCAGCGGTCGGCACCGCGGTGGTCGAGCTGCTGGAGACCGGTGAGTTCCAGCGGCGGGCCGCCGAGCTGGGCGTGATCCTGCGGGACGGGCTGACCGAGCTGGTCGGCAAGGGTGTCCTCGGCTTCCGGGCGCGCGGTCTGTGGGCGGGCGTCGACGTCGACCCGGCGATCGGCACCGGCCGGGAGGTCAGCGAGCGGCTGATGCGGGAAGGGATCCTGGTGAAGGACACCCACGGTTCCACGATCCGGCTGGCGCCCCCGCTGACCATCACGGCGGAGGAACTGCGCTCCGCGCTGTCCACGCTGGGGAAGGTGCTGGGTTCCTGAGCCCGGTGGGGGGTGGCCGTGCGCCGCCCCCCGTTCCCGTCCCCCACCCGATGGCCGAAGGGTGAGGACGGCGACAAGAGGTGGTAGACCACTCTCAGCGACAGAGAGGTCGGCCGTGGGCACTGACGAGGAGCGGGACGTCGCCCGGCACCGGTTCGACGTGGCCGACACCGCGCCCCTGCTGCTCGACGCACGGGGCGTGGTGACCAGCTGGACGCCGGACGCCCAGCGGTTGCTGGCGTACCCGGCCGCCGAGGTGGTGGGCACCGGGGTGGCCGGCCTGCTGTCCGCCGAGGACGCCGCGCGGGTGCCCGAGCTGGCCGAGCGGTGCTGCCGGGACGGCGGCTGGGCGGGGCTGCTGACCGCGCGGCGCAAGGACGGGCAGCCGGTCCGGGTGATGGCGCGGGTCACTCCGGCGGTGGAACCCGGCGGCGCCCCGCACTGGCTGGTGCTGCTCTCCGACATGTCCGGGTCACGCGGCTGGGACATGAGCCGGGCGGTGCTGGAACAGATGGTGACCGACTCCCCCGTCGGCATCGCGATCGTGGACGCCGATCTGCGCTGCGTGTGGTCGAACGAGGCCCTGGAGCGGTACGGCGGAGGCTCGGCGCGGGAGCGGCTCGGGCGCCGGCTGGCGGAGATCCAGCCGGGCATCGACTCCGCGGGCATCGAGGCGCAGATGCGGCGCGTGCTGGAGACCGGGCAGCCGGTGGTCGGGTACGAGCATGTGGGCCAGGTGCGGTCCGCGCCGTACCGGGAGACGGCGCACATGATGTCGTTCACCCGCCTCGACGACGACCGGGGCCGTCCGATGGGCGTGTACTACACCGTCGTCGACATCACCGAGCGGTACCGCGCCCGGCAGCGGCTGGCCCTGCTCGACCGGGCCGGCGAGCAGATCGGGCGCAGCCTGGACATCATGCGGACCGCGCAGGAACTGGCCGACGTGGCCGTGCAGGACTTCGCCGACTTCGTCAGCGTGGACCTGCTGGAGTCCGTGCTGCGGGGCGCGGAGCCGGAGGCGGTGCCGCTCGGCGACACGGATCAGGTGCCGCTGCGGCGGGCCGGGCACCGGTCGGTGACCCCGGGGGTCCCGGAGACGATCGCCGGGATCGGCGAGGTGGCCGCCTACCTCGCCGGGTCGCCCCCGATCCGCTGTCTGACCACGGGCCGGTCCTGGCGCGAGGAGCGGCTCGACCCGCTGGCCAGGGAGTGGGCCACCACCGGCCTGCTGGGCGGCCGGGAGGCGACGTTCCTGGAGCTGGGCCTGCACAGCGTGATGATCGTGCCGATCCGGGCGCGGGGCGTCACGATGGGCGTCACCACCTTCTTCCGGCGCCTGCGTCAGGAACCGTTCGACGAGGACGACCTGAGTCTCGCCGAGGACCTGGTGTCCCGGGCGGCGGTCTGCGTGGACAACGCCCGCCGCTACACCCGCGAGCGGGACGCGGCCCTGGTCCTGCAGCGCAGCCTGCTGCCGCACGTGCTGCCGGAGCAGAACGCGGTGGAGGTGGCGGCCTGCTACCGGCCGGCCGACGAGCTGACCGGCCTGGGCGGCGACTGGTACGACCTCATCCCGCTGTCCGGGGCGCGCGTGGCCCTGGTCGTGGGCGAGGTGCCGGGGCACGGGATCGACGCCGCCGCGGCCATGGGCGGCCTGCGGACCGCCGTACGCACCCTGGCGGCGCTCGACCTGCCGCCCGAGGAGGTTCTCGCGCACCTCGACGACCTGGTCGCCCGGAGGGCCCGTGAGGAAGGCGCGCCGCCCCCGGCGGATGCCGGTGCCGGGACCGGGGCGGCGGGTCCCGGGTGCGTGTACGCCGTCTACGACCCCGTCGACGGGCGGTGCACGATGGCCTCCGCCGGCCATCCCACGCCCGCCGTCGTCCTGCCGGACGGCACCGTCGGCTTCGTCGACGTGCCACGGGGATCGCCGCTCGGGGTGGAGGGTCCGCCCTTCGAGGCGGTCGAGCTGACCCTGGCCGAGGGCAGCACGCTGGTCCTGCACACCGACGGGCTGCTGGCCCGCGGGGGCGACGGCGGGGCCGGCGACGGGGACCGCGACCGGCTGCGCCGTGCCCTGGAACGGCCCGCCTCCTCGCTCGATCTGAGCTGCCGTGCCGTGGTCGACGCACTGACCCCGGACCGGCCGTACGACGACGTGGCCCTGCTGATGGCCCGCACCAGGCTGCTGGGCGCCGACCGCGTCGCCGACTGGGACCTGCCCGCCGATCCGGCCGTGGTCGCCGACGCCCGCAAGGAGACCGACCGGCAGCTGGCCGAGTGGGGTCTGGGGGAACTGGCGTTCACCACCGAACTGGTCGTGAGCGAGCTGGTCACCAACGCCATCCGGCACGCCGGGGGCCCGATCCGGCTCCGGTTGATCAGGGACCGGGCCCTGATCTGCGAGGTCTCCGACAGCGGCGCCACCGCGCCCCATCTGCGGCATCCGCGCACCACGGACGAGGGCGGCCGCGGACTGCTGCTGGTCTCCCAGTTCACCCAGGGGTGGGGAACCCGCTTCGTGCCCGGGGGGAAGGTCATCTGGGCCGAGCAGTCCCTGACGGATCCGCCGGCCTGACGTGCACGGCGCACGCAGACGGCGTATGACATAGGAACCGGTGGCGTTCCGGCGGATGGGCGGTAGCCATGAACGATGCGGCCATCGACTACGCGGAGGTGTTCCAGGCCCTGCCGGGCGCGGTCGCGCTCTTGACGCCCGGCCTGGTCTTCGCGGACGCCAACAAGGAGTTCCTGCGGGTGGCCGGACGCACCCGCGAGCAGGTCGTGGGGCGCCATCTCTTCGATGTGTTCCCCGACAACCCGAAGGAATCCGGCGTGTCGGGCATGCGCAACCTGGCCGCCTCGCTGCAGCGGGTCGCGGCCACCGGCGAGCGCGACGCCATGGCCCTGCAGCGGTACGACGTGGAGGACCCCGAGCGTCCCGGGGAGTGGGAGGAGCGCTACTGGAGCCCGGTCAACGCGCCGCTCGCCGGGCCGGACGGGCAGGTGGTGCTGCTGGTGCACCGGGTCGAGGAGGTCACCGAGCTGATCCGGGCGCGCGGCGGCCCCACCGGCAGCCGGGGCCGCGTCCTGGAGGCCGAGCTGTACACGCGCGCCCGTGAGCTGCAGGAGCTGAACGAACGGCTGCGCCAGGCACACGCCCGCGAGCGCGAGGTCGCCCTCGCCCTCCAGGAGGCGATGCTCCCCGCCCGCCGGCAGGTCGGCCACCACAACGCCGCGGTGCGCTACCGGCCCGCGGTCGGCGCGCTGAACGTGTGCGGGGACTGGTACGACCTCGTCGACCTGGTGGGCGGCCACCGCATCGGCGTGGCCGTGGGGGACGTGGTCGGCCACGGTCTGGAGGCGGCCGGGGTGATGGGCCAGCTGCGCAGCGCGCTGAGCGCCGCCTCCCGGGTCGCCGCGGGACCGGCCGAGGCCCTGAACGTACTGGGGCGGTACGCGCACGTCGTCGACGGCGCCGAATCGGCCACCGCCGTCACGACGTTCATCGACTTCGACCGGCACACGATCAGCTACAGCAGCGCGGGGCACCTGCCGCCCGTCCTGGTCCACCCCGACGGCCGGGTGGAGTTCCTCGACCAGGCCACGGACCCGCCGCTCGACGCCCGCCCCGACCCGCTCCCCAGGCCCCAGGCCTGCACGCCGTACGGCGAGGGCGCGACCCTCGTCCTCTACACGGACGGTCTGGTCGAGCGCCGCGGCGAGGACATCGACACCGGCCTGGCCCGCCTCGCCGGCTCCCTCGCCCGCCATCGCGAGAAGGACCCCGAGAGCCTCGCGGACGCCGTCCTCCTGGAACTACTGCCTCCCGGGGGTGCCACCGACGACACGGCGCTGGTGATCGTGCGGCTGTGACCGGAGGCGGTGGGGCGGGGGCACGGAGCCCCGCCCGTCGTCCGCCGGCTGCCGCGGCCCGTCAGCCCTTGCCGAGGAGCTTCTCCATCTCCTCGATCTCGGCGTTCTGCGCGGTGACGATGGCGTCGGCCAGGGTCCCGGCAGGGCCGCAAGCGCCCTTGGCCTTCTCCGTCCCGGCCATCGGCACCATCGTACGGGTGCCGGTCCGAGCCCCCGCCGCGTAACCCACAAAACCGGTGTGGTCCGGCCTTTCGGATCGGACCACACCGGTTGTGGCACTTCGCTAAATTACGGCTTGTGCGCCTGCTTGGCGGCGCCTATTTGAGCGCAGAGATCAAGGCTGCCAACCCGCTGAGGAGCGTGCCCGTGGCCAGCAGCACGGCATTGATCACGGACAGATTGATCCGATTCCCCGGTCCTGCCGCGGCCGCGCTCGCGTCCCGCTCACCGGTCTCCGGCCCCACCAGCGTCCGATCGACGCGGAAGGCGGTACGTACCCACCTGCGCATGACAGCCCAACCCTCTCCCGTGTGAGGCCCTCACCGCCGAGGGGCCCCTGTTGCCGTCCATCATTGGCGGGCAGCCGGAGAAGTATCGAGAACACTTGTTCCTCAAATCCTCGCTAGGGTGGGGAGTTCGTCTCCTGATGGCACAGAGCACTTCGTCGGCGCGTGCCCCGCTGCCGCTCAACGAGGAAATGACACGGGCCACCATCAGGAAGCTGGTCGGCAGGGTCGAAGCGGTGGCCATGGTGGTCCAGGGGTTCGCGATACTGAGCACCATCAACGTCGATCAGCTCAGCGGTGCCGGCCGGACCCTCATGTACTGCCTCACCGCGCTGCATCTCGGCGCAGCCGGGGTGACCGCACGCATCGGCGGCCCGTTCTTCCACGGCGGTTCATGGCCGTTCCTGTGGCTGGCGGCCATCCTGGCCGCGCCGCTGCTGATGGCCTTTCTGGTACCGCCCGGCAATTACGGCGTCAGTCCGGCCTGTCCACAGCTTTGCGGCTACTCGGCGCCCCCGGTGGCGATCGTGGCCTTCTACCCATGGGTGGGGAAGAACTTCAACTACCTCACAGCAGGACCCAAAGCGGCACTCATCTCGCTGACCTCGATCGAGCCGCTGGTGATCGAACTGCTCTTCAACGGGAGGATCACGAAGGACAACATTCAGGGACTGATCGCACAGACCTTCATCGTGGTCGGTGTCTGGGCGGCAGGGGAGGCCATCGGCCGTATCTGCCGGAGAGCGGCGGCTGCGCAGGCCGAGACGCTGCGGCGGGAATACGACCGCCAGTTCGGCTATCTGCACAGCGACATCGAAACCAGCCTGCGGCTCGTGGAGTTGCACTACCTGGATGACCAGCCACGACGGGTCATGGGTGCCCTCGATGATCTCAAGAACACCGTTCTCGACGAGAGACTGGCGCTCACCCTCGCCCAGGACGTGATCTCCGTGGCGGACGTCATCCGACTGCACGTGCGCAGGATGCGGGACCGGCTGGACTTCGTGTGCGTGCCGTCGGTGGACGTCATCAGCCTGCCTCAGGAACAGGGCAGACTCCTCAGCCGGGCCCTGGGCGACCTGCTGAAGAACTGTCTGGTCCACGGTGGACACCGGGTGCGGATCGAGTTCTGGGTGGACGACCAGGACATCGCGCACCTGCAGGTCTGCGACGACGGCACCGGCTTCGACGCGTCGACGCTGGACGACCCGCTCACCAGCCTGAACGCCTTGCGGCGCCGCGCCGTCGCGGCAGGAGGTGACCTGCGCAAGGTCCCCGGCCCGGAGCCGGCCTGCCTCCGGCTGACTCTTCCCATACGCCGGCCGAGATGAGAGAGGGGAGCGTGCGGTGAAGGTGCTCTTGGTCGAGGACCACCGGCAGTACGCGGACTTGATCCAGGAGAAACTGGCGAGCGAGTTCGGCTTCGACGTCACCGTGGCCACCGACCCTACGGCCGCCCACGGACATCTCACTGCCCATCGGTACGACGTCGTCGTGGTGGACGTGCTGTACCGGAAGCTGTCGGAGTCGTACAACCAGCAACGGGAACAGGCGCGTTCCTCGCTCTCGGAACTCCGTCCGTTCAACATCAGCGGCCTGAGCACGCTGCGCGAGGTCGCCACCCGCTCGCCGGAAACGGCGATGGTCGTCTGGACGAGCGGTGACCCGAACCGCACCCTGCACATCGTCATGGCCCACCAGACCTTCAGGGTAAGGGCCTTCTGCTCCAAGGAGTCCACCTACTCGGACATCGCGACAGCGATCAACGCCGCTGCCGAGCGGCGGCCCCATGTGGATGTGACGCTGCGGCCCTTCCTGCCGCGCGCAACACTGCCTCCGCTCGGCGACGTCCTCTTCAGGGAAGTCCGGTGGCGGGCCATCTGGCGGGCCCTGGCGGCGGGGTCGCCGGAACACGAGGTCACCGCGCGGATGACCAACTACGAGGTGCAGACGGTCAGGAAAGCCATGGCGCCCATGGCGGAATCACTCTCCATCCTCAGCCCGCGGCTGACCTCGCGGAGGCAGCCGCTCAACATTCTCAGCAGCTACGCGACGTTCCACTGGGAGTTCTTCCTCGACCGTGCTGTCGTCGAGATGTTCCCTCACACCTCGGCGAACAGCCGTTCCTGACCCCGGCCCGTGCGAAGGGATCCACCGATGTCCGACAGCGAGACGTTCCTCGACGTCGTCATTCCGGCCTACCGGGAGGAGGAGTGGCTGCCGGACCTTCTCGACTGCCTGCAGCGGCAGGACCTGGCCGGGGTACGTATCATCATTTCCTGCTCCTGCCCCCCGGCCGAGCAGGACATCCCCCTGCCCCGGGCCGGTGGACGCACCCCGGTCCCGGACATGTCGGTGGTGCGGGCCGGCATGGGCGTCGCCAACGCCCGCAACGCAGGGGCCGCCGCGGGTACGAGCCCGTGGATCCTCTTCCTCGACTCCGACGTCCTCATACCCGACACCTTCGTCTCCCGTGTGCGGGGCATCACCGCCGGCACCCCGGCGGCTGCCATGACATTCGGCTACTACGCCGACTCGCACCGCTGGCCGCTGCGGGCCGGGACCCGCCTGTGCTACTGGTACCTACGACTCGGCTTCCGCCTCGGCAGACCGGCGCTGCCCGGGTTCGCCACCCTGGTACGGCGGAAGGTGTTCGAGGAGATCGGCGGGTACCGACCCGATCTGGGGATCTCGGAGGACTTCGTCTTCTCCGACGAGCTGGCACACGCGGGACACAGCATCACCCTGCACCCCGACCCGTGGGTGCTGTTCTCGGTCCGCCGCTTCGACACCTCCCTCGTCGCCGCGGCGCGTCTGCTGTGGCGGTACCTGCTGGTCGACCTGGCCCGGCGGACCACGGGGAGGCGCTATCTCCACGGCCAGATCGACTACGGCTTCGGTGAGCACCGCAGGCGCTCCAGCCGACGCTATCCGGCGGAGGTCCGCCCGTGGCACGCCCGCTAGCAGCGCTCCCGGAGGACGGCGCCCACATGGTCGAGACACCACCACACCCCGCCGGCGCGTCCCGGCGGCGCTTCTCCGTCATCATCCCCGCCTGGAACGAGGCCCAGGCACTGCCGGACCTCATCCGCCGGTTGCGCGGGAGCCCGTGGGTATCGGAGATCATCGTGGCCGATCACGCGTCCGAGGACGGAACACCCGAGATCGCCCTGGCCGCCGGCTGCCGCGTCGTACCGGGCGGCCGTCCGGCGGCCGGACGGAACGCCGGAGCCGCCGTGGCCCGCGAGGAACTGCTGCTCTTCGTGGACGCCGATGCCGTCGTCACCACCCAGGTGCTGTCCACACTCACGGACCACTTCGCCGACGCACACGTGAATCTCGTCCACTTCCCCCTCTCCCCCCTTACGTCGCGGCGCTTCATCCAGCTGTGCTACCGGGTGATGGACCACTACTTCACGGCCTGCGACCGGCTGAGGACGTGCCAGGGGGTGGGGACCTTGATCGCGGTGCGCAGCAGCGTCTTCCGGCTGGTCGGGGGCTTCGACGAGGCGATTCTCGCCGGGGAGGACGCGTATTTCATCCGGGAGGTCGGACGCCGGGCCGGAGGGGTCTGCTATTCCCACCGGGCGCGGGTGGAGGTGTCCGCACGGAGATTCCTCATCGAGCCCGCTCCGCTCTTCGTCGCGAAGACCGTGCTGTGGGGGTTCCTGCGGCTGATCGGCTCACGCAGAAGCCTGGTGGGCTACCGCTGGAAGCGCTACGACCAAGCAGAGGGCAGCTCGTGCAACCATGGTTCGCCACAGGGCGAACATGGCAACAGATGACGGCAGGTGCACGTCGGCCCGTACCCGTCACCGTCGGGCCGGTCCGGGGAAGCGCCGGTTCCCGGCGAACCGGCGCAGTGAGGAGCGAGCCGTGTTCTACTACCTGCTCAAATACGTGCTGCTGGGCCCCCTGCTGAGACTCGTCTTCCGGCCACGGATCGAGGGGCTGGAGAACGTGCCCGCGTCCGGACCCGCGATCGTCGCCGGGAACCATCTGTCGTTCTCCGACCATTTCCTGATGCCGGCGATGCTGAAGCGACGCATCACCTTCCTCGCCAAGGCGGAGTACTTCACCGGCCCGGGGCTCAAGGGCCGGCTCACCGCGTTCTTCTTCCGCAGTGCCGGGCAGATCCCGGTGGACCGCTCGGGCAAGGAGGCGGGTCAGGCCGCGATCCGCGAGGGCCTCGGCGTGCTGCGCAGGGGTGAGCTGCTCGGGATCTATCCCGAGGGCACCCGTTTGCACGACGGCAGGCTCTACAAGGGCAAGGTCGGCGTCGCCGTGATGGCGCTGAGGGCCGGGGTGCCGGTGGTGCCGTGCGCGATGATCGGCACGTTCGAGGCGCAGCCGCCCGGGAAGGTCGTCCCGCACGTCCACCCGGTCACCATCCGCTTCGGCAAGGCCCTCGACTTCTCCCGCTATGCGGGCATGGAGCACGAGAAGGCGGTCCTGCGCGCCGTCACCGACGAGATCATGTACGCGATCCTGACGCTGTCCCAGCAGGAATACGTCGACGAGTACGCGGCGGTCGTCAAGGCGGCACAGGCGCAGGCGGCCGAGAAAAAGGAACGCAGGTTCCCGCGGGCGCCGCTGAGCTGATCTCTGCCGTCGGCAGAAGGACGGTGCCCGGGCCCGTCCGCGTGCCTAGGCTCGCCGTATGAAGAGGGCTGTGGTGATGGGGGCGAGCGGGCAGATCGGCCGTCCGACGGTGGCCGCGCTGGTGCGGGACGGATGGGAGGTGACGGCCGCCTCGCGCGGCGGCGGGCGGGACGCGGCGTGGGACGCCGGGGTACGGACGGTGCGGCTGGACCGCGCCGACGACGCGGCCCTGGCCGAGGTGGTGGGCGACGGCTGCGATCTGCTGGTCGACGTGGTCGCCTACGACGGCGCGCACGCGCGGCAGCTGACGTCCCTGGCGGGCCGGATCGGCTCGGCCGTCGTGGTGTCGAGCGTGTCGGTGTACGACGACGGCTCGGGCCGGAACTTCGACACGCTGCACGAACCGGGCGGCTTTCCCGCCTACCCGGTGCCGGTCCCCGAGACACAGCCGACGGTCGCACCCGGCGAGGCGTCGTACAGCACCCGGAAGGTCGCGCTGGAGCGTGAACTCCTCGCGGCAGGCGGCGAGTTGCCGGTCACGGTGCTGCGGCCGGCCGCGGTGCACGGCCCGTACAGCCCGCTCCCGCGCGAGCTGTACTTCGTGAAGCGGAATCTGGACGGCCGGCGCGGTCGGGTGCTCTCCTACCGGGGCGAGAGCCGGTTCCATCCGTCGAGCGCGCGGAACATGGCCGAGCTGGTGCGACTGGCGGCGGCCCGGCCCGGCACCCGGGTGCTCAACGCCTGCGACGGCGAGGCGCCGACGGTCGCCGGGATCGGCGCGGCGGTCGACGCGGTGATGGGCGTGGAGACCCGGACGACGCTGGTCGACGGGCTTCCCGAGGGCTCGGTGGGCGGGACGCCGTGGTCCGTTCCGCGCCCGGTCGTCTTCGACATGTCAGCCGCCGAGCGGGAGTTGGGCTACCGGCCGGTGGTGTCGTACGAGGAGAGCCTGCCGGAGACGGTCGAGTGGCTGACCGGTGTGCTGTCCGGGCGGGACTGGCGGGAGTGCTTCCCGCTGCTCGCCCGGGCGTATCCGGATCTGTTCGACTACGCGGCGGAGGACGCCTGGTTCGCGGCGCGTGAGCTCCGCGCCGTGAGCTCCGCGGCGTGCGCGAGGGGCGGCCGGTGGATCCAGCCGCCCCTCGTCACTGCGGGAACCGTGTTACGGCTTGGGCGTGGCGTGCGGGGTGCAGGTCACGTCCGAGGCGTCCAGCTCGCCGTCGAGCAGGTAGGCGTCGACGCGCTGGTTGATGCAGGGGTTGACCAGGCCGGTCACACCGTGCGAGCCGGCGTCCTTCTCGGTGATCAGGCGGGATCCGGCGAAGCGCTTGTGCAGTTCGACGGCGCCCTCGTAGGGGGTGGCGGCGTCCCGGGTGGACTGCACGATCAGCACCTGGGGCAGGCCCTTGTGGGTCTTCACCTGGACCGGGGTCTGCTGCTTGGCCGACCAGGTGGCGCACGGCAGGTTCATCCAGGCGTTGGCCCAGGTCATGAACGGGTAGTCCTTGTTGAGCCGGGTGTTGTCCCGGTCCCACTTCCGCCAGCTGGTGGGCCACTTGGCGTCGGTGCACTCGACGGCCGTGTAGACCGCGTTGCTGTTCTCCGCGGTGATGTTCCCGGCCGTGTTCGACGGGTCGGGTGCGGCCGCGTCGACCAGCGCCTTGGTGTCACCGGCGACGTACTTGCTGAACACCGTGGCGACCGGCACCCAGGAGGAGTCGTAGTACGGCGCGCTCTGGAAGAAGGAGATCAGCTCGGCCGGGCCGACGACGCCGCCGATGGGGTTCTTCTTGGCGGTGGCGCGCAGCTGGAGCCACTTGGCCTGGACGGCGGCGCGAGTGGTGCCGAGGTGGAAGGCGGCGTCGTTGGCGGCGACCCAGTCCTCCCAGTCCTTCCAGCGGCCCTCGAAGGCGATGTCCTGGTTCAGGTTGGCCTGGTACCAGATGTTCTTGCGGTCCGGGTTGACCACGCTGTCGACGATCATGCGGCGCAGGTGGCCCGGGAAGAGGGTGCCGTACACGGCGCCGAGGTAGGTGCCGTAGGAGACGCCGAGGTAGTTGAGCTTCTTCTCGCCCAGGGCGGCGCGGATGACGTCCAGGTCGCGGGCGGTGTTCGGCGTGGTCATGTGCGGCAGCACGGCGCCGCTGCGCTCGGCGCAGCCCTCGGCGTACTCGCGCGCCAGCTTGCGCTGCGCGGTCTTGTCCGCCTCGGTGTCCGGCACCGGGTCCATCTTGGGCGCCTTGACGAACTCCTGCGGGTCGATGCAGGAGATGGGGGCGGAGTGGCCGACGCCGCGGGGGTCGAAGCCGACGAAGTCGTAGGCCTTGGCGACGTTCGCCCAGACGGGGTTCTTGTTGGTGACCCGGGTCGGGAAGCGCAGCCCGGAACCGCCGGGACCGCCCGGGTTGTAGACGAGCGAGCCCTGGCGCTCGCTCTTGGTGCCCGTGCTGGCGATGCGGTCGACGGCGAGCTTGATCTGCTTGCCGTACGGGTGGGCGTAGTCGATGGGCACGGTGACCCAGCCGCACTGGATGGGCTTGGCGAAGCCCCAGTCGGCCGGGCAGTCCTGCCAGTCGATGCCGGCCTTGGCAGCGCGGGCGGCGGCTATCTCGGCGCCCTTGGCCTCGCGGTCCGGGCCGGTCCGTCCGACGGCACTGGCCGCGGGCGCCGAGACGACGCCGGCGATCAGGGTGGCGGTGACGAGTGCTCCGGCCGAACCGAGCGCCAGCAGGCGGCTCTTCGGTCTGTTCTCCCTCAAGTGGGGCCCCTCCCCCTACATCTGCATCTCTGCGAGTGGTCAGGCGGGGATCCTTTCGGCTGTGAGTCGCCTGAGACCAGGGGTGGCCCCGTATCTTTACCAATCCGATAACCGGACGATCATGTTCGGTCACACTGTGCGGCGCGCCTCAGCCGAGGCCGGCCAGTGCCCCGTCCAGGACCCGCCGCAGTCGCAGCGCGTCGGGGGCGACCGCGCTGACCAGCACCGCGGGGCCCGCCAGCGGGATCAGTGCGGCGCACTCGCCCACCATCCGCGCCCCGACCGGGCGATCGGCGAACTCGGGCCGTACGACGACCAGTTGCCCGACCGCGCGGTGTCCCGCCAGGACGGCCGGGCCGTCCCAGCCGCCCGGGGCGCCGGGGCCGTAGGACAGTTCCTGGTCCAGTACCGTCCGGCCCGCCACCCGGACGGTGAGCCGGCTGGTGAGGCGCCCGGGGTCCTCTCCCGACCGGCCGAGCACCTGCTCCTCGCGCAGGACGAGCCGGGCGGCGGCGCCGAGTTCGGCCCGGGTGGTGACGTGCAGGTCGCTGCCCCGGGCCGAGATCAACTGCTCGGGCAGCCAGTTCAGTTCGGCGCCGTCGGCCACGTCGAGCCGCACGTCGTAGCGGGCCTCACCCTTGGTCTGGCCCGGCAGGGCGAGGGTGGCGGCGGCCGAGCCGACGTGCAGCCGGGCGCCCTCCTCCACCCGGGCGGTGAGCGTGAAGCGGTCCCCGCCGAGCGGGCCGCTCATCGCGCCGACCACCATGACCTTCGCCTCGGTGCCGCTCGACCGGGTGCGGCGCAGAGCCAGCGGGCCGTCGCTGTCCAGTACGGGCAGCGCGGTGCCGCCGCGACCGTCGGCGCGCGCCACGATCCGCGCGTCCGCCCGGACCCCGGTGGCCGTCATGCCGTCCACGCGGCGTGCCGCTCCCGCACCCAGGCCGCCACGTCGGCCACGCCGGTGTCGCTGCGCAACGACTGGAGGACCACCGGGAGTTCGGCGCGCTGGGCCTTGGCGTCGGCGGCCATCCGGGCGAGGTCGGAGCCGACGTACGGGGCGAGGTCGGTCTTGTTGACGACGAGCAGGTCGGCCGTGGTGACGCCGGGCCCGCCCTTGCGCGGGATGTCGTCGCCGCCGGCCACGTCGATCACGAAGATCTGGGCGTCCACCAGGCCCTTGGAGAAGGTCGCGGTGAGGTTGTCGCCGCCGGACTCGACGAGGATCAGGTCGAGCGGGCCGACCGCGTCCTCCAGGTCCTCGACGGCTTCGAGGTTGGCGGAGATGTCGTCGCGGATCGCGGTGTGCGGACAGGCGCCCGTCTCCACGGCCGTGATCCGCTCGGGCGGCAGTACGGCCTCGCGGAGCAGGAACTCGGCGTCCTCGCGGGTGTAGATGTCGTTGGTGACGACGGCGAGCGACAGCTCGTCGCGCAGGGCCCGGCAGAGCGCGGCGACGGTCGCGGTCTTCCCGGACCCGACGGGCCCGCCGAGCCCGATGCGCAGGGGCCGCCGGGTTCCGTCGGGGCGGTGGGCGTCGGCGCTCACGGCGGCGGGGCCGGAGTGGGTGTGGTCGAGATGCATGTACGGCTCCTGTGCGGGCGGGGTCGAAGGGGCGGAGCCCCCGGAGGACGGGAAGGGTGGGGGTGGCGGGGGCGAGGTGGTGTCAGGACGCGAACAGGCGTACCGGCCAGCCGGCATGCCACTCCGCACCGACCTCCAGCAGGGGCCCCGACGCGGCCGGCAGCGCATCGACACCCTCGTCGAGCGCCCTTCGCGCCGCCTCCACCGCCGTCACCGCGACGCGGTCCAGTTCCGGCGCGAGCCGGGCCAGCACACCGGTCGCATCGAACGGGTCGAGGCTCAGCAGTCGTACCGTGGCCGTCGCCGGCCCGCTCACGCTCTCGTACGCCGCGCAGTACGCCGCGTCGTCGGGCCCCAGCCCGGCCGCCCGCGCGGCCAGGCCGAGGACCACCGGCTGGTGCGCGCCCTTCGGGAACTCCCGGGCCAGTGCGTCGAGTTCGGCCGACGGCCAGCTCGCCCGGGCCGCCCGCAGCAGTTGCCGCCCGAGCCGCCGCGCGGCGACCCGCAGGGCGGGGGACGGCGTACGGGCGTCCCCCGCCGCGTCCAGGTCCCGCGGGTCCGCCCCGAGTACGGCGGCCGCCGCGAGCGCGCCCGCGACCAGCCCGGCGGTGTGCAGCCGGCCCCGGCAGAAGTCCTCCAGGGTCGCGGCGGAGGTGATCCGGCCCGCCTTGACGGCGGCCTCCGCCCCGCCGGAGTGCGCGTGCCCTCCGGCGGGAAAGCGGCCGTCGGCCAGGACGAGAAGTGCTGCCCGTGACATCGCGCCCCCGTCAGAACAGGAAGTAACGCTGGGCCATGGGCAGTTCGGCGGCCGGGGTGGCCTCGACCAGCTCGCCGTCGATGTGCACGGCGAAGCTGTCGGGGTCGATCCGCACGTCGGGCCGGGCGTCGTTCTCGCGCATGTCGGCCTTGGTGACCGCGCGCGTGGACTCGATCGCCACGAAGCGCTTGCCGAGGCCCAGCCGCTGCGGCAGCCCGTCCTCGATCGCCATCTCCGCCACGAAGTTGACCGAGTTGGCGGCGGGGGCGCGGCCGATCGCGCCGTACATCGGGCGGGGCAGGATGGGCTGCGGGGTGGGGATGGAGGCGTTGGCGTCGCCCATCTGCGCGTAGGCGATCTGCCCGCCCTTGAGCACGAGCAGCGGCTTGGCCCCGAAGAACGCGGGCTCCCACAGCACCAGGTCGGCGAGCTTGCCGGTCTCGACGGAGCCGATCTGGGCGGCGAGCCCCTGGGCGAGCGCCGGGTTGATCGTGTACTTGGCGACATAGCGCCGCACCCGGTGGTTGTCCGCGTGGCCGTCGCCCGGCAGTGCGCCCCGCCGGCGCTTCATCACATGCGCCGTCTGCCAGGTGCGCAGGATCACCTCGCCGACGCGGCCCATGGCCTGGGAGTCGGAGGAGATGATCGAGATCGCGCCGAGGTCGTGCAGGACGTCCTCCGCGCCGATGGTGGAGGGCCGGATCCGGGACTCGGCGAAGGCCAGGTCCTCGGGGACCGCCGGGTTGAGGTGGTGGCACACCATCAGCATGTCGAGGTGTTCCTCGGCGGTGTTGACGGTGTACGGGCGGGTGGGGTTGGTGGAGCTGGGCAGCACGTTGGGCTGCGATACCACGGTCATGATGTCCGGCGCGTGCCCGCCGCCGGCGCCCTCGGTGTGGTACGAGTGGATGCCCCGGCCCGCGATCGCGGCGAGGGTGTCGCCGACGAAACCGGCCTCGTTCAGGGTGTCCGTGTGGATGGCGACCTGGATGCCGGTGCGGTCGGCGACGGTCAGCGCGGCGTCGATGACGGCCGGGGTCGAGCCCCAGTCCTCGTGCAGCTTCAGGCCGACGGCGCCGCCGCGGATCTGGGAGAGCATCGCCTCGTGGCTGACCGTGTTGCCCTTGCCGAGGAAGCCGACGTTGACCGGGTAGGCCTCCATCGCCTCCAGCATCCGGGCCAGGTGCCAGGGGCCGGGCGTGACGGTGGTGGCCTTGGAGCCCTCGGCGGGGCCGGTGCCGCCGCCGACCAGGGTGGTGACGCCGGAGGCCAGCGCCTCGTCGGCGACCTGGGGACAGATGAAGTGGACGTGCGCGTCGATGGCGCCCGCGGTGAGGATCCGCCCGTTGCCCGCGATGATCTCGGTCTCGGGGCCGATGACCAGGTCGGGGTGGACGCCGTCCATGGTGTCGGGGTTGCCGGCCTTGCCGATCGCGGTGATCCGGCCGTCGCGGATGCCGACGTCGGCCTTGACGATGCCCCAGTGGTCGATGATGACGACGCCGGTGATGACGGTGTCGGGGGTGCCGTCGGCGCGGGTGGCGCGGGACTGGCCCATGGACTCGCGGATGACCTTGCCGCCGCCGAAGACGGCCTCGTCGCCGGAGGCGCCGGGTCCGCCGGAGCGGTCCTCCTCGATCTCGATCAGCAGGTCGGTGTCGGCGAGCCGGATACGGTCACCGGTGGTGGGGCCGAACAGGTCGGCGTAGGCGCCGCGGGAGATCTCAGGCATCGAGGGCACCTCCGGTCTCCCCGCGCAGCCCCGGCACGATCCGGGCGCCGGTGAGGGGCACGAGCTCGACGTCGACGGGGATGCCGGGCTCGAAGCGCACGGCGGTGCCGGCCGCGACGTTCAGCCGCTTGCCGCGGGCCGCGGCACGGTCGAACTCCAGGCCGGGATTGGCCTCGGCGAAGTGGTAGTGGGAGCCGACCTGGACCGGCCGGTCGGCGGCGTTGAGGACGGTGAGGCGGGTGACCTCGCGGCCCTCGTTGACGAGGACGGGGTCGTCCGCGAACAGGATCTCTCCGGGAATCATCGCGGCCCTCTTCAGATGATCGGCTCGTGGACGGTGACGAGCTTGGTGCCGTCCGGGAAGGTCGCCTCGACCTGGACGTCGTGGATCATCTCGGGGACCCCGTCCATGACGTCGTCCCTGCTGAGGAGCTTGCGACCGGAGGACATGAGTTCGGCGACCGTACGGCCGTCACGCGCGCCCTCAAGGATGTGCGACGTGATGAGGGCGACCGCTTCCGGGTGGTTGAGCCGGAGCCCGCGGGCCCGGCGCTTCTCGGCCACGTCGGCCGCCACGTGGATCAGCAGCCTCTCTTGTTCGTGCGGGGTCAGTTGCACGTCCCACCTCACAGTCCTTGCTCCGGACCGTGCGGGGTCCGGTTGCCGCAGCCATCGCGACGGGGATAGATGTAACACACAGACAAATGCCCGGGATCGTCGTCAATCCGGGCAGAAAAACCCCTGATGGCGTGGATCGGCAGGCTAGAGCGCCGGAGTTTCAGCGACGTTAACCAGACCTTGATCCACCGATGACCGCGCGATGGGACCCCCGATACCCGCGTCGTTCAGGACGCGCCGGGCCCCCGATGCTCGGCGGCGATCCCGAACCGCTGCTGTTCACGCGGAACGGAACCGGCCTCACGGACACCCGAGACCGAGCTGATGACCCGCTCCTCGACCTGCTCCCCGGCCGGCTCGTCGAGCGCGTCCAGGCGCTCCAGATCGGCGGCCGAGACCAGCGCGACCAGCGGCTTGCCGTGTCGCGTCACGACGACGCGTTCACCGCCGTACACCACTCGGTTGATCAGGTCGGCGAGTTCAGCCCTGGCTTGCGTCACCGGAATCTCGTAGGCCATGGCACCATCGTACATCAGGTACATACTGTACATTTTTGCCAAAACCCCGAGTTCACCGGGCGCCCGGCGGAGGAAGGACACCGCGACCCGGAACGGACGTGATCCTGGACGCCCCCGCGACACCGGCCTACGGTCTGTCGACGGCATCACGCCCGGCCGCCGGAGCATGCCCGGCGCACAGGGGCTCTGATCGGCCGTCACCTGGAGACGGCCGGCCTGCCGGGCAGGGTCGATCCGGCGCGGGACTCCAGCACCCGTCGCGGGCCGCGCACGGCGCAGACGCTGGTGCGCACGGCCGCAGAGCCGCCTGACGCCCTCACACGGATGCGCCAGCGGGACGAGACGGTGCTGCACGGGGACACACCGGCACGGACTCCGCGGCTTCCGGCCGGTGCACGCCGCACCGCTCGCGTCACGCTCCCGACCGACGGCGTCGGCCGATCCGGACGCCCGACCAGCCGGACGGACCCGGATGTCGACACGCGCCGTTCGCCGCGGGCTCGAAACACCCCGAACGGCCCACCCCCGACCGACGTATATCCAGATCGTTCCGCGGCCCTTCCGACTTGCGCACCGCGCGGGCCGGCAGCACGGAAGATGAGGCTCCGCCCCAGGTCGGCGGCTACGGACGGAATGTGACGGTGTCTCGAACGGAGCTCTGTCCACTCGAACGGGCGAGTGGTGAGTAACGCCACAAATCCCCGGATCCGTTGGGATTTTCAGACAGCTGTGAGTGAAGATCCGTGTCTGACGACAAGCCCCCGCCACAACGGCGGGGCGGTCCGGGCGGACGCCGAGTCCTGCCGCCGCCCGGATGACCGGTCGACGGAGTGGATCGGCAGGAGTGGAGGACCCGAGCAAGACGGGTCGCCGGTACGGAAGTTCGTCTGTGTGTCTCAGACGGCCGGACGTGCCGAGCAGCCCTTGGGGTGAAGCCGCTACGCGGCCGGGCAACTTCGCCAGCCCGAATCCGACAGGTCATCCTTCACAGGCGGCTGACGAAGGGTTGCGCATGACTGCGCTGAATCGTGTCCCGTCGCTCATGGCCCGGGCCGGCACGGCCTCGGCCCTCACCCTCGCCGCCGTAGGCGGCTCGATCGCGGTCCCTGGTCTCGCCACCGACGCCTCGGCCGCCACCCTCGCGACCAAAGCACTGGAGGTCGCGGCCTCCAAGAAGGGATCTCCGTACCAGTGGGGGGCCATCGGGCCGCACAGGTTCGACTGCTCGGGGCTGACGCTGTACTCGTTCAAGAAGGCGGGCAAGACCCTGCCGCGCACCGCAGCCCAGCAGTACAACAAGACGCACCACATCTCGGCCCTCAGCCGTAAGGCCGGTGATCTGGTGTTCTTCCACTCGGGTTCCAGCGTCTACCACGTCGGCATCTACGCGGGCCACGGGAAGATCTGGCACGCGCCGAGGACGGGAGCCGTGGTGCGGCTGGAGAAGATCTGGACCAGGAGCGTCTGGTACGGCCGGGTCAGCTGACCCGACGTCAGGGCAGGAGCGGCTCCAGCAGCAGGGCCGCTCCGAGCACCGTCAGCGCCGCCCCGGTGCCCGCCTGGAGCCCACGGGCGGCCCGGGGCCGGCGCAGTACCGCCCTCCGGCTCCCCGCCCCCCACGCCAACCTCACCCCGCCTCCCGAGCCCTCGCCATCCGTCCCTCGCGCTCGTCCGTCGCCCCCTCGTGCCCGATCCCGAGGTGCCCGAGCCCGCCGTCCCGAGCCCGGCACCTTCGAGCCCGGCGCCCCCAGGAATCGCCCCCGGGCGGCGCCGCCCGACCTCGTCGCCAGGGGTCTGACGTCTCCTCTCCCGGACCCGCCCCGCAGTGCCCTGGAGCGAACCGGCCCACCGCCCCCGCCCGGAGGGCTACGGCTCCTGTTGGCCCCCCGCCGGGACCGGTTCGGCCGGGATGATCCAGGGGAGTTCGATGGAGACCGTCTTGCCGCCCTCACGGGTGGGGCGGACGCGGAGCTTGCCGCCGCACTCGGCGGTGAGCCAGCGGACGATCACCATGCCGCGGCCGTTGTCCTGCTGGACCGCCGCGGGCAGTCTCTTCGGGAAGCGGGGGTGACTGTCCGTGACGCCGATGCGCAGGTGTTCGTCGCAGTCGAGGGCGATGTCAACCGTGAAGGTGGGTGACTGACCGAAGGTGTGCTGTACGGCGTTCGTGGCGAGTTCCGAGACGATGAGCCGAACGGTGTCGGCCACGTCGGTGTCCGACGGCAGACCCCACTCCTCCAGCGTGCCCACGACGTAGGAGCGGGCGGCGGACACCGAGGCGGGATCGCTCGGCAGAGTGACGGATGCTTCCAGATGGTCTGCCATGGCGACGTCGTCCCTTTCCCACGGGACCGCAGTCCGACACGGAGCGGATGGTTCGAGTACGGTCCCGGACTGGTGCTTGCTCGTCAGACTGCCATCACCGGGCCGTCACGGGGAGCGATCCACCAAGATATGCATATATCTGTCGCCCAATGCGGTGAACTCTACGACGCGAGACCGTATTTGGGCGGCCCGGAAGGAGTAAGGAGGAGCCCATGCAGAACGGGCCGGCAGTGCGCCGCCGCAAATTGGGCGCCGAACTGCGCACGATGCGGACCGGTGCTGGGCTCACGAGCGGTGAGGCGGCCCGGCTGGTCGGCTGGCACCAGTCGAAGGTGAGCCGTATCGAGACGGGTGCCAGCGGCGTGAAACCAGCGGATGTGCGGTTACTCCTGGACGCCTACGGCGTGGAGGACGGGCAGCTGCGCGAGCTGCTGCTGATGCTGGCGGGTTCCGAGGGCGCGGGCGACCGGCACGGGTGGTGGCATGCCTACCGCGGGGTGCTGCCGCCCACCTACCGGGACTTCATCAGCCTGGAGTCGCAGGCCAGCGCGATGCGCACCCTGGAGACCACGGTCGTACCCGGACTGCTGCAGACGCCCGAGTACGCCCGCGCGGTGACCCGGGCGGCCGTGAAGGGCCTGGACGACGAACGCCTGGACGCCCTGGTGGAGGTGCGGCTGGCCAGGCAGGACGTGCTCCGCGCCGACCCGCCGCTGAAGCTGTGCGCGGTGCTGGACGAGGCGGTGCTGCGGCGCGAGGTCGGCGGCCCGGAGGTGATGAACCGGCAGCTGGCGCGGCTGATGGAGGCCGCCCGTCTGCCCCAGGTCCGGCTGCAGGTGCTGCCGTTCGGGGCGGGAGCGCATGTCGGCCTCACCGGGCCTTTCGTTATCTTCTCATTTCCGAGCACTTCTGATCTGGATGTTGTTGTTCTCGACCAGTTGACGAGTAGCCTCTACCTGGAGCGGAAAGAAGACCTCATGGCCTACTCGGAGGCCTTCGACACCCTTCGCATGCATGCCCTTTCACCCGAGGACACGTTGGATTACCTCGCCGGAATAGGTGACGGCGCGTAAGGAGGGACCATGTCAGCACTGCCTCGGAACGTCCCTGCCAGTACCGACCTTTACGACGTGCGCTGGCTGCGCAGCAGCTACAGCACGGGAGCCAACAACTGCGTGGAGACGGCCCGGCCGCGCTCCGGCCCCGGGGCCGGACTGCTCGCCGTGCGCGACTCCAAGCGCCCGGCCGGACCGGCGCTGCTCTTCTCCGCCGGGAGCTGGACCGGTTTCCTCACCGCCCTCTGACCCGGGACGGTCACCGGCCCGAAGACGACCACACGCGAAGCACGGCCGTGTCACGCCGACTCATGGTCGCGTTTCGCCGATCACCCGTACAGCGCGTTCGATCTCGGCCCCGGACAGGTCCGCGCGGGCGGTCAGCCGCAGCCGTGAGATGCCGTCGGGCACGGAAGGAGGACGGAAGCAGCCCACGGCCAGCCCTGCCGTGCGGCAGTCGGCCGCCCAGCGCACGGCCTGCTCCGGGGACGGAGCCCGCACGGAGACCACCGCGGCGTCCGGACGCACCGCTTCCAGACCCGCCGCGGTCAGCCGTGCGTGCAGTTCGGCGGCCACTTCGCGGGCGCGCGCGGCGCGCTGCGGTTCGCGGACGAGCAGCCGCAGTGCCGAGAGCGCGGCCCCGGCCGCCGCCGGGGCCAGGCCCGTGTCGAAGATGAAGGTCCGGGCCGCGTTGACCAGGTGGTCGATCACCGGCGCCGGGCCGAGCACCACTCCGCCCTGGCTGCCGAGCGACTTGGACAGGGTGGCCGTGACCACCACGTCCCCGGCGCCGGCCAGCCCGGCCGCGTACGGCGCGCCCCGGCCGCCGTCGCCCAGCACCCCGAGGCCGTGCGCGTCGTCCACGACGAGCCCCGCGCCGTACTCCCGGCAGGCCTCGGCGAGCTCGGCCAGCGGCGCCCGGTCGCCGTCCACCGAGAACACCGTGTCGGAGACGACGATCGCCGGTCCCTGATGGCCGGCCAGGGCCTTGCGCACCGCTTCCGGGTCGGCGTGCCCGACGACCTGCCGCTCGCCCCGGGCGAGCCGGCAGCCGTCGATGAGGGAGGCGTGGTTGCCGGCGTCGGAGACGATCAGCGAGCCATGCGGGCCGAGCGCGGTGACCGCGGCCAGGTTGGCGGCGTAACCGGAGGAGAAGACCAGCGCCGCCTCGAAGCCGCAGAACGCGGCCAGCTCGCGCTCCAGTTCGGTGTGCAGCTCGGTGGTGCCGGTGACCAGCCGGGAGCCGGTCGAGCCGCCGCCCCAGACCCGGGCGGCCCGCGCGGCCCCTTCGGTGACCTCGGGGTGGTGGGCGAGGCCCAGGTAGTCGTTGCTCGCCAGATCCAGCAGCGGCGACTCGGCCGGGCGCGGGCGCAGGGTCCGTACGAGTCCGGCGCGCCGACGCGCCTCCGCCTGCTCCGCGATCCAGCCGAACGCCATGGCTCCTCCGATGATTTTGTAGGTAGCGGACAGACACTAGCGGCAGGACCAGCCGCACAGGGTGTGGCAATACCCACACGGTGATCCGTCTCCGTTGTGCGGTCTCTACCTTGGCCCGAGGCGGTCCCGTAGGACAGGATCGGACCTCATGGACCTGCTGAACACGCTGGTGGACAAGGGGCTTCGGCGCGAGCTGCCGACCCGCGAGGAAGCACTCGCCGTACTGGCCACCTCCGACGACGACGTGCTCGATGTGGTGGCCGCGGCCGGCAAGGTGCGCCGGCACTGGTTCGGCCGCCGCGTGAAACTCAACTACCTGGTCAACCTCAAGTCCGGCTTGTGCCCGGAGGACTGCTCCTACTGCTCCCAGCGGCTCGGCTCCAAGGCCGGGATCCTGAAGTACACCTGGCTCAAGCCCGACGAGGCCTCCCAGGCGGCCGCCGCGGGCCTGGCCGGAGGCGCCAAGCGGGTGTGCCTGGTGGCCAGCGGACGCGGCCCGACCGACCGGGACGTGGACCGGGTCTCGGAGACCATCAAGGCGATCAAGGAGCAGAACGAGGCCGTCGAGGTGTGCGCCTGCCTCGGGCTGCTCTCCGACGGCCAGGCCGAGCGGCTGCGCGAGGCCGGCGCGGACGCCTACAACCACAACCTCAACACCTCGGAGTCCACCTACGGGGACATCACCACCACCCACACCTACGCCGACCGGGTGGACACGGTGAACAAGGCGCACGCGGCCGGCCTGTCCGCCTGCTCCGGTCTGATCGCCGGCATGGGCGAGAGCGACGAGGACCTGGTGGACGTGGTCTTCTCGCTGCGTGAGCTGGACCCGGACTCCGTTCCGGTGAACTTCCTCATCCCCTTCGAGGGCACCCCGCTGGCCAAGGAGTGGAACCTCACCCCGCAGCGCTGTCTGCGCATTCTGGCCATGGTCCGGTTCGTCTGCCCGGACGTGGAGGTCCGTATCGCGGGCGGCCGCGAGGTCCATCTGCGTACGATGCAGCCGCTCGCGCTGCACCTGGCCAACTCGATCTTCCTCGGCGACTACCTGACCAGCGAGGGCCAGGCCGGCAAGGCCGACCTGGAGATGATCGCGGACGCCGGGTTCGAGGTGGAGGGCGCCGGCGAGGTGACGCTGCCGGAGCACCGGGTGGCGGCCACGGGCGGCTGCGGCTCCGTGTGCGGCTCACACGAGGGCTGCGGCTCGCACGACGGCGCGGACGGGTGCGGTACGACGGCCGGCGCGTGCGGCACGGCGGCCACGGCGACCGCGCCGGCCCCGCAGGAGGCGCGCCCCGACCTCGTGGCCGTCCGCCGCCGGGGCGCCGGAACGGACCTCGCGCCCAATGCCTGAGCTGGCCGGCCTGAGCGTGCCCGACCTGCTGGCGCTGGACCGGCGGCATGTGTGGCACCCGTACGGCCCGATGCCCGGACGTGCCGAACCGCTGGTGGTGGAGTCGGCGAGCGGGGTCCGTCTGAAGCTGCGGCGCGCCGACGGGGCCCAGGACGAAGTCGTGGACGGCATGTCCTCCTGGTGGTCGGCGATCCACGGCTACAACCACCCGGTCCTCAACGAGGCCGCGCACGAGCAGCTGGGGCGGATGAGCCACGTGATGTTCGGCGGGCTCACGCACGAGCCCGCCGTACGGCTCGCGAAGCACCTTGTCGATATGTCGCCAGAGGGTCTTGAGCACGTCTTCCTGGCCGACTCCGGCTCGGTGTCGGTCGAGGTCGCGGTGAAGATGTGCCTGCAGTACTGGCGCTCGCTCGGCAGGCCCGGCAAGCAGCGGCTGCTGACCTGGCGGGGCGGCTACCACGGCGACACCTGGAGCCCGATGTCCGTGTGCGACCCCGAGGGCGGGATGCACGCGCTCTGGTCGGGCGTGCTGCCGCGCCAGGTGTTCGCCGACGCCCCGCCGGCGGAGTACGAGGAGTCGTACGCCGAGCACCTGCGGGAACTGATCGCCCGGCACGCGGACGAGCTGGCCGCGGTGATCGTGGAGCCCGTCGTGCAGGGCGCGGGCGGGATGCGCTTCCACTCCCCCGCCTATCTGCGGGTGCTGCGCGAGGCGTGCGACGCACACGACGTACTCCTCGTCTTCGACGAGATCGCCACCGGCTTCGGCCGCACCGGTGCGCTGTTCGCGGCGGAGCACGCGGGCGTCAGCCCGGATGTGATGTGCGTGGGCAAGGCGCTGACCGGCGGCTATCTCACGCTGGCGGCCACGTTGTGCACCGCGCGGGTCGCCGACGGGATCTCCCGGGGCGAGGTGCCGGTGCTGGCGCACGGCCCGACGTTCATGGGCAATCCGCTGGCGGCGGCAGTGGCCTGCGCCTCCATCGAGCTGCTGCTCGGCCAGGACTGGCGGGCGGAGGTCAAGCGGATCGAGGCGGGCCTGTGGGAGGGTCTGTCGCCGGCCCGTGAGCTGCCCGGTGTCCGGGACGTCCGCGTCCTCGGGGCGATCGGCGTCGTCCAGCTCGGTCACGAGGTGGACATGGCCGCGGCCACCGCGGCCGCCGTGCGGGAGGGCGTGTGGCTGCGTCCGTTCCGCGACCTGATCTACACGATGCCGCCGTACATCACCTCGGACGAGGACGTGACACGGATCGCGCGCGCGGTGTGCGCCGCGGCACGGGAGGGTTGACATGCCGGTACTGATGATCTCGGGGACGGGCACGGAGATCGGCAAGACCGTCACCACCGCCGCGGTCGCCGCCGCCGCGCTCGCGGCCGGACGCTCGGTGGCCGTGCTGAAGGCCGCCCAGACGGGGGTGGGGCCGGACGAGCGCGGGGACGCCGACGAGGTCGCGCGGCTCGCGGGCCCGGTGACGGCCACCGAACTCGCCCGCTATCCGGAGCCGTTGGCGCCCGGTACGGCGGCCCGGCGGGCGGGCATGGCGCCCGTGCATCCGCACGAGGTGGCCGACCGGGCGGCGAAGCTGGCCGCCGAGCACGACCTGGTGCTGGTCGAGGGGGCGGGCGGACTGCTCGTCCGGTTCGACGCGGCCGGCGGCACCCTGGCCGACGCGGCGCGGCTGCTGGACGCGCCGGTGCTGGTCGTCGTCCAGGCCGGTCTGGGCACGCTCAACGCGACGGAGCTGACAGCACTCGAACTACGGCGCCGCGGGCTGGAGCCGGCGGGCATCGTGATCGGCAGCTGGCCCGACTCCCCCGACCTCGCCACCCGCTGCAACGTCACCGAGCTGCCGGAGGTCGCGGCGGCTCCCCTCCTCGGCGCGATCCCCTCCGGGGCGGCGACGCTGTCACCGGCCGCGTTCCGCGCGGCGGCACCGACCTGGCTGGCCCCCCGCCTGGACGGCACCTGGGACGCGGAAGCCTTCCAGGTCCGCGAGGCGCCGTAGCGGGAACGGCACACCCCGGGCGCGGGCCCGGGGTGTGACCGCCGGCCGGTCGAGTCGGGTCGCCGACGCCGGGGGTGCGAGGGCGTCGTACGGGGGACACTCCCCCCAGGCCGTCCGTCGGGGAGGTTCGCCATGCGGCTGCTGTCCGGTTCCGGCAAGGTCGCGCGGAGTCCCGTGCGCCATCCGCTGTCCGCCCGCTGCTACGCCCGGTACAGCGTGAGCGCCGAGACCCGGCTGGGCATGGCCGGGGTGCGCGAGCGGCTGCTCGCCGGGCTGTCCGGGCGGGTGATCGAGATCGGCGCCGGCAACGGGCTGAACTTCTCGCACTATCCGGGCACCGTGGCGGAGGTCGTGGCGATCGAACCGGAGCCGCTGCTCAGGAAGTTGGCGCTCGACGCGGCCCTGCGCGCCGAGGTGCCGGTCGACGTGGTGCCGGGCGCCGCCGAGGCGCTGCCGGTCAAGAGCGAGGCCTTCGACGCGGCCGTGCTGTCCCTGGTGCTGTGCAGTGTGCGGGACGTACCGCGGGCGCTGAGCGAGGTGCGGCGGGTGCTCAGGCCGGGCGGCCAGGTGCGGTTCTTCGAGCACGGCCGGGGCGGCGGCCCCCTGATGACGGTGACCCAGCGCACGCTGGACCGGACCCTGTGGCCGCTGCTCACCGGCGGATGTCATGTGGCCCGCCGGCCGGTGGCCGCGCTGCGCGAGGCCGGGTTCGCGCTCGGCCCGCACCGGCGCGTGATGGTGCCGGAGAACGGTCCGGCGCTGCCGGCGTCGTACTGCACGCTCGGCGTCGCCTGGCGTCCGGACGAGCCGCCCGCGCGCTGATCACAGGCTCCAGCGCCGCAGCTGCCGCGCGATGTCGTCCACGTCGGCCGCGCCCTGCTTGACCAGCCGGGCGAGGTCGCGCACCTGCTCGGGCGTGGTGACCACCTTCACGCCGCTGGCGACGAGGTAGGCATAGGCGACCGCCGAGGCGAACAGCGCGTTGGAGCGCTCCAGCGCCGGCAGGTGGATCAGCAGCTGCAGCAGGGAGGCGGCACGGGCGTGCGGGTCGTCGTAGACCGGCACACCGAAGATCTCGGCGCGGTGCCGGGCGACGGCGGCGACCAGCGCGCCCCAGTCGGTGACCTGCGGGTCCCCGGGCGTCTTCTGTTCGGCGAGCATGAGGAGCCAGGCGAGGTCGATACGGAGGTCGTTCAAGGGATCAGCGGCCGTCCCCGGTGCCGGAACCGCGGGGGGTCTCGGCGAACTCCTCGGCGAACACGGACTCGTACTGCTTCATGAAGTCGGCGGCGGCCTCGACGAACGTACGGCCGGCTTCCCCGGTGTCCTGTCTGACCAGCTCTTCGATATAGCGGTTGACGCTGATGCCACGGGCCAGGGCGCGTTCGCGGGCCGCGCGGGCGGTGCCCTCGTCCACGCGCACGTTCAGCTGGGTCTTCGCCATGCTTCGACGCTAGCGCCGAGGCGCTAGCAAGACAAGGGCGTGCGTACGCGCTGCGCCGGGCCGGCCTGTCCCTTACGCTCGCCCGGAACGGGCGGATCGAACGACCGGGAGGCTGTCTTGTCCACACCAGCTGCGCAGCACGCCCCGGGCCGCACGCCCA
The DNA here is from genome assembly GCF_040297165.1 of Streptomyces sp. NPDC001851. Lineage (NCBI taxonomy): Bacteria > Bacillati > Actinomycetota > Actinomycetes > Kitasatosporales > Streptomycetaceae > Streptomyces > Streptomyces sp. NPDC001851. The sequence continues at coordinate 141,767 of NZ_JBEOYR010000008.1, read as the reverse complement.
ACGGCGGAATCGCGGCCCGCGCCCGCGGACTGACCAAGGCCTACGGCTCGGGAGAGACGGCCGTGATCGCCCTGGACTCGGTGGACGTGGACATCGCGCGCGGCCGCTTCACCGCCGTGATGGGCCCCTCGGGGTCGGGGAAGTCCACGCTCATGCACTGTCTGGCGGGCCTCGACACGGTGTCGGCCGGTCAGGTGTGGCTGGGCGACACCGAGATCACCGGTTTGCGGGAACGGGAGCTGACCCGGCTCAGGCGGGACCGGGTCGGGTTCATGTTCCAGTCGTTCAACCTGATCCCGACCCTGACGGCGGCCGAGAACATCACCCTGCCGACGGACATCGCGGGCCGGAGGCCCGACCAGCGGTGGCTGGACCAGGTCATCGACACACTGGGGCTGCGCGGGCGGCTGACGCACCGGCCCGCCCAGCTCTCCGGCGGACAGCAGCAGCGGGTCGCCTGCGCACGGGCGCTGGCCTCCCGACCGGAGCTGATCTTCGCCGACGAGCCGACCGGGAACCTCGACTCGCGGGCCGGTCTGGAGGTGCTGGGCTTCCTGCGCGGCGCGGTGGACGATCTCGGGCAGACGGTCGTCATGGTCACGCACGACCCGGGCGCCGCCGCCCACTCCGACCTGGTGCTCTTCCTCGCCGACGGGCGGATCGTGGACGAGATGGCGCAGCCGACGGCGGACTCCGTACTGGAACGCATGAAGCAGTTCGACGTGGTCCGGGGCCGGCTCGGCGACGGCACCGTGCAGGAGGGCTGACCCGGTGCTGAAGGCGACCCTGAGGAGCTTCCTCGCGCACAAGGGGCGGCTCGCGCTGTCCGCGCTGGCCGTGATCCTTTCCGTGGCGTTCGTCGCGGGCAGTCTGATCTTCTCCGACACCGTGACGCGTACCTTCGACCGGCTGTTCGCCTCCACCGCCGCCGATGTGACGGTCCAGCCGAAGCAGGATCTGCGGTCGGCCCGGCTGAGCGGTGCGGTGCAGACCCTGCCCGCCGCGCTGCGGGACCGCGTGGCGAAGGTCGACGGGGTCGCGGCGGCCCGCGCCGAGGTGTCGGTGGAGAACGCCGTCGTGGTCGACGCCCGCAACAAGTCCGTCGGCCCGACCACGGGCGCCCCGACCCTCGCGACGGCCTGGTACGTCACGCAGCGCAGCCCGGTGCGGCTCACCTCCGGCCATGCGCCGCGGGGTGCCGGTGAGGCGCTGCTGGACGCCGACACGGCCGGCAAGCGGCACGTACGGATCGGCGACACGCTGACCGTGCAGGCACAGCCGGGCACCTTCCGGGTGCGGGTGGTCGGCATCGCCACGTTCACCACCACCAACCCCGGCGCCGCGCTGGTCTTCCTGGACCCGGCGGTCGCGGCCCGGGAACTGCTCGGGTCGGCCGCCAAGGCGACCAGCATCTCGGTGGACGCGGCTCCGGGAGTGACCGACGCACAGCTCAAGCAGCGTGTCGGACAGGCGATCGGCACCGGCACCTACGACCTGAAGACCGCCGGTGAACAGGCCAAGTCGGCGGCGGCCGGCCTCGGCACCTTCCTCGACGTGATCAAGTACGTGATGCTGGGCTTCGCCGGTGTCGCCCTGCTCGTGGGCGTGTTCCTGATCGTCAACACCTTCTCCATGCTGATCGCCCAGCGCACGCGCGAGCTGGGCCTGCTGCGGGCCCTGGGCGCGGACCGCGGGCAGGTGCGGCGTTCGGTGCTCACGGAGGCGCTGCTGCTCGGGCTGGTCGGTTCGACACTCGGTCTCCTGACCGGTATCGGGCTGGCGCTGGGGCTGATCCGGCTGATGAGCGCGTTCGGGATGAACCTGAAGGCCACGGAGATGGTCATCGGCTGGGCCACGCCCGTCGCGGCGTATGCCATCGGTCTCGGCGTCACCTTCGTGGCCGCCTATCTGCCCGCCCGGCGCGCGGCGGCCGTTTCGCCGATGGCGGCGCTCGCCGACGCCGAGGTCGCCGGGGTGGGCAAACCGCTGACGGTGCGGGCGGTCGTCGGGGCGGTGGTCGGGGTGGCCGGCGCGGCGGCGCTGGCCGGGTGCGCGGCGGCCACCAGGACCGCGCAGGCCGCCTCGCTGCTGGGGCTCGGCGTGGTCCTGACGCTGATCGCGACCGTGGTGGCAGGACCGCTGCTGGTGCGGCCGGTGATCCGGGTGCTGGGTGGCGCGTTTCCCGCGCTGTTCGGCCCGGTCGGCCGGATGAGCCAGCGCAACGCCCTGCGCAACCCGCGGCGTACGGGCGCCACGGCCGCCGCGCTCATGGTGGGCCTCGCCCTGGTCGGCGGGATGTCGGTGGCGAGCGCCTCGATGTCCGCGTCGTTCGACCGGCAGATCGACAAGAACCTCGGCGCCGACTTCATCGTCCAGAACACCAGCTTCGCCCCGTTCACCGGGCAGGTGCGGGACACGGTGGCCGCGACGCACGGCGTCGGGCTCGTCGTACGGCAGCGGCTCACTCCGGTCGCCGTGCGGCTGCCGAAGGGGGACGAGGTCCGAACGACCGCCGCGGCGTACGGGTCCGGGTTCGACGACGTCCTGCACATCACCTACACGCGGGGCGGTTCACGGGCCGCGCTGGCGGCCGGACACCTCGCCATGGACGCCGACTTCGCCAGGGACCACGGCGTGCGCGTCGGCAGCGTCCTCCCCGTCGAGTTCCCGGGCGGACGGCACACCGAGCTGACCGTCGCCGCGCTGACCGACCAGGCCCCGACGGAGGGCTTCGGCACTCAAGGGGGCATCTACTTCGGCCTGGCGACCCTTGCGGAGTACGCGCCCGGAGCCCAGGACTCCGCGCTCTACGTCAACGCGGCCACCGGAACGGAACCGCAGGACCTGCGGCCCCGTCTGGAACGGGCGCTCGAACCGTTCCCGCAGGTCCAGGTGCGCAACCAGACCGACTACAAGCAGCTGGTCCACCAGCAGATCGCCGTGCTGCTCTACCTGGTGTACGCGCTGCTCGGACTGGCGATCGTCATCGCCGTGCTCGGTGTGGTCAACACCCTTGCCCTGTCGGTGGTGGAGCGCACCCGCGAGATCGGGCTGCTGCGCGCGATCGGGCTGGGACGGCGGCAGCTGCGCCGGATGATCCGGCTGGAGTCGGTGGTGATCGCGGTGTTCGGCGCGGTGCTCGGGCTGGGGCTGGGGCTCGTGTGGGGGGTGTGCATGCAGCGGGTGCTGGCCCTGCGCGGGCTGACGGCGCTGGCGTTCCCCTGGACCACGATCGTCGCCGTCGTGGTGGGTGCCGCCGTGGTGGGCGTGGTGGCGGCTCTGCTGCCGGCGCTGCGGGCGTCACGGATGAACGTGCTGGCGGCGATCGCCCACGAGTGAGGGCGCCCTGCCGAGCGTGCGGCGGAGGTGATGGAATCGCGGGACCAGGCTCACGTCACCGGCCCGCGAGGAGAGTCCATGCCGCGTCCGTTCCGCTTCGGGGTCAATCTGCTCACGCCCGCGCCCGCCGCCGAGTGGCGCGCGAAGTGCCGGCGCGCCGAGGAGCTGGGGTACGACGTGATCCTCGTCCCGGATCACCTCGGCATGGTCGCCCCCTTCCCGGCACTGGTCGCGGCGGCCGCGGCGACCGAGCGTCCCCGCCTGGGCACGTTCGTGCTCAACGCGGGATTCTGGAACCCGGCGCTGCTGGCCCGCGAGGTGGCGACCACGGACGCGCTCACCGGCGGGCGCCTCGAACTCGGCCTGGGCACCGGCTACGTACCGGCCGAGCACGAGGCGGCCGGGCTGCCGTACGACTCGCCGGGCGAGCGGGTGGACCACCTGCGCCGTACGGTGGCGGAACTGGACCGGCTGCTCGGCTCCCCCGAACACCGGCCGCGCCCCGCCCAGCCCCGGGTGCCGCTGCTGATCGGCGCCAACGGCGACCGGATGCTGCGGCTGACCGCCGAGCGCGCGGACATCGCGGCCTTCACCGGGGCCCGGCCGGGGAGGACACCCGGCGGGCTGGAGCCGCTCTCCGCCGACGAGCTGGACGAACGGGTGGCGCGTTACCGGAGCCTCGCGGCAGGCCGGGCACAAGAGGCGGAACTGAACCTGCTCGTCCAGCTCGTGGCGGTCACGGACGACCCCGAACCGGTGCTGGAGCCGCTGCTGGAGCGGCAGTCGCGGCTGACCCTGGAGGACGCGCTGGCACTGCCCGTCGTGCTGGCCGGCCCGCTGGAGGACGTCGTCGCACGGGCGCGGGCCCAGCGCGAGCGGTTCGGGTTCTCGTACCTGACCGTCCTGGAGCCGTACATGGAGGCCTTCGCGCCGGTGATGGAGCGGCTGCGCGAGGAGTCCGCATGACGGAAACCCGCGTGCGGGACACCCACCCCGTGATCGGATGATCACATGACTGATCTGCTGACTGATCTGCGTATACGCCCGGCGGTCCACACCGACCTCGACGCCGTCCTCGCCTTCTGGAAGACGGCCGCCGAGGGCACGAGCATCAGCGACGACCGGGACGGGGTGGAGCGGCTGGTGGCCCGCGACCCGGAGGCCCTGATCCTCGCCGAGCAGGGTGGCGAGCTGGTGGGCACGGTGATCGCGGGCTTCGACGGCTGGCGCTGCCATCTGTACCGGCTCGCGGTGCATCCGGAGCGGCGCCGGCGGGGCATCGGCTCGGCGCTGCTGGCCGCCGCCGAGGAGCGGTTCGTACGGCTCGGCGGGCGGCGCGCGGACGCGATGGTGCTGGTCCGCAACGAGCGGGCGCAGCACGCCTGGAGCGCGGCCGGTTACGGCCCGGAGGAGCACTGGCGGCGCTGGGTGAAGCCGCTCACCGACTGAGCCACCGGGATTCCTTTGCTCATCCTTTACCATTGAGGGAGCACTCGGCCCTCTATGAAAGGTTGTGAGCGTCCGCCCATGGGCGAGCCTCCCAGTACGCGCCACCGCGCGCCCCACCCTGCCCTGTCCGATCATGGGACGGGGGTGACCCGATGACCGAAGTGCTCCTGCTTCTGGTGGCGATCCTGCTGTCGCTCGCCTGTGGTGCCTTCGTGGCCGCGGAGTTCTCGCTGACCACGGTGGAGCGCGGTGAACTGGAGCGAGCCGCCCAGCGCGGCGAACGCGGCGCCGCCGGCGCCCTGAAGGCCGCACGGAACCTGACCTTCCAGCTCTCCGGCGCCCAGCTCGGCATCACCGTGACCAACCTGGTGGTCGGCATGCTCGCCGAGCCGTCCATCGCCAAGCTGCTCGCCGGTCCGTTCCGGGCGGTGGGGCTGTCGGGCGGCGCGGCGGGTTCGGCCGCCCTGGTGCTCGGTACGGCCCTGTCGACGGTGTTCCTGATGGTCGTCGGCGAGCTGGTGCCGAAGAACTGGGCGATCTCCTCGCCGCTGGCCGTGGCCAAGCGGGTGGGCAATCCGCAGCGCTGGTTCAGTGCCGCCTTCCGGCCCTTCATCACGCACCTGAACAACACGGCCAACCGTTTCGTGCGCCGGCTCGGCATCGAGCCCGCCGAGGAGCTGGCCTCCGCGCGCGGACCGCAGGAGCTGGCGGCGCTCGCCCGGCACTCCGCCAAGCAGGGCGCACTGGAGCCGGACACCGCCGAGCTGTTCGTGCGCACGCTGAACCTGGCCGACCTGACCGCGGAGAACGTGATGACCCCGCGCGTCCAGGTCGTCGCCCTCGACACCCAGGCCACCTGCGAGGACGTGGCCAACGCGACCCGGGCCACCGGGCTGAGCCGCTTCCCGGTCTACCGGGGCACCCTGGACTCGGTCGTCGGCACCGCCCACATCAAGGACGTGCTGGCCGTCCCCGCCGACCAGCGGCGCCACCGCACCGTCGCCCAGGTGATGCGCGAGCCGCTGCTCGTGCCCGAGTCCCTGACCGTCGACCGGCTGCTGGACCGCCTCGGCGGCCGGCGCACCATGGCCGTCGTCATCGACGAGTACGGCGGCACGGCCGGCGTGGCGACCCTGGAGGACATCGTCGAGGAGGTCGTCGGCGAGGTACGGGACGAGCACGACCCGCACGAGACGCCGGACCTCGCCCCCGCCGGGGCGGACGAGGAGGGGCGGGCCCTGTACTCGGCCGACGGCGCCGCCCGCACCGACCAGCTCGCGCGCGTGGGCCTGCGGGTGCCCGAGGGGCCGTACGAGACCCTGGCCGGGCTGGTCGCGACCCTGCTGGGCCGGATACCGCGGACCGGTGACACGGTCGAGGTCGGAGGCTGGCGGCTGGACGTGGTGGACGCCTCGGGCCGCCGGGCGGCGCGGGTGCTGCTGCACGCGCCGCTGGACGACGAACAGGCCCACGAGACCCCGGGGGAGGCGCGATGACCGCCGTACAGCTGCTGATCGGGCTGGCCACCCTGGTCGTCAACGCCTTCTTCGTCGGCGCCGAGTTCGCGCTGATCTCCGTGCGCCGCTCGCAGGTCGAGCCGCTGGCCCAGGAGGGCGACCGGCGTGCGAAGGCCGTGCTGTGGGGCCTGGAGCACGTCTCGGCGCTGCTGGCCGCCGCCCAGCTCGGCATCACGCTGTGCACCCTGGTCCTGGGTGTGGTCGCCGAGCCGGCGATCGCGCATCTGCTGGAGCCGGTGTTCCGCGTGGTCGGTGTACCCGTGGGCGCGGGCCACGCGGTGTCCTTCGTGATCGCGCTGGCCCTGGCGACCTATCTGCACATGCTGCTGGGCGAGATGGTCCCGAAGAACATCGCGCTCGCCGAGCCGGTGCGCAGCGCGCTGCTGCTCGGCCCGCCGCTCGTCGCGCTGTCCCGGGCCCTGCGCCCGGTGATCTTCGCGGTCAACGCCTTCGCGAACGGGCTGCTGAAGCTGCTGCGGGTGGAGGCCAGGGACGAGGTCGCGGCGACCTTCACGGACACCGAACTCGCCGAGATCGTCAAGGACGCCAGCGAGGCGGGCCTCATCGACGACCGGGCGCAGGAACGGCTGCACGACGCCCTGGAGCTGGGCAGCCGGCCCGTGCGGGACGTCGTGGTGCCGCTGGAACGCGTGGTGTACGCGCGCGTGGGCGTCACTCCCGAGCAGCTGGAGCGGCTGTCGGCCGAGTCGGGCTTCTCCCGGTTCCCGGTGGTCGACGTGGGCCGGCGGATCGTGGGCTATCTGCACATCAAGGACGCGCTGGACGCCTCGCCCCGGGACGTGCCGTTCCGGCTGCGGGACATGCGGCCCATCGCGCGGGTCCGGGAGGGCACCCCGCTGGACGACGTGCTCACCGCGATGCGCGGCAGCCGTACGCATCTGGCGGCTGTGCTCGGGGACGACGGCCGGCTGGCCGGCCTGGTGACCATGGAGGACGTGCTGCGGCAGCTGTTCGGGCAGCCGGCTCCGGGATGACACCGGGTTCCGCCGGGCGTCTCGGGGCCGACCGACCGGCAGGTATGGAGCCGGGATACCATCGCTCACGCCATGCAGACGAATCCCACACCTCCCCCGTACAGCAGCCTGGTCACGGTCGGCGACTCCTTCACCGAGGGCATGTCGGACCTGCTGCCCGACGGCTCCTACCGTGGCTGGGCCGACCTCCTCGCCGCGCGGATGGCCGCCCGCACTCCGGGCTTCCGGTACGCCAACCTGGCCGTACGCGGGAAGCTGATCGGGCAGATCGTCGACGAGCAGGTGGGTACGGCGGCGGCCATGGGCGCCGACGTGGTCACGCTGGTCGGCGGGCTGAACGACACCCTGCGGCCCAAGTGCGACATGGGCCGGGTGAAGGGTCTGCTGGCCGAGGCCGTGGAGCGGCTGGCGCCGTCCTGCAGACAGCTGGTGCTGATGCGCAGCCCCGGCCGCCAGGGTCCGGTGCTGGACCGGTTCCGGCCGCGCATGGAGGAGCTGTTCGCCTGCGTCGACGAGCTGGCCGCACAGCACGGCGCGGTCGTCGTCGACCTGTACGGAGCGCGCTCGCTCAGCGATCCCCGGCTGTGGGACGTGGACCGGCTGCACCTCACGGCGGAAGGGCACCGCCGGGTCGCCGAGGCGGTGTGGCAGACGCTCGGGTACGAACCGCAGGACACCGAGTGGCACGTGCCGATGCCGGCCACGCTCCCGCCGGGCTGGGTGACGCGCCGGGTGGCGGACGCACGCTTCGCCCGCCGGCACCTGCTGCCGTGGATAGGCCGGCGCCTGACCGGCCGCTCCTCGGGGGACGGCCGCCCCGCGAAGCGGCCGGAACTGTTGCCGTACGAGGGTCCGGCGTAGGCGCACACCGGTCGCCCCGGCGCCGGGCGTGGGGCTCGGCGCCGGGGCCCGGCTGAGCTACTTGCCGAGGACGAGGGTGTTGTTGCACCCCAGGCTGGAGCCGACATTGGTGGTCTGCGTGCCGGGCGAGCCCTTGCCGTTGTTCTGATTGCCCTGCTGGCCGTTGCCGACCCCGGACTCGCCCTGTACGTCGACGTTCTCCTCGGCCACTGTGCATGTGGTGCTCTGGCCGATGGTGACCGTCTCGCTCTCTTGACCCTTCTGTGCGTGAGCGTGCCCGTGCCCGCGCCCATGCCCCTGCCCCTGGGCGTAGGCGGTGCCGGTGCCGAGGAAGCCGACGGTGGCGAGCAGAACGGCCACGACAGCGGTCTTGCGAGTCTTGCGCATGTCTTCTCCGAGCGTTGAAGCGGACGCGTAGGCGTTCCGCCACGTCATAAGGTGACCAGAGGTTAATGCGCAAATGTCCGATATCCGCTCGTCGGCACGCCGGATCGTCGGATCAACGAGCAGGGGTCGTCGGCCTCGCGGCCGACCCCAACTTCCTTGTGCGGCAAGGCAGTACGAGTCCGGGAGCGAAGCGTGGGCGCTCCGCGCGGAACCACCCGTGTGGCCGCGCCAGGAGCGTGACGCGGCGTGGGCCATTCGGCGCTGGTCCAGGGGCCCCGGCGACACTCCCGACCGGCTTTTTCACCGGTCGGAGTCCCGACTGCTCGGGCGGGGTGCGCCGCCAGTAGAATCTGGACACGTGACTTCTGCGCCCGCCAAGCCCCGCATCCCGAACGTCCTCGCCGGACGCTACGCCTCCGCCGAGCTCGCCACGCTCTGGTCCCCCGAGCAGAAGGTGAAGCTGGAGCGGCAGCTCTGGCTCGCCGTGCTGCGCGCCCAGAAGGACCTGGGCATCGAGGTGCCGGACGAGGCGATCGCCGACTACGAGCGTGTCCTCGACACCGTCGACCTGCCCTCGATCGCCGAGCGCGAGAAGGTCACCCGGCACGATGTGAAGGCGCGGATCGAGGAGTTCAACGACCTCGCCGGGCACGAGCACGTGCACAAGGGCATGACCTCCCGTGACCTCACGGAGAACGTCGAGCAGCTGCAGATCCGGCTCTCGCTGGAGCTGATGCGCGACCGTACGGTGGCCGTGCTGGCGCGCCTCGGCAAGCTGGCGGGCGAGTACGCCGAGCTGGTCATGGCGGGCCGCTCGCACAACGTGGCCGCGCAGGCCACCACCCTCGGCAAGCGTTTCGCCACCGCCGCCGACGAGCTGCTGGTCGCCTACGGCCGCGTCGAGGAGCTGCTCGGCCGCTACCCGCTGCGCGGCATCAAGGGCCCGGTCGGCACCGCGCAGGACATGCTCGACCTGCTCGGCGGTGACGCCTCCAAGCTCGCCGAGCTGGAGCAGCGGATCGCCGGGCACCTGGGCTTCTCGCAGGCGTTCACCTCGGTCGGCCAGGTCTACCCGCGCTCGCTGGACTACGAGGTCGTCACCGCGCTGGTGCAGCTGGCGGCGGCGCCCTCTTCGCTGGCCAGGACCATCCGGCTGATGGCCGGGCACGAGCTGGTCACCGAGGGCTTCAAGCCGGGCCAGGTCGGCTCCTCCGCCATGCCGCACAAGATGAACACCCGCTCCTGCGAGCGCGTCAACGGCCTCATGGTCATCCTGCGCGGCTACGCCTCGATGACCGGCGAGCTGGCCGGCGACCAGTGGAACGAGGGCGACGTGTCCTGCTCGGTGGTGCGCCGCGTCGCGCTGCCGGACGCCTTCTTCGCGCTGGACGGTCTGCTGGAGACGTTCCTGACCGTGCTCGACGAGTTCGGTGCCTTCCCGGCCGTCGTCGCCCGCGAGCTGGACCGCTATCTGCCGTTCCTCGCCACCACCAAGGTGCTCATGGGCGCGGTGCGGGGCGGGGTCGGCCGCGAGGTCGCGCACGAGGCGATCAAGGAGAACGCCGTGGCCACCGCGCTGGCGATGCGCGAGCAGGGCGCCGAGCGCAACGACCTGCTCGACAAGCTCGCCGCCGACGAGCGGCTCCCCCTCGACCGCGAGCAGCTCGCGGCGCTGATGGCCGACAAGCTGTCCTTCACCGGCGCCGCCGCCGACCAGGTCGGTGTGGTGGTCGGCCGGATCGAGGAGATCGTCAAGCAGCACCCGGAAGCCGCCGGTTACACCCCCGGAGCGATTCTCTGACCCGCCTGACGCAAGCGGATCTGGAGGCCGCCCGCGACCGACTCGTGCCGGACGTGGTGGCGGACGGCCTCCGTGTGCTCTTCTGCGGCATCAACCCGGGACTGATGACGGCCGCGACCGGTCACCACTTCGCCCGCCCCGGCAACCGCTTCTGGCCGGTACTGCACCTGTCGGGCTTCACGCCGAGGCTGCTGAAGCCGGCCGAGCAGCGGGAACTGCTGTCGTACGGGCTGGGCATCACGAACGTCGTGGCACGGGCGACCGCGCGGGCCGACGAACTGACCGCCGAGGAGTACGTCGAGGGCGGGCGGCTGCTGACCGAGAAGGTGACCCGGCTGCGGCCGCGGTGGCTGGCCGTGGTCGGGGTGACCGCGTACCGGGCCGCCTTCGGCGACCGCACCGCGCGGGTCGGACCGCAGGAGCGGACCATCGGGGACAGCGGGATCTGGGTGCTGCCCAACCCCAGCGGGCTGAACGCGCACTGGACGGCGGCGACCATGGCGGAGGAGTTCGCCCGGCTGCGGGACGCCGCGGCCGGCCCGGGCGGTCACGGCGGGTCGGTGTCGGTCACTACGCCGAGGAGCTGAAGCGGAAGTTCCCGGTACCCGTGGGAGACGCCGAGGGCGACCCAGCGGTCCGATGCGGGCGCCTGCCACAGGTGGACGTCCGGCACGTGCTCGCTCAGCTCGGCCCAGGGTTCCTCGATGTCCTCGCCCGCCATCGTCCGGACCAGGACGCTGCGCAGGCTGAAGCGCTGCGGTGGCCCCCACCGGCCGGTGAGCAGCTCCGTGAGGCCGTCGCGGTCGGCCTCGTACTGTGCCGCCGCCTCCTCCCGTTCCGTGCCGTCGCCCTCCCAGAAGCCACCACTCGTCTGTAAGGCGGCTATGTGATAGCCGGGCCCGCTCTCGGCGTGTTCCGTCCTGCCGTGCGCCGTGGGGAACTCCTCGGCGCACAGCAGGTCGATGAGGGCCAGGCACTTCGCGATGTCCATGAGCCCCAGTAAAGCGGGCACCACTGACAATTGGCGTACCGTCAGGCCGCGCTGAGCGGGAAGGGGTACGGGGCGGGGTTCGTCGAGCCGGGGTGAGGCGCCGCTGATCCGGGATCCCGGCACTCGCCGGGGTGCGCCGGGCCGAGTACGATCCGCCCAACACGCCCGCGAGCTGGAAGGACGGACGGTGGGGCAGCTGACCGGCGGCGATCCCTCGCTGCTGCGAAGGATCAATTCCGCGGTGGTGCTGCATGCGCTGCGTGCCACGGACTGCGCGACGCTCACCGAGATCACCCGCGTCACCGGGCTGTCCCGGCCGACGGTGGAGGGGGTCGTCGAAGGGCTCATCGAGGGCGGGCTCGTCGTGGAGACGGCTGCCGACGAGAGCACCGCGCGCCGTCAGGGGCGGCCCGCACGCCGGTTCCGGTTCCGGGCCGAGGCGGGGCATCTGCTGGGCCTGGAGATCGGGCCGCACCGGGTCGCGGCGCTGCTGTCCGACCTGGACGGCCGGGTACTGGGCGCGCAGGCCAAGGAGGTCGACGAGACGGCCACGGCGGACGAGCGGCTCGACAGGCTGCGCGGCACGGTCGCCGAGCTGCTGCGGCGGGCCGGGGTCGCACGCGGCTCGCTGCGGGCCGTGGGCGTGGGCACGCCGGGGATCGTGGAGGCCGACGGCACGGTACGGCTGGGCACGGCGCTGCCGCAGTGGACGGGGCTGAGGCTGGGTGAGCGGCTCAGCCGTTCCTTCAAGTGCCCGGTGCTGGTGGAGAACGACGCCAACGCGGCGGCCGTCGCCGAGCACTGGAAGGGCGCGGCGGCCGAGTCGGACGACGTGGTGTTCGTGCTGGCCGGGCTGAGCCCGGGTGCGGGTGCGCTGATCGGCGGTCGGCTGCACCGCGGCTACGGCGGGGCGGCCGGGGAGATCGGCGCGCTGCATCTGCTGGGCCGGGAGGCGACTCCGGAGACGCTTCTGTCCACCACCGACGAGCCGCTGCACCCGCTGGACGAGCAGGCGGTCGCCGAGGTGTTCGCGCTGGCCCGGCAGGGCGACCAGCGCGCACGGGCCGCCGTGGAGCGGTTCATCCAGCGGCTCGTCCACGACGTGGCCGCGCTGGTGCTGGCACTCGATCCGGAGCTGGTCGTGGTCGGCGGCTGGGCAGCCGGTCTCGACGGCGTCCTGGAGCCGTTGCGCCGCGAACTGGCCCGCTATTGCCTGCGGCCGCCCCGGGTGGCGTTGTCACTGCTGGGTGAGGCGGCCGTGGCCACGGGGGCGCTGCGCCTGGCTCTGGACCATGTGGAGGAGCAGCTGTTCGCGGTGGACGGCTCGGCGACCGCCCGACGCTGAGGGGCACGGGTCGCCGAGCCGGTGCGGCGCCGTCGTGGCTGGTCACGCCCGCGCGGCGGCGCCGCATACCTGATACGGGCCCCGCGCCCCGAGGGAGTCGGCCCCGCCCGGCGTCCAGGAACCCGGTGGTCAGGAGGCCTGGCGCTGGGGGTCGTGGTGTATTTCCACTCCCGGTGTGTCGCCGAAGGTCAGCCGGCACGTGTCGGCGCGGTAGGTCGCGACGGACAGGGCCGCCGTGCCGCCCTCCGCGAAGAAGCGGGTGGTGAGGACCAGGACCGGTGAGCCGGGGAGCCGGTCGAGTTCCCTGGCGTCGTCCGCGCGGGCGGATCCCAGCTCGACGGCGCGGTCCTGGCCCTCCAGCGTCAGGCGCTGGAGTTCGCGCAGCACCGCACGCGCGCGTGCCGGGCCGGACGGGGTGTCGATCGCGGTGAGGTCGGGCACTGAGGCCGCCGGGATGTAGAGCAGTTCCGTGGCGACCGGCTGGCCGTGGGACATCCGGGAGCGGCGCACCGTGTGGACGGGCTCGTCCGCGCCGGTCTCCAGGGCCCTGGCGACGGCTGCGGGCGGCACCGCCCGGTCGCAGTCGAGGGGCTGCCAGGCGTCCGAGGCGGCGCCCGGCCAGGCGTGCTGCTCGGTGCCGACGGCCACGCCCACGCGCGGGGGTGCGACGGTCGTGCCGACGCCGCGGCGGCGCTGCAGCCGGCCTTCCAGCTCCAGCTGTTCGAGGGCCTGGCGGAGCGTGGCGCGGGCCACGCCGAAGCGGGCGGCGAGGTCGCGCTCGTTGGGCAGGATCTCGCCGACCGAGAACTCGGAGTCCAGTGCCTCGGTGAGCACGGTCTTGAGATGCCAGTACTTCGGTTCCGGTACCGATTCCAGCTGCGTGGTCCCCACCCTGTCCTCCGCAAGAGCCGTGGTCCGGCGGTTTTTAGCGCCCTTGTTTATTAAAGGTTGTTGCACTTCTCTGCGACCATAGGGCGGCCTTCACCCTTGGTCAAGACCAATCCTCGGCCCCCTGGGCAACGCGCAGCCGACGTCACGGCGAAGCCCCCGTCGCGGAACGGGGGCCGGCGGGGCACGTGGGGTTCAGTGCTCGGCGAGGTGCCGCAGCTTGTCCGGGTTGCGGACGACGTACACGGTCGTGACGCGGCCGTCGGCGACGTCCACCTGGACCAGGCTGTCCGGCGTGCCGTCGGACAGGATCAGCAGCGCCGGGCCGCCGTTGGTTTCCAGGAAGCGGTACAACTGCTCGGCCTGGGGCTGCTGCTGGGCCACGGCGATGAGGAAGCGGCCGACCTTGTCCGCGGTGTGCAGGATGCGCACCGGCGCCTTGGCCTTGCCGCCGCTGTCGCCGACGAGCCGGACGTCCGGGGCGAGCAGGGCCATGAGCCCGTCCAGGTCCCCGCCGCCCGCTGCGGCGAGGAAACGTTCGGTCAGCTCCCGCCGCCGGGCGGGGTCGACCTCGTAGCGCGGCCGGCGTTCCTCGACGTGCCGGCGCGCCCGCGCGGCGAGTTGCCGTACCGCCGTCTCGGCGCGGTCCAGCAGGGCGGCGATCTCGGCGTACGGGTAGCCGAACGCCTCCCTGAGCACGAAGACGGCCCGCTCCAGCGGCGACAGCGACTCCATGACGACCAGGACGGCGAGGGAGACGCTGTCGGCGAGCACGGCGTGGTCCGCGGCGTCCGGGGCGGTGTCGCCGAACCCGGTGAGGTACGGCTCCGGCAGCCACGGTCCGACGTACGCCTCCCCGCGTGCCTGCACCTGGCGCAGCCGGTCGATGGCCAGGCGGGTGGTGATGCGTACCAGGTAAGCGCGTGGTTCGCGGACCTCCGCGCGGTCCTCGCGGGACCAGCGCAGCCAGGCGTCCTGGACCACGTCCTCGGCGTCGGCCACCCGCCCGAGCATGCGGTAGGCGACCCCCGTGAGCAGGGGGCGGTGCGCTTCGAAGAGGTCGGTCGCGGCGTCGGTGGTCACCGCCCCATCCCATCCGACACGCGCCGCGTGTGTCCACCCGGAATCGGCCCGTCCGGCGCCGGTCCGGATCACAATGACCGCGGACCGCCGGGGGCCGGCGGCCGGTGACCTGGAGGTGGCCGATGCGGTACGCGGTGCTGGGCACGGGCGAGGTGGGCCGCACACTGGGCGGCAGGCTGGTGGAGCTGGGGCACGAGGTGACCCTCGGGTCCCGCACCAGGGACAATCCGGTGGCGCAGGAGTGGGCCACGGCCGCGGCGGAGCGGGCCCGCGCGGGCACGTTCGCGGAGGCGGCCGCGGTGGGCGAGGTGGTCATCAACGCGGTGAGCGGCCGGGTGGCGCTCGACGCGCTGCGGGACGCCGGCGCTGAGCACCTCGACGGCAAGATCCTGGTGGACGTCTGCAACCCCCTGTCCTTCGAGGACGGGGAACCGCGTCTGGACCCCGTGGAGTCGGACAGTGTCGGCGAGCAGATCCAGCGGGCCTTCCCGCACGCGCGCGTGGTGAAGGCGCTGAACACGGTCAACTGTCAGGTGATGGTGGATCCGGGACGGGTGCCGGGGGCCCACCACCTGTTCGTGTGCGGGGAGGACGCCGGCGCCAAGCGGCAGGTGACGGACCTGCTCGGGGAGTTCGGATGGCCGGCGGAGCGGGTGCTCGACCTGGGCGGGATCCGTGCGGCGCGGGCGATGGAGATGTATCTGCCGCTGTGGCTCACCATGATGCGGCAGTTCGGGACCGCGGACTTCAACATCGAGGTGCGCCGGGCGGATTGACGGCCCCGGCAGCGGTCGGTGCACCGGCCGGGGGCTACCGGCCGGTAGTAATTGCTGACAAGCTGTCTACGGCGTCCGTCAGCACCCAGACGAGGAGCACCCCCATGTCCGCCACCGTCTCCTTCAAGGTCCCCACTCCCCATGGCCCGAAGGACGTGGCCGTGTCCTACGCGCGCGTGGGACGCGGTGAACCGCTGGTCCTGCTGCACGGCATCGGCCATCACCGGCAGGCCTGGGACCCGGTCGTGGACATCCTCGCCACCGAGCGGGACGTGATCGCCGTCGACCTGCCGGGCTTCGGCGCGTCCCCGGGGCTGCCGGACGGCCTCGCCTACGACCTGCCGACCACCAACTCCGTACTCGGCGCCCTGTTCGAGGCGCTGGAGCTGGACCGCCCGCACATCGCGGGCAACTCGCTGGGCGGCCTGCTCGCCCTGGAACTGGGCCGCGAGAAGCTCGTACGCTCCGTCACGGCGTTCTCCCCGGCCGGGTTCTGGACGCAGGCCGAGCGCCGGTACGCCTTCGCGGTGCTGCTCGCGATGCGGGGCGTCGCCCAGCGGATGCCGCTGCCGCTGGTGGAGCGGCTCTCCCGCACCGCGGCCGGCCGTACCGCGCTGACCAGCACCATCTACGCCCGTCCCGCGCGCCGCGCCCCGGAGGCCGTGGTCGCCGAGACGCTCGCGCTGGTGGGTGCCTCCGGGTTCGAGGCGACGCTGCGGGCGGGCGCCGCGGTGCGGTTCACCGACGCGCTGGCGGGCCTGCCGGTCACGGTGGCCTGGGGCAGCCGGGACCGGCTCCTCGTCCGCCGTCAGGGCGTACGGGCCAAGCAGCTGATCCCGCACGCCCGGCTGGTACGGCTGCCCGGCTGCGGCCACTGCCCGATGAACGACGACCCGGCGCTGGTCGCCCGCGTCATCCTGGACGGCAGCCGCTGAGCGACCGCGGCGGCTTCGCGGCCGACGGTGGCGCGACTCCCCTGGGGTGCGGGGCCGGATCGGACCTGCGGCTCGGCCGCGCGGACGGCGACACCACCCCAAGGCCCGTTGTTCACCTCGGGTTTCCGTTCGCGCCGCGGCGTCCCAGTAGGTGTGGCTCTGCACACTGGCCGGACCCCGTCCCTGGAGGCGCAGCCATGACAGACCGTCCGTTCCCCGGCCGCCGCAGCGTTCTGCGCGGCTCCCTCGCCGCGTCGGCGGCTCTCACCCTGCCCGTCGGCCTCGGCGCGGCCCCGGCGTTCGCCCGCTCCGGGCGTCCCCGGGCGAGCTGGGGCGTGCAGGCGGGCGATGTGACCACCGACTCCGGCCTGGTGTGGGTGCGTTCGGACCGGCCGGCCCGGATGATCGTGGAGACCTCGGCCACCGAGTCGTTCCGCAACCCGCGCAGATGGCACGGCCCGATGCTGGGCGCGGGCACGGACTTCACCGGCACCACCCGGCTGCACGGCCTGCCGTCGGGCGAGCAGATCCACTACCGGGTGCTGCTCGCCGACCCGGACGGCCCGCACCGCACGGGCGAGCCGGTGACCGGCACCTTCCGCACCGCGCCCGCCAAGCGGCGCCGGGGGGTGCGATTCGTGTGGTCCGGCGACCTGGCCGGACAGGGCTGGGGCATCAACGAGTCCCTCGGCGGTTACCGCATCTTCGACGCCATGGCGAAGGCCGACCCGGACTTCTTCCTGTGCAGCGGCGACAACGTCTACGCCGACGGCCCCATCGCGGCGACGGCGACCCTGCCCGACGGCAGCGTGTACCGGAACGTCACCACCGAGGAGAAGTCGCACGTCGCGGTCACCCTGGACGACTACCGGGGCAACTTCCGCTACAACCTGCTGGACTCGGCGCTGCGCCGGTTCAACGCCCAGGTGCCGAACATCATCCAGTGGGACGACCACGAGGTCCGCAACAACTGGTACCCGGACGAGGTCATCGGCGCCGGCACCCCCTACCCCGCGGGCACCAGGCTCGACGACCTGGCACTGCGCTCGCGGCAGGCGTTCTCCGAGTACTTCCCCGTCTCGACGCTCAGCGAGCGCCCGGACGGCCGGATCTACCGGGTCGTCCACCACGGGCCGCAGCTCGACGTGTTCGTACTCGACATGCGCACCTACCGCAACGCGAACTCCCCCGACGACCAGACCACGGACCCGGTGGGCATCCTCGGCCGCGAGCAGCTGGAGTGGCTCAAGCGGGAGCTCGCGAAGTCCCGTGCGGTGTGGAAGGTGATCGCCAACGACATGCCGCTGGGTCTCGTCGTACCCGACCCGGTGGAGGGCAAGCCGGACTTCGAGGCCGTGGCGCAGGGCGACCCGGGCGCTCCGCTCGGCCGCGAACTGCAGATCGCCGAGCTGCTGCGGTTCATCAAGCACCGGCGGATCACCGGCACGGTGTGGCTGACGGCCGACGTGCACCACACCTCCGCCCAGCACTACGACCCGTCACGCGCCGCGTTCAAGGACTTCGAGCCGTTCTGGGAGTTCGTCTCCGGACCGCTCAACGCCGGCGCCTTCCCGGCCAACGCGCTGGACGGCACGTTCGGCCCGGACCGGGTGTTCGTCAAGGCGCCCACCGCGGCCAACGTGTCTCCGGCCGAGGGGTACCAGTTCTTCGGCGAGGTCGACATCGACGGCGACAGCGGCGAGTTGACGGTCCGGCTGCGCGAGTACGACGGCACCGTGCTGTTCACGCAGACGCTCCAGCCGGGTCGGGTCGGCCAGTAGGCAGCCCGGCGGCGGGAGGCACCCCGTCCGGAGAAAATGCAAAAAAAGGGACGGAGCATGCTTTACTCATCGGTCACAAACCGTTCGCGATCACGCAACACCATTCCTTCACAGTGGCTGCATGACTGCAGACATGTCGAATGTGACCCGAGCGAAGCACGGACGCCCCGTGCACCACTGGCGGCGGGACCTCGTGGAGCTCGCCGCCCTGTTCACGGCCGTCGCGGTCGCCGACGCGGTGGCGAACATGGTCGGGCACGGCCCCGACGGTCCCGCGCTGCTGGTGGCCTCGGCGCTCGCGCTGGCCGCGACGGCCGGCTTCCACACCTGGTGGGCACGGCACCACGGCCACGCACCGCCGGCCGGTGATACCGGTGCCCGGCCGGCCGCCGAGACGCGGTCGGCCGGGCCCTCGGCACAACCGGACGGCGCGGCGGACGGCGTGACCGCCACCGGCGCGCTCTGGCGGATGCGGACGACGGTGAAGGACGAGCCGGGCTCGCTGGCCGCGCTGTGCACGGCGCTGGCCGAGCGGCGCGTGGACATCCTGAGCCTGCAGACGCATCCGCTGGCCGACGGCACCGTGGACGAGTTCCTGCTGCGGGCGCCCGGCGCGCTGGCGGCGGCCGAGATCTCCCGGGTGGTCGCACGGGCCGGCGGCGTGTCCACCTGGATCGAGCGGGCCGACGCCCATGACCTGGTCGACGCCCCCACCCGGGTGCTCGGCCTGGCCGCGCGCACCGCGCTGGACGCCGCCGAACTGCCGCTGGCACTACGCCAGTTGCTGGGCCGGTGCACGATCCGCTCACTGCCCGGATCGCCGGTCGGCGGTGGCCGCGGGCCGGAGCCGGTGCCCGGCGAGGGGGTGCTGGAGGACACCGTGATGCGGCTGCCGGCCCCGGAGGGCGGGGTGCTCACCGTGGAGCGGCCGTATCTGCCGTTCACGCCGACCGAGTTCGCGCGGGCCCGGGCGCTGGTGGAACTGGACAACCGGCTCGGTCCGCGGATCCCGGGCGGCGGGGACGTGCTGACGCTGCCGGAGGGCGCCGACATCACGGTCCGCCGGGTCGGCACCGGAGATCTGGCCGCCGCGAAGGCGATGCACGAGCGGTGCTCGCCGCGCACCCTCGGGCTGCGCTACCACGGCCCGGTCGGCGACGCGGACCGCTATCTGAACCACCTGCTCAGCCCCCGTTTCGGCCGGACACTGGCGGCGCAGACCACCTCCGGACGCATCGTCGGCCTCGGGCATCTGCTCTGGGACGGCGACGAGACCGAGGTCGCGCTGCTGATCGAGGACGACTGGCAGCGGCGCGGCATCGGCGGTGAACTGCTCGACCGGCTGGTGGCGATGGCGGTGGAGGCCGGCTGCGAGAGCGTGTACGCCGTGACGCAGGCGTCGAACACCGGCATGGTCGCCGCGATGCGCGGCCTCGGACTGCCCCTGGACTACCAGATCGAGGAGGGCACGCTGGTCATCACGGCCCGCCTGGACGCCGGACCGGCCGCCGCCCGTACACCGCACGAAACGGGCCACCGCCACCTCGCTGACCCGGCCCACAGGGACTGACCCCGCGGCCCGCCCGCGGCCGCCCTCCCGCTACGCCCCCGGCCCGGTACGGCAACCAGGCCGGGGCGGGGGCGACAGACGAAGGCGGGGCGACAGACGGCAGCGGAGCGGGAGACGGGACCGGGGCGACAGACGGCCCGGAGCGGCGCGCGAGACGGAAACGGCGCGACAGACCGCCCGGAGCAGCGCGGCAGACGGGAACGGCGCGGGAGACGGGCCCCGGTGCTCCTTCCGGGCGACCGCGCCATGATCCGCGGCAGCGGCGCTCGGCCACGACGGCGGTGTGGGATTCCCCCACACCCGCCGGGCACAGGCAGTGGGGGTGCCCGACTCACCGGCGCACCCACCACCGCCGCTCCCCCTCAGCGCACCGCTTCCCGCAGCGGCACCGGCGTCCGCACCGGCTCCCCAAGCGCCTGGTCGAGGTCCGTCCACAGGTCGTCCACGTCCTCCAGCCCCACGGACAGCCGCAGCAACCGGTCACTCACCCCCGCCCCACGGCGGTCGTCGGCGTCGACGATGCGGTGGCTGATGGACGCGGGGTGCTGGATGAGCGTGTCGACGCTGCCGAGGCTCACCGCCGGGGTGACGAGCCGGACCCGGGAGATGACCTCGTGCGGGTCGCCGTGCACCTCGAAGGCGATCATCGCGCCGCCGATGCGCGGATAGTGGACGCGGGCCACGCGCGGGTCCGCGGCGAGCCGGCGGACCAGTTCGGCGGCGTTCGCCGAGGCGGCCCGCACCCGGACCGGGAGCGTGGACAGCCCCCTCAGCAGCAGATAGCCGGCCAGCGGATGCAGGACGCCCCCGGTGGCGAACCGTATCTGCCGCAGCCGCCCCGCGAACTCCTCGTCGCAGGCGACGACTCCGGCCAGCACATCGCCGTGCCCGCCGAGGTACTTGGTGGCACTGTGCAGCACCATGCGGGCGCCGTGCTCGGCCGGGCGTTGCAGCACGGGTGTGGCGAAGGTGTTGTCGGCGAGCAGCGGGACCGTACCGCAGGCGTGCGCGACGGCCCGCAGGTCGAGTTCGGCGAGGGTCGGGTTGGCCGGGGACTCGACCAGCACCAGCCCCGTGTCGGGGCGCAGCGCGTCGGTGATGCCGGCCGGGTCGGTCCAGGTGACGTCGGTGCCGAGCAGCCCGGCGGTGAGCAGGTGGTCGCTGCAGCCGTACAGGGGCCGTACCGCGACCACATGGCGCAGGCCCATGGCGGACCGCGCCAGCAGGACCGCGCTGAGCGCCGCCATGCCGCTGGCGAAGGCGACCGCGGACTCGGTGCCCTCAAGGCGGGCCAGTGCGGTCTCGAAGCGGGCGACGGTCGGGTTGCCGAGCCGGCCGTAGATCGGCGGACCGGCCGGGTCGGCGCCGTCGGTGGCGAAGGAGTCGATGCGGGCGGCCTCACCCCGGCTGTCGTGCGAGGGGTAGGTGGTGGACAGGTCGATCGGCGGGGCGTGCAGGCCCTGGCGGGCGAGATCGTCGCGGCCGGCGTGTACGGCCTCGGTGGCCAGGGCTCTCGATGCGGTGCGTACGTCGTCGTAGGCACCGGTGCTCGCTGTGTCCATGGGCGGAAGGGTGAACATCGAACGGTTCACTGGATTCGAACACCGTGCTACGTTCGGCCAATGGCCGAATCTGTCGTACTGGATCCGGTGGACCTCCAGCTGCTGCGGCTGCTGCAGAACGACGCCCGGACCACCTACCGCGATCTCGCCGCGCAGGTGGGCGTGGCACCGTCGACCTGCCTGGACCGGGTGACCCGGCTGCGCCGCTCGGGCGTGATCCTCGGCCATCAGCTGCGGCTGGATCCGGCCAAACTCGGGCGCGGGCTCCAGGCGCTGCTGTCGGTACAGGTGCGGCCGCACCGGCGGGAGCTGGTGGGGCCGTTCGTGGAGCGGATCCGGGCGCTGCCGGAGGCACGGTCGGTGTTCCATCTGACCGGGCCGGACGACTATCTGGTGCATGTGGCCGTCACGGACATGGCGGATCTGCAGCGGCTGGTGCTCGACGAGTTCACGGCACGGCGCGAGGTGGCCCGGGTGGAGACCCGGTTGATCTTCCAGCAGTGGGAGTGCGGACCACTGCTGCCTCCCGGCCACGCCCAGAGCTGAATCCCCCCGAACGTGGGTGACGCGAAGATCCTCCGCGTACGAGGATGGCCGCATGTCTGAGACCAAGAGCCCGCTGCCCCGTGAGGTGGCCGACGCGTACGTGGACGGCCTCATCGCCCTCGACCCGGTGACCGGTACCTACCTCGGTGTGGAGGAGAGCTCGCGCCGGCTGCCCGACTACTCGCCCGCGGGCCGCGAGGCCCTCGCGGAGCTGGCCCGGGCCACCCTCGCGCAGCTGGCCGAGGCGGAGCGGCAGCCCGGTGCGGACAGCGACGTGGAGCGGCGCTGCGGGCGGCTGCTGCGGGAGCGGCTGACCGCCGGACTCGCCGTGCACGAGGCGGACGAGCACCTGCGCGCGATCGGCAACATGAGCACGCCGGGCCACGAGGTGCGGGAGGTCTTCACGGTCACCCCGGCGCGGACGGAGGAGGACTGGGCCGCGATCGCCGAGCGGCTGCGCGCGGTGCCGGCCGCGCTCGCGGGGTACCGGGAATCGCTGCAACTGGGCCTGGACCGCAAGCTGTTCGCCGCGCCCCGGCCGACCGCGACCTACATCCAGCAGCTCACCGAGTGGACGGACACGGACGGCGAGGGCCGCGGCTGGTACGAGGACTTCGCCGCCGCCGGACCCGAGGCGCTGCGCACCGAGCTGGACGAGGCGGCCCGCGCGGCGACCGGCGCCCTGGCTGAGCTGCGGGACTGGCTGCGCGACGTCTACGCGCCGGCGATCGAGGGCACCCCGAACACGGTGGGCCGCGAGCGGTACGCGCGCTGGTCCCGCTACTTCAACGGCACCGATCTGGATCTGGACGAGGCGTACGCGTACGGCTGGTCGGAGTTCCACCGGATCCTCGGCGAGATGAGGCAGGAGGCCGAGAAGATCCTGCCCGGCGCCGAGACCCCCTGGGTGGCGCTCGCGCACCTCGACGAGCACGGCCGGCACATCGAGGGTGTGGACGAGGTCCGTGAGTGGCTGCAGGGTCTGATGGACAAGGCCATCGCGGACCTGGACGGCACCCACTTCGAACTCGCCGAGCGGGTGCGGAAGGTGGAGTCGTGCATCGCTCCGCCCGGCGGCGCGGCGGCCCCCTACTACACGGCACCGACGGAGGACTTCTCCCGTCCCGGCCGCACCTGGCTCCCCACGATGGGCCACACCCGCTTCCCGGTCTACGACCTCGTCTCGACCTGGTACCACGAGGGTGTGCCCGGCCACCACCTCCAGCTCGCACAGTGGGCGCACGTCGCGCAGGACCTGTCCCGCTACCAGGCGACGGTCGGCATCGTCAGCGCCAACGCCGAGGGCTGGGCGCTGTACGCGGAGCGGCTGATGGACGAACTGGGCTACCTCACGGGTCCCGAGGAGCGGCTCGGCTATCTGGACGCGCAGATGATGCGGGCGGCGCGGGTGATCGTGGACATCGGTATGCACCTGGAGCTGGAGATCCCCGCCGACTCGCCGTTCCACCCCGGCGAGCGGTGGACGCCGGAGCTGGCGCAGGAGTTCTTCGGCGCGCACAGCAGCCGGCCGGCGGACTTCGTGGAGAGCGAGCTGACCCGGTACCTGACGATTCCGGGCCAGGCGATCGGCTACAAGCTCGGTGAGCGGGCGTGGCTGCTGGGCCGGGAGAAGGCGCGTGCGCGGCACGGCGACGCGTTCGACCTGAAGGCCTGGCACATGGCGGCGCTGTCGCAGGGCTCCCTGGGCCTGGACGACCTGGTGGACGAACTGGCCCGGCTCTGACCCCTCCCGGCGCCTCCGAGCCCGCCCCGCGCCTGCCTCCGCCGGACGGCGCCCTCGGCCGTACGGCCCTCCCCGGTGGCGGGGGCGGCCGGGCGGCCGCTGGCTGGTGCCGGAGGCGATGCGGAGGAGGCGGGACGGGATGCGGCAGCAGGGGCAGGGACGGCGGGTGCTGGAGACACCGCGGGCGGCCGGGCTGGCGGGAGTGGTGTTCGCGCTGCTGTTCGCGGCGGCGAGCGTCCTGCTCCGGCTGGGCATCCCCGAAGGGGTCGGCGCGACCACCGCGGGAGGGTTCACGGACACCGGGCGCCGTGCCGCGCTGCGTGCCGCCCTCGCGCTGGTGCCGTTCGCCGGCATCTTCTTCCTGTGGTTCCTCGGCGCGGTACGGGCGTACGTCGGCGCGGCCGAGGACAAGTTCCTCGGCACCGCCTTCCTCGGCAGCGGACTCGTCTTCACCGCCATGATGTTCGGCGCCGCCGCGGCCGCGCAGGCCGTCCTCGCGGTCGGACACCCCACCGGCACGGCGCCGGACCCCGTCTGGGACTTCGGCCGCCATCTCGCGTACACCCTGATGACGGCGTACGCCACGCGGATGGCGGCCGTCTTCGTCTCCTCCCTTTCGGTGATCGGCCACCGCCTGGGCGTCCTGCCCCGCTGGCTGTCCGTCCTGGGCTTCCTGACCGCCCTCACACTGCTCTTCGTCGCATCCGACGTCCCCTGGGCGGAGCTCGTCTTCCCCGCGTGGTCGCTGCTGCTCAGCGTGCACGTCATCGTGGCGAGCGGCCGCACCGGGGCCCCTGCCGCGGCGGCCCCATGACGGCCGGCGGTCCGAATGGGGGTTTCCCGGCGAGCGAGGCCGCTCCACTCCCCTCATGCTGGCAGACGGGACATGACCGCCGTCCGGGAATGCCGCGCGACACGGCCGGCCGCCACCGGACCTGGCCACCGGAAGGGCGGAGCGTCGATGAGGCTCGTCGTCGATCTCAACAAGTGCCAGGGGTACGCGCAGTGCGCGTTCCTCGCTCCCGATGTCTTCGCCATGCACGGCGAGGAGTCACTGGTCTACAACCCGCACGCGCCCGAGGAGCAGCGCGAACGGCTGGCCCGCGCCGTCGCCGCCTGCCCGGTACAGGCGATCACCGCGGACGGTCTGGACGGCTCCGGGTCCGGGCCGGAGGCCGGACCCGCCCGGGAGGCCTCCGATGCCCGCTGACCCTGTGGAATGGCTCAGGCGTGAGGGCCGTATCGTCATCGTGGGCGCCTCGCTGGCGGGGCTGCGGGCCGCCGAGACACTGCGCGCCGAGGGCTTCACGGGCGAGCTGACCCTGATCGGTGACGAGCCGTACGAGCCCTACGACCGGCCGCCGCTGTCCAAGTCCGTCCTGCTGGGCATGGCGTCCCCGCGCCGCACCGAGCTGCCGCGCCGCCGGGGGATCGACGCCAAGTGGCGGCTCGGTGTCCCGGCGGCCGGTCTGGACCTGACGGCCAAGCGGGTCCGGCTGGCCGACGGGGACGAGGTGGAGTACGACCGGCTGCTCATCGCGACCGGCGTGCGCGCCCGGCCCTGGCCGAAGGCGGAGGAGGCCCGGCTGGACGGCGTGTGCCTGCTGCGCACCCGGGACGACGCCGCCGATCTGTACCAGCGGCTGAAGGCGGGGCCGCGCCGGGTGTTCGTCATCGGCGCGGGCTTCGCCGGTTCGGAAGTGGCGTCGGCCTGCCGGGAGATGGGCCTCCCGGTCACCGTGGCGGAGCGCGCGGGGGCGCCACTGGTGGGCGCGCTCGGCGGAGTGATCGGCTCGGTCGCCGCCGACCTGCAGCTGGAGAACGGCGTCGATCTGCGCACGCGTGTCACGGTGACCTCGCTGGAGGGCGACGCGACGGGCAGGGTGCGGGCCGTCCACCTGTCCGACGAGAGCGTCGTCGAGGCGGACGTGGTCGTGGTCTCGCTGGGCTCGGTGCGCAACACCGACTGGCTGACCGGATCGGGGCTCGGCGCCGGGCCCCGGGGCATCGCCTGTGACGCGGGCTGCCGGGCCTTCGACTTCCGGGGGATCGTCACGGACGACGTCTTCGTGGCCGGTGACGTCGCGCGCTCGCCGCACGCGCTGTTCGGCTACCAGTTCCTGTCGCTGGAGCACTGGGGCAACGCCGTCGCCCAGGCGGAGACGGCCGCGCACAACATGATCTGCCACGGCGCCGAACGCCGCCCGCACCTGTGGATGCCGGCCTTCTGGTCCTCGATGTTCGGCGTGAACATCAAGTCGGTCGGCGTGCCGCCCATGGGCGACCAGATCATGATCACTCAGGGTTCGCTCGCCGAGCGCCGGTTCGTCGGCGTGTACGGCCACGAGGGCCGCATGATCGCCGCCGTGACCTTCGACCACACGCGGTGGCTGGAGTTCTACGCGCGGCAGATCGAGCGGGGCGCGCCGTTCCCGGTGGAGTTCCCGACGATGGACCGGCGTCCCGAGGGCCGGCAGCCGGTGCCGGCCGACTTCCCCGACCCGTCCCTGCCGACCCACGGCCCCACCGTGACCCTCAGTGGCTACTCCCCGGCCGACCAGCAGCTGGTCTTCCACCCCGCCCGGCACTGACCGCCGCCCGGCCCCGACGCTCCAAGGACTTGTCATGACGCAGGCCTCGCTGTTCCGCCAGATCACGGACTTCGCCAACCGCGCCGACCCGTATCCGCTGTACGCGGAACTCCGCAGGACACCGGTGCTGCACGAAGAGGACGGCGGTCCCTACGTCATCAGCTCCTACTGGGACATCGAGGCGCTGCTCCACGATCCGCGGATCAGCTCCGACGCCGCCAACCTGGCCGCCGCGGGGGACGACGAACTGAGCCAGGCGGACGAGACGGGAGGGCTGCCGCCGTCGTTCATCCGGCTCGATCCGCCGGAGCACGACCGGCTCAGGCGCATCGCCAACCGGGGCTTCGGGCCGCCGCACCGGCCGCGCCGGGTGGAGAACATGCGGGGTGAGCTGGGCGCCATCGTGGACGGGCTGCTCGACGGCCTGACGGACAAGCGGCAGATCGACCTGGTCGACGACTTCGCCTACCCCTTCCCCGTGACGGTGATCTGCCGGCTGCTCGGCGTGCCCCGGGAGGACGAACCGCGCTTTCGCACCTGGGTGGACCCGCTGGTCGCCAGCCTGGACCCGGAGACACGCCAGAACGCCGACGCCGAGTTCGTGAGGACGGCGCAGGAAGCGCGGATGCAGCTCGGGATGTATCTCGCCGGACTGGTCGAGCAGCGCACCAAGGAGCCGCAGGACGATCTGCTGTCCGACCTGGTGGGCAGCCGGGGCCCGGACGGTGCCATGACGATGATGGAAGTGCTCAGCACCGCGGTGCTGCTGCTGATCGCCGGTCACGAGACGACGGTCAACCTCATCACCAACGGCATGCTCACCCTGCTGCGGCACCCGGAGGTCCTGCAGCGGCTCCGGGAAGATCCGCGGCTGTCGGTGCGGATCGTGGAGGAGCTGCTGCGCTACGAGCCGCCGGTGCAGATCGTGCCGCAGCGCACCTGCATCGCCGACGTCGAGCTGCGCGGGGTCGTCATCCCCAAGGGATCGCGCATCTGGCTGATGCTGGCCGCGGGCAACCGCGACCCCGAGCGGTTCAAGGATCCCGACCGCTTCGACCCGGACCGCGAGGACCTCCAGCACCTGGGGTTCGGCAGCGGCATCCACAGCTGCTTCGGCGCTCCGCTGGCCCGGCTGGAGACCCAGATCGCCCTGTCCGAACTGGCCCGGCGGCTGCAGAATCCCCGTCTGGTCGAGGACCCGCCGCCGTACCGGCGCAACGCGGTGCTGCGCGGCCCCCGGCATCTGCACATCGCCTGCGACGGCCTGCGTTGACCGTGCCGGCGGTCCGGTCAGTGGCCGAGCCGTCTGAGCTGCACCAGGCCGAACCAGGTCTCCGGTCCGGGCTGGACATACGCGGCGCGCACCGTGTACGAGCCCGGCTGCAGATCGATCCGCACATGCTCCTGGCTCGCCGCCGCGCCGCCCGGCCACGCCGAGTCGAACAGCAGCACCGGGCCCGGCACCCGCCAGTGCACCTCGCTCCCCCACACCGCCGTATCGAGGGCGCCGGGGACGCTGTCGAGCAGTTCGGCCTCGGAGTTCGCGGCGGACCACCGTACGAAGGCGGCGTGGTCCGGCAGGTAGGTGGTGGAGGCGGGTTCGTCACCGAACACCAGGGCCGCGCTGTCGCCGACCGGGAGCAGGCCTACGTATCCGTCGACCTCGCACGCCCGGTCGTAGTCGGTGTCGAGTTCCTCGCTGTCGGCGCCCGCCCAGAACGGCAGCACCGTCTCCGGGACGGCTACCAGCGGGCCGCCGCCCGACTCCACCCACTCCAGCGCGCCTGGATCCGCGTATCGAGCCATGGGCAGAGAACCTACACGGGCGGGGGTCAGCAGCCGCACTCGCCTTCGACGGGCGCGGATGGGGGCGCCCCCGCACGAGCGTTGTTCGAGCGTGGGGGAGGGTCGGCGGCGCGCTGTTCACGCCCCCGCCAGGTCTCGTGGGCGAAGCCCTCGCGCACCCAGTACTCGAAGCCGCCCAGCATCTCCTTGACCTGGTAGCCGAGTTCGGCGAGGGCCAGGGCGGCGCGGGTGGCGCCGTTGCAGCCGGGGCCCCAGCAGTACGTCACCACCGGCACGGACGGGTCGAGGAGTTGCCCGGCCTGTGCGGGGATGAGCGCGGTGGGCAGGTGGATCGCGCCGGGGATGCGGCCCTGGTCCCAGGACGCGGTGGAGCGGGTGTCCACGAGGGCGAAGCCGGGGTCGCCGCCGGCCGCGAGCGCGGCGGCCACGTCGGAGACGTCGGCGTGGAAGGCCAGGCTCGCCCGGAAGTAGGCGGCGGCCTGGGCGGGCACGGCGGGGGCGACGCGCAGGACGGGGTTCTCGGAGGGCACGGCGTTCTCAGCGGGCTTGGTGATCATGACTGGAAATCTACGGCCCGAACCGAGCTCGCTGAAGGGGGAATCCACGCCCCCCCTTGTCCACGCAGGGAATTCCCTGCTATCCATCCCGGATGACCGTGTATTCCCCGGACGCCACCGACTGGCGCATTCTTGAGGTCCTCCAGCGGGAGGGACGAGCCAGCTACGCCGAGCTGGCACGCGCCGTGTCCATGTCGCCGAGTGCCGTCACCGAACGGGTCCGGCGGCTGGAGGAGGCAGGCGTGATCCAGGGGTACGCGGCGGTCGTCGACCCCGAACGGCTCGGACTGCCGATCCTGGCGTTCGTACGGCTGCGGTATCCGAACGGCACCTACAAGCCCTTCCACGACCTGGTGACCGCGACGGTCGAGATCCTGGAGGCGCACCATGTGACGGGCGACGACTGCTTCGTCATCAAGGTCGCCGCACGGTCCATGGCGCATCTGGAGGAGATCTCGGGAAAGATCGGCGCGCTGGGCTCGGTGACCACCAGCGTCGTGTACTCCTCCCCGCTGCCCCGGAGACCGCTCGGACGCTGACCGTCAGCCGACGCCCCGCTGCGGTCGGTCTCCGCGCCGGACGTCCCGGTGCACAGCACCGCGCGATGTGCAATTCCACCGGGATGCGCGGGCGACCAGATGGTGAAATGCTGTGGGAGAAGCGGATCCGCCGTGACCGGCAGGGGGTTCCTCCCCCTCTTCCTCCCCCCTCCTTACCTGCCATCGGTCTGTCCGGAGGCTTCTCATGCCTGGATCCCCCCACCTGGACCAGATCGACCACCTTGTGGTCCTGATGCTGGAGAACCGCTCGTTCGACCACATGCTGGGTTTCCTGTACACCGACGACGGAAACCGGTCACAGTCCGGTGCCCCGTACGAGGGACTGACCGGCGGCGAGTCCAATCCCGATGACAGCGGCGCAGACGTCACCGTCTTCCGGATCGATCCGACCGTCGCGGGTGCGTACTTCATGCCCGGCGCCAACCCCGGAGAGGGGTACCGGGCCACCAATCACCAGGTGTTCGGCACCGCCACACCCGCCGCTGGGCAGAAGCCGACCAACAACGGCTTCGTCACCGACTTCGCCTTTGCCCTCAAACGCCATCAGGAGCGGCACGATCCGGTGTATCCCGGCACAACAACCACCGACATCATGGGGTGTTTCACCCCGCAAGGGCTGCCGGTGCTGTCCGGGCTGGCCCGCGGTTACGCGGTGTGCGACCACTGGTACAGCTCCGTGCCCACCGAGACCCTGCCCAACCGGGCGTTCGCGCTGGCCGGAACGAGTCAGGGCCACATGGACGACCACACGCACACCTTCACGACGCCCAGCATCTTCGGCGAGCTCTCCCGGAAGAACGTCGAGTGGAGCGTGTACGGCTACCATGCCCAGCCGCTCACCCGCGGTGACTTCCCCGACATCGCCGGTGCCGCCGCACCGCACTTCGGCCAGTTCATCGACTTCAAGCAGGCCGCCGCCCAAGGCACCCTCCCCGCCTTCGTGTTCCTTGAGCCCGCCTGGTCGTCCACGGGCAACAGTCAGCACCCCAACTACGACGTGGCCCTCGGCGAGCAGCTGATCCACGACGTGTACTACGCGCTGCGCAGCGGCCCCGGCTGGGCCAGAACGCTGCTCGTCCTCACCTATGACGAGCACGGCGGCTGTTACGACCACGTACCGCCGCCCTCGGACGCGGCACCGCCCGACCACTCGGTGGGCGAGTTCGGCTTCGACTTCACGCGCTTCGGTGTGCGTGTGCCCACCGTGTTGGTGTCCCCGCTGATCGAGCCCGGCACCGTCTTCCGTGTCCC
The DNA here is from genome assembly GCF_040297165.1 of Streptomyces sp. NPDC001851. Lineage (NCBI taxonomy): Bacteria > Bacillati > Actinomycetota > Actinomycetes > Kitasatosporales > Streptomycetaceae > Streptomyces > Streptomyces sp. NPDC001851. The sequence continues at coordinate 111,432 of NZ_JBEOYR010000008.1, read as the reverse complement.
CAACGGATCCACGCCGCTGGATCACACGTCGCTGCTCAAGACGGTAGAGGAACGCTGGGGGCTGGACGCGTTGACCGCTCGCGACCGGAACGCCCCTGGAATCGGCGCCGTTCTCACGCTCGGACAGCCGCGCGACGACGACCCGCTCGACGGCGTGATCGTCCCCACCTCCATCGGAGTCAACCCGGCCCGGAGCGAGACCTCCCACCTGGAGCAGGTGCACGCCGACCTCGTCACACGCCGGCTCATCCCGCCGACCTGAGCCAGGTATTCCACGTCGTGGACTGGCGTGGGGAGCTGCATGGGGTGCGGCTGGGCTGCGTGGGCTTGTTCATCGGCGGGTTTCTCGACGCCGCTGCGGCGTGGACCTTTTCGGGCCCCGGCGGCGTGGTGGTGGGCCCGCACGACCGTGGAGTCGACTGACACCAGCCAGTCGATGTCTCCGGCCGCATCCGCCTGGGCCTGCGCCGCCTGGAACATCCGCTCGAACGTGCCGTCCTTGGCCCACCGGTGGAATCGGGTGTGCAACGTGGCCCACGGTCCGTACCGCCCGGATACGTCCCGCCAGGCCACCCCCGGTACGGAACTTCCACCCGGCATCGGAAAGTTCATGGCGACGTATCACCCGACCATCAGCCCAACCAGTCTCACCGCCAGGTTGATCCGGCGTTGCGTACGGAGTTTTCTCAGCACGGGATTGGAAGGATTTGCATCCTCCCCGCGGTCGTCTGGCTGGGAGCCTCAACTCGCTTGATCTGCGGTTAGTTGACTACATAGCATCACATTCACTGTCGCGAATCGATGGTTGTTCCGGTGCGTCGGGGGGCCTGGTGTGACGTTGATGATGACGGTGGCGGCCGTCTGGGGTGTGCTGCAACTGTTCGCTGTTTCCTGGCCGACCCGCTCGGTGCGCTTGTTGACCGTGCTGCTGGCGCTTGCCGTGGGGGTGTACGGGTGCGGCGTGGCGACTGCGTTGGTGGAGCTCGCCTATACCCGTCTCTTCGCGCACCAGTCGGGGCAGCCGCTGGTGACGGTGGTGGACACGACCGGCTACACGGTGGCGCCCTGGGTGGAGGAACTCATCAAGGTTTCCCCGCTCCTGCTGGCCGGGATGTGTCAGAAGGTGCGCCGCCAGTGGGGGCTGACCGACTTCGTAGTGCTGGGTGCGGCTCTGGGGGGCGGGTTCGGGCTGCTTGAGGCGGTACTGCGGTACGGCTTGGACGCGCACCGTGCGCTCGCCCGCGGTGGGGGCTGGATCATCCCGGACAGCTTGTCCCCGCCCTACGTGCCGGGCCTGGGGCAGGTGTTGACGGCGTGGCTCCCGGCGCCGTTCAGCCAGTTGGACATGCTCGGTCCGCCGGCCACGGAAACCTTCTCCCATCTGGTGTGGACGGCTACGGCCGGCCTGGGGGCCGGGCTGCTGTGGCACACACGAGGTGGGCTGCGCCTGCTCTCGGTGGTCCCGCTCGCGGCTACTGCCGCGTATCACACGGTGAACAACTACGCGGTCCAGAAACCCACCAGCCAGGCCGCGCACTGGCTTGAAACTCTGAACGGGAAGGGGTGGGCGGCGCCACTCATATGCCTGGCCATCGCCATGGTCGCCGACCTGCGCCGCATCCACCGCGGCAAGCGCACCGTGCCGGGCGTACTGCTCGCTTCTGAACGCGTCGGCGGCGACAGTGCGGGGGCCCTACTGCGATACGCGGCCTGGCGTCTGCCATGGAGCCTGCTGATCGTCCTGCGCTACGTCAGGCTGCGGCGCTCCTTGCTGTACGCCGCTGTGTCAGCACCGCCCGCCGACACTGAGGAACTGCGTCGGGTTGTCGCCGGGATCACCGCTCGGATGGACGCATCCGACAACCCGCACGTCTGGCAGGCGCTGAACGTCCGCTCCCTGCTGAAGGCGGCCCGAACAGCCCGCGGTTCCCGGAAGCGGTGGCTGCTGGTGATCCCGTGCGTGCTCGTACTGCCTTCGTTACTGTTCCTGGGCGTCGGCTCGTTCACCTCAGCTGCCGGCCTCCAGCAGTTCTTCAGCACCGGCCCAGGGCCGAAGATCCTCATGGGCTTCGGCATCGCCGCCCTGGCCTGGATCGTCTACCAGCTCACCACTTTGCTTCGTACTTGGCGGACGGCGTCAGCCCAGCCCACGGCGGAACTGCTGGCGGTCCACCGCTTCCGTCTCGGCACTGCACTGGGTTCGGCCACCACCGGGGCACTCCTGCTGTGGCGCGGATTCGGCGACGCCGGCCCCAGCGGCAGGGCGATCCACACGTTTCACCTGCTCGACGCGCTGAACACCTTCCTGGTCTACCTCGGTTTCGCACTCCTCTTACTCTCCTTGCTTGCCCTGTTCCCTCCCGGAGGTCTCGCGCTCGCTGGAGGCGGGGTGGTCGGCGCGCTCACAGCGGACGCCATCGCCAATGCCGCCATCCTCGGCACGGCCGGGATCACCCTCATGGCAGTTGGTGCGCAAGGGGACGGCATGTCCGGGCAGGGGGCGTCATCTTCGGGTGAGCCGCCTCGGAGCGGGCCGGATGGGAAGAGCCGCGGAAGGATAGCGCAGGAGAGCGGAGATTCCTATGAAGACTTTCTCATGGAGAAGCTGGGAGGCAGTCCAGGTCCCGATGGAAGGCCCGGTTTCAAGACGGGCGGTCGTCAATTTGACGGAAAATACACCGACCCGACGTCCGGCAGCGAGACCTGGTACGAGGCAAAATCCGGCCGCTACTGGGACAGGGTGAACTCCAACGAAAAGGAAATGCTGAGATTCAAGTCAAAGCTTGGCGATGCGCGACGAATTGCACGCGAGAACGGCGCACAGTTCGGCCTGATATCGGAAAATGAGATACCAGACAATATCATCTCGTTTCTGAATCAGAAGGGGATTCCCTGGAGGGTCATCCCCCGGGAGTAGAATCACACGGTACAGAAAATCTTCCCGCTGTCTCGACCCGACTCGACAGCGGATAGCGCAAAGAAAGGCAGAGGCGATGAGCACGGACACAGACTTCACTTTCAACATGTCTCAAGAGGTGCCAATCCCGGATTTCATCGTCGTGGCCGAGGCGGCCGGATGGAGGTTCGAGGATGGCGAAAAGCTGGCGTATGTGACGGACGCGGACCTATTCGACTGGTCCGCTGTGGCGAAGAATGCGAGAGAAGAGGTTGTGCGTGAACTTGAGTCGGTGCGTGTTCGCGGTCAAGCTTGCGGCCTCATCATGACGCATCGAGAGGGCGACGCCGGCTGCATCTTCATTTTTGCCGACTCAGGAAAGTCTCTGCTTGTCACGCCGAACAAGAACGTAGTCCCGCGAGAAGGGATGGAACGATTCGCCGACGGCGAATGGTACCTTGGCAAGCTGCTCCCCATGTTTACCGGACTTCCGCTGGTTGGGTATTCTCACTCCCAGGAATTGGCATAGACTTCCCCGCATCCCTTGGTCCCAGCCGAAGGGCACGGACTGAATCGATCTTGATCTGGACCTGCCTGGGCCGCCGCCGAGACAGCGATGCGGCATTGCGCGAAGGGTTTGGCCCGGCCGGGCCGGTGATCGTGGCCGAGGTCGCGAGTGCACCGCCGGGCCGCCGGTTGGAGTCCGGGTTCGTAGGTAATGAACATGCCGATTAGGCGGGAGATAGCCGAGCCCGAAACCTATGTGGCGATGAAGGTAGTGGAAGGGGTGCCGGCCTGGAGTCTGTGTCCGTCCTCGGCGTACTCGCGCCCTTCGCGGTCGTCTTCGCCCTGGCAGCCTGCCGGGTCCCCCATGCCGTCTGCAGCGCCGCGGGAGCCGAAGCTGAGCCCTGCCGCAGCTCCTCCCGTGATCTTTGTGCGAGCCTCACCGTCCGGGAGGCGACGTCGAGGGCAGTATGGTGCTCTACGTACAGACCCTGCAGCTCATGTTGCTGGCTGAGCTGGTATCCGCGTCCTCACTGCGGAGGCCCCGCGCGGACGCCCAACCACCGTGTGGTTTGAGCCGGTTCCCCGACACATCGTCGAGGGACAGGGCCTCCCGAGTGACCCGCGTCCTGTGACTCAAGAGCGTCGCGGACGCGGGCCACGTCCCGAGATCGCGAACTCAAAGCGGTATTCAATCGAATCCTCCAGCAATCGCTACCTGCGGCTGCGGACATGCCCGCAGGCCCGACTCGCATGACGGCTGGGGTTCATGACCCGCTCAGACCCCCCGTTGCCGCAGCGCGGACCCCCCTCTCCCCTTCACCACCTCCAGCTGGGCATGGATGCGCCGCCGCAGGTCAGGGACGTGGCTGACGATACCGACGCTGCGGTCCCGCTCCCGGAGTGAGTCGAGGACGTCCAGGACCTCGTCCAGGGTCTGGTCGTCGAGGCTGCCGAAGCCCTCGTCGATGAACAACGTGTCGAGGCGGACGCCGCCGGCCTCGTCGGTGACGACGTCCGCGAGGCCGAGGGCGAGGGCGAGGGAGGCGAAGAAGGTCTCGCCGCCGGACAGGGTGGCGGTGTCGCGTTCGCGGCCGGTCCAGGCATCGACCACGTGCAGCCCGAGTCCGCTGCGGCCGCGGCCGGTGCGGTCGTCGGAGTGGACGAGGGTGTAGCGGCCCGACGACATGCGCTGCAGCCGGGCGGTCGCGGCGGCGGCGACCTGCTCCAGGCGGGCGGCCAGCACATACGACTCCAGGCGCATCCTGCGTTCGTTGTCGGCGGAGGTGCCCGCGGTGAGGGCGGCGAGGCGGGCCACCCGGTCGTACTCCTCGCGGAGCGGGGCGAGTCCGCGTACCGCCTCGGTGGCGCGCGCGGTGAGGCGGTCGAGCTCGGCGCAGCAGCGGGCCGCCGCGTCCCGGGCGGACGCCGCCTCGCGCAGCCGGTGTTCGGCCGTGGACGCCGCGCGCTCGGCCGTGGCCGGGTCGGCGGGCGGGCGCTGGGCGGCGGCCGCGGTGTCGGGCTCCGCCAGTGCCACGCGCACGGCGGCCTCCTCCGTCTGCCAGGTGTCCAGGCGGTGCTGCAGTTCGCGGTGGGCGGCGGGGTCCAGGAGGGCGTCGGCCGCGGCCTGCGGGGTGTCGAAACCGGCGCGGTAGGCGGCGTCGGCGAGGCGGGCGTCGGCGTCCTTCAGGCGCCGGGCGGTGTCCTCGGCGGTGCGTACGGCGTCGGCGGCGTCGGTGAGCAGCGCCACCTGCCGCTCCAGCTGTGCGGCGCGCGCGGCCACGCTGCCCGAGCCGCCGCGCGCCGTCACCAACTCCTCCTCCAGCTGGACCTGTTCGCGCTCCAGGGTCTCGCGCCGGGTGAGCCGGGAGGCGGCCCGTACGGCGGCCTGCTGGCGGTCGGCGAGGCGCTGCTCGCGCTCGTGCTCGGCGCGCCGCAGCTCCTCGTGGGCGGCGTGCAGCGCCGAGGCGTCGCGCCGGGCGCGGGCGTACTCCTGCTCCAACTCGGCGGCTGACGCTTCGAGTTGTGCGGTGGGCTGGTCGCCCGCCTCGGCGGTGGCGGCGGCCAGGGCCTCGCGGACGACGCCGAGGCGCCGTTCGTCCGCGGTGTGCCGGGCGTCGGCCTGCTGCCAGGCCTGGTGGGCCAGGTCCTCGGTCTCGCGGTCGACGTGGCCCGCGACCTTGCGGGCCGGTGCGGGGTGTTCGACGGCTCCGCAGACGGCGCAGGGCTCGCCGGCGGTGAGGTGGGCGGCCAGCTCGGCGGCGATGCCGTTCAGGCGCTGTTCCTTGAGGTCGAGCCAGTGGGCGCGGGCGTCGAGGGCGCGCTGCTCGGAGGCGCGCGAGGCCTGCTCGGCCTGGTCCAGGTCGGCGGTCAGCCGGTCCCGGGTGCGGGCCGCGTCGAGGCGCCTGCGCATCGGTTCCCGCTGGACGGCGAGCTGTTCGGCGCGGGTGGCGGCCTCCTGCGCGGAGTCGACGCGGGACTGGAGCGTCGCGCGGACGGTGTCCCACTCGGCGAGCCAGGCCTCGGCCTCGCGGAGCACGTCCTCGTCGGCGCGCTCCTGGCGGTCGAGCCCGGACCGCTCCTCGGCCAGCTCGGTGAGCCGCTGCTCGGCGCGCCGGGCCGCGTCCAGGCCGCCCAGTTCCTCGGCGGCCCGGCGGGCGGCGGAGGCGAGGGTGCCGGCGCCCGCGTCGGCGCAGGAGTCGGGGAGCAGGCCCCGCGCGCGTGCCTCGGTCCGGACCGCCCTGTGGTGCTCCTGCTCGGCGGCCTCGCGCAGTTGCAGCGCGGGCGCGACCGCCTCCGCCTTGCGGGCCCGTTCCATGCGCTGCCGGTCCTCGCGGTGGGCGCCGGCCCGCTCCTGGAGCCGCTCGGCGCGCTGCCGGGCCTCGGCGAACCGGCTCTGCAGGCGGGCGAGTTCGCGTACGTCGTCCAGGGCGCGCCGGGCCTCGGCGTGGGCGGACTCGGCGGCGGCGAACCGGCAGTGGGCGATGGTGAGGCGTTCGCGTGCGGTGGCGCGGGCGACGGCGGCGGCGGCGAGCACGGCGTCGGCCAGGCCCGGATCGCCCGGAGCCAGCTCGGGCAGCTCCATGGCGTCGCCGGCCTCCTGCTGCATGCGGTGGGCGTCGGCGAGCAGCGCCGCGTCGCCCTCCCGCACGCGTGCCTCGGTGGCGCGGCGGCGTTCGGCCAGGCGCTTCTCGACGTCGGCGAACCGCTGGGTGTCGAAGAGGCGGCCCAGCAGCCGGCCGCGGGCCTCGGCGTCGGCGCGCAGGAAGCGGGCGAAGTCACCCTGGGGCAACAGCACGACCTGGCAGAACTGCTCGCGGCTCATGCCGAGCAGCTGGGTGATCTCCTCGCCGATCTCCTGGTGGGAGCGGCTGCGGTCCTGCCAGGCGCCGGCCGCGGCGTCGTACTCGCGCAGCCAGGTCTGGGCCTTGTCGACGGTCGTGCCCTTGCCGCGCAGTTTGGGCCGCTCCCACGGCGGCTGACGGGTGATCTCCAGGCGGCGGCCGGCGACGGTGAGGTCGAGGCGGACCTCGGTGCGGGTGCGCGGCTCGGCGTGGTCGCTGCGCAGGTGCATGCCCTGGCCGCTCTGCCGGGCGCCGGGGACGGAGCCGTACAGGGCGTAGCAGACGGCGTCCAGGACGGTGGTCTTGCCGGCGCCGGTGGGGCCGTGCAGCAGGAACAGCCCGGCGGCGGACAGGGCGTCGAAGTCGACGCTCTGGGAGCCGCCGAAGGGCCCGAAGGCGGTGATGTCGAGCCGGTGCAGCCTCACCGGGCGACCTCCCGTACGGCGGCGTCGGCGCGCACGGCGTCGAACGCCTCCCGGAGCACGGCGGCCTCCCGCTCGTCGGGTCCGGCGCCCCGTACATGGGCGACGAAGTCCTGGGCGATCTGCTGGTCGCTGCGGCCGGCGAGACGCCGGGCGTACGACACCTCGGGGCCGCCCGGGGCGCGCTCGGGGGCGAAGACCAGGCTGAGGGTGTGCGGGAAGCGCTCGGTGAGGCGGGCCATGGGATCGGCGGGCCGGATGGCGTCGGTGAGGGTGGCCTCGACCCAGGCGCCCTCGTGTCGGGCCAGCTCCGGGTCGGCGAGCAGGTCCTCCAGGGTGCCGCGGAGGCGGGCCAGCGGGCGCGGCACCGGGCAGTCGAGGCGCTCGGCGGTGACGGCGCCGTCGGCGGCCAGGTCGACGAGCCACATGCTCTTGCGGTGGCCGGCCTCCGAGAAGGAGTAGGCGAGCGGCGAGCCGGAGTAGCGCACGCGCTCGGTGATGGTCTGGCAGCCGTGCAGATGGCCGAGTGCCACGTAGTCGACGCCGTCGAACACCCCGGCCGGTACGGCGGCGACGCCGCCGACGGTGATGTCCCGCTCGCTGTCGCTGGCCTGGCCGCCGGTGACGAAGGCGTGGGCGAGGACGACGGAGCGGGTGCCGGGCGCGCGGGCGGCGAGGTCGGCGCGGACGCGGTCCATGGCGGCGGCCAGTACGGCCTCGTGGCCGGCCTTCTCCACTCCGAACTCGTCCTTCACCAGGGCCGGTTCGAGGTACGGCAGGCCGTAGAACGCGACGTCCCCGTGGGTGTCGCCCAGCACGACCGGGGTGCCGGCGGCGGACGGCTCGGTGCGCAGGTGGATGCCGGCGCGGTCGATGAGTCCGGCGCCGACGCCGAGGCGGCGGGCCGAGTCGTGGTTGCCGGAGATCATCACCGTGGGCACGCCGAGGTCCGCGAGGCGGTGCAGGGCGTCGTCGAACAGCTCGACCGCGGCGAGCGGGGGCACCGCGCGGTCGTACACATCGCCCGACACGACCACCGCGTCCACCTCGCGCTCACGCACGGTGGTGACGAGGTGACCGATGAACTCGGCCTGGGCCCCGAGCATGTTCACCCGGTGGAAGGCCCGGCCGAGATGCCAGTCGGACGTGTGCAGGAGTCTCATGATCCCCGAGGTTAACGGCCGGGTCTGACATCACGGGCGGTTACTCCCGTATCCGCCCGTGACATCCGGCCAGCTTTGATGAGTTATGCCTGATTTACGCATTTCATCAGGCATCTCCGTAGGCTTCTCCGCCCAGTTCGAGCCCCGCTGTGCCCGCCGTCACATCGGCGAGCCATCCGCGGAAGGCGTCCACGTCGGCGTCCGGCAGCCCGATCTCGATGGTCACGGCCTCGCCGTAACGGACGTCCCGCACCCCGCGTCCGGTGGCGCGCAGATCGTTCTGCACCTTGCCCGCGCGCTGGTGGTCGACGGTCACCGTGGCCAGCCGGAAGCGGCGCCGGGTGAGTGTGCCGAGCGTGTCGAGGGCCTCGCCCACGGCGCCGCCGTAGGCGCGGATGAGTCCGCCGGCGCCGAGCTTGACGCCGCCGTAGTAGCGGGTGACGACCGCGACGACGTAGCGCATCTCACGGCGCAGCAGCATCTGGAGCATGGGGACGCCGGCGGTGCCGCCCGGTTCGCCGTCGTCGCTGGCCTTCTGCACGGAGGCGTCGGCGCCGATGACGTACGCCCAGCAGTTGTGGGTGGCGTCGGCGTGTTCCTTGCGCACGGAGGCGATGAAGTCCTGCGCCTCCTGCTCGGTGGCGGCCGGGGCGAGGGCGCACAGGAAGCGGGAGCGGTTGATCTCGGTCTCGTGCACGCCCGCGCGGGCGACTGTGCGGTACTCGTCCTGCATCCCGTCAGCGTATGCGCTCCGCTGGTTGCGCCGGGACGGGAGGTGCCTGGCTGTGCCGCTACTCCTTCCGGCCGCGCGGCACCGTGAACGACGTCAGGAGGGCGGTGCCCGGGGCGAGGGCGGTCCAGCCGGTGCCGCGCCAGTCGAGGACGGCGATCGCGCAGGTCGGGAACTTGGTCCGCACCCGGTCCAGGGTGTCGTCCAGACCGTCCCCGGCCAGCTCCAGCACCAGCTCCTCCAGCCCCGGGTTGTGCCCCACCACCAGCAGCGTCTCCACCTCGGGCGGCGCCTCGCGGACCACCTCCAGCAGGTCCGGTACGTCCGCCGCGTACAGCCGCCGGTCGTAGCGCACCGGCGGCGGGGTGCCCCACTCGGCGGAGGCCAGCTCCCAGGTGCGCCGGGCGCGTACGGCCGTGGAGCACAGGGCGAGGTCGGGCAGGCAGTCGGCGTCGGCGAGGGCGCGTCCGGCGGCCGGGGCGTCACGCAGGCCGCGCGGCGCGAGCGGCCTGCGGTGGTCCTCGACGCCCTCGGGCCAGTCGGACTTGGCGTGCCGCAGTACCACCAGCCGGCGCAGCGGTCCGGCGCCCGCCCGCGCGATCACGCGAGACTCCCGAGGTCGCGGGCGAGGTCGAGGGCGAGCAGGCGGTCGGCATAGACGTACGTCTCGAACCGCGCGCCGTCGGAGATGTCCGGGTCGGCCGCCACGGACCGCAGCACGTCCAGCACGCCGGGCAGGTCGAGGTCGTCCTCCCACGCGGAGCGCAGCCGCCCCCGCACCCCGTCCGGCACCGGCCGCGACGGCTGCCGCGCCCACCCCGCCACGGCCCGCCGCCACCGCGCCAACCGCCCGGCAGCCTCGCCCAGCACCACGGGGTCCAGCCGGACGGTGTCACCGCGCGGCACGGAGAGCAGCGCGAGCCGCAGGGCGGCGGGATCGGTGAGCAGCACCGGGAGCGCGGGGTGCACGGCGGGCTCGGCGGCACCTGCCCCACCGGCCCCGGCCGGCGCCGGTCCCGGTGCCGGAGCGCCGGCCGGGTCCGTCGTCCACTCCACGGGGGCCACCCGCATCACCGGACCCGCGGTGGGGACGTTCCCGGGGTCGGACGTCACATGGATCGCCTGGGCCTCCCCCAGTCCCGACGCCAGGTCGCGGCCGTCCTCGAAGGGGCGGATGGAGAGGGTGGTGGCGGCTGCGCGGAGTTCGGCGTGGCGGTGGGGGGCGGTGAGGATCGTCCAGACGGGGGTGCCGGACAGTTCCAGGCCGCGGACCAGGAGGTCGGCGGTGAGCAGCACCCGGAGGGCGGTCGGGTCGAGGCCGGAGGCATGGGCTTCGATGCGGGTCAGGCCGCGGCGGGCGGGCGCGGCGGGGACGGGCTCACCGGTTCGGGCGTCGAGGAAGCGCAGCACGGGGCGAGCGTAGGCGTGCGGGCGGTCGCGCGCAGGCACCTTGCGCCGATTCCGGACATGGTGGCGGCATGAGGGGGAATCCGGACCCGCCGGGCGCCGTTGCCCAGGCGAACATTACCCGCAGCAACCCATGGAGGCGGCCGTGTACGGCGACGAAGCGACGATCCGCAGGATTCTGACCCAGCTGGGCGACACCTGGGCGGTGGTCGGCCTGTCCACCAACCGGAGCCGGGCCGCGTACGGGGTGGCGCAGGTGCTCCAGCGGTTCGGCAAGCGGATCGTGCCCGTGCACCCCAAGGCCGAGACGGTGCACGGCGAACAGGGGTACGCATCCCTCGCGGACATCCCCTTCGACGTGGACGTGGTCGACGTCTTCGTGAACAGCGAACTGGCCGGCGCGGTGGCCGACCAGGCCGTGGCGAAGGGCGCGCGGGCGGTGTGGTTCCAGCTCGGCGTCGTGGACCAGAGCGCGTACGAACGGACCCGGGCGGCCGGTCTGGACATGGTGATGGACCGCTGCCCGGCGATCGAAATCCCCCTTCTGCAGTAGCGAATCTCTCCTTCTACTCACAATCCTCTGCTGAATATTGACATTCATAGTGGGCATCTGAGCTGTGACAAGGCTGTGACCGAGCGTGTACTCAAGACAGATAAGATCCAGGGTCAAGTTTTGGTTAACACTCTTTTGCTCACTCGGAAAGCGTCCTTAGCCTGTGGCCTCCTTGCTCCTTAAACCTGCGTTTACGATCTGAGAGGCCACTTGAACATGGCGAATGTCGACCAGGCTGCACCGGTAGCCACAAGCGACACCGGTGGTCTGCGCCGCGACGTCGGACTCATCGGTCTGATGTGGGCCTCGGTGGGCTCCATCATCGGCTCCGGTTGGCTCTTCGGTGCCGAGAAAGCAGTGGTGGCGGCGGGTCCCGCCGCGATCATCTCGTGGGTGATCGGCGCGGTGGCCATCGTGCTGCTCGCTCTCGTGCACGCCGAACTCGGCGGCATGTTCCCGGTGGCGGGCGGCACCGCGCGCTACCCGCACTACGCCTTCGGCGGCCTGGCCGGCATGTCGTTCGGCTGGTTCTCCTGGCTGCAGGCCGCGACGGTGGCCCCGATCGAGGTCGAGGCCATGATCGGCTATGCCAAGCACTGGCACTTCGCCGACGGGCTGCAGCACGCCAACGGCACGCTCTCGACCAGCGGCATCGTCGTCGCGGTGGTCCTGATGGCGGTGTTCGTCGCGGTCAACTTCCTCGGCGTCCGCATCCTGGCCCACACCAACAGCGCCGCCACCTGGTGGAAGATCGCGGTCCCGCTCGCGGCGATCTTCGTCATCGCCATCGGCAACTTCCACCCGGCCAACTTCACCTCCGAGGGCTTCGCCCCGTTCGGCGCCAAGGGTGTCCTCACCGCGATCAGCTCCAGCGGCATCATCTTCGCGCTGCTGGGCTTCGAGCAGGCGATCCAGCTGGCCGGCGAGAGCCGCAACCCGAAGCGTGACCTGCCGCGCGCGACGCTCGGTTCGGTGGCGATCGGCTCCGTGATCTACCTGCTGCTCCAGGTCGTGTTCATCGGCGCGCTGCCGCACGCCAGCTTCGCGAAGGGCTGGGCGAACCTGGCCTACGCCGGCATCAGCGGCCCCTGGGCGGGCCTCGCCACGCTGGTCGGCCTGGGCTGGCTGGCCTGGGTGCTGTACGCCGACGCGATCATCTCCCCCGGAGGCACCGGCCTGATCTACACCACCGCCACCTCCCGCATCTCCTACGGCCTGGCCAAGAACGGCTACGCGCCGAAGATCTTCGCCAAGACCGACTCGCGCGGTGTGCCGTGGTTCGGCCTCGCCGTCTCGTTCGTGACCGGCGTCGTCTGCTTCCTGCCGTTCCCGAGCTGGCAGACGCTGGTCAGCTTCATCACCTCGGCGAGCGTGCTGATGTACGCGGGCGCCCCGCTGGCCTACGGCGTCTTCAAGGACCGGCTGCCGAACCACGACCGTCCGTACAAGCTGCCCTTCGGCAACGTCATCTCCCCGCTGTCGTTCGTGGTCGCCAACCTGATCATCTTCTGGTCCGGCTGGGACACCCTGTGGCGGCTGGGCTTCGCGATCCTGCTCGGCTATGTGCTGCTCGGCTCCTACGCCGCGTACGCGATCCGCAAGAGCCTGCCCGACGCTCCCCGGCTGGACTTCAAGGCCGCGCAGTGGCTGGTCCCCTACCTGCTGGGCATCGGCGTGATCTCCTACCTGAGCACCTTCGGCGGCAGCGGTGACCTGCCGCTGTGGTGGGACATCCTGGTCGTGACGGTGTTCTCGCTCGGCATCTACTACTGGGCCAAGGCGACCGCCTCCGCACCCGAGGCGATCGAGCGCAGCATCGACGAGGTCGTCGTCGTCGACACCCCGGCGCACTGAGCCCACTCCCCTCCCGGTGTCCCGTCAGCAGAGCCGCTGACGGGACACCGTCATAATGCGGGGATGATCTCCCCTTCCCCCCACCTCGACTCCGCGCCCGGGGAACGCCGTACGGTCGTCGTCGTGGGCGCCGGGCCCGCCGGACTCACGATCGGCGGCATCCTGCGGGCCGCCGCCGTCGACTGCGTCGTCCTGGAGACCGAGACCAGGCAGTTCATCGAGACACGGCCGCGGGCCGGTGTCCTCGAAGAGTGGGCCGTGCGCGAACTCGGGCGGCGCGGACTGGCCGCGCGGCTGCCCGAGCGGGCCGAGCCGCACGGCGCCTGCGAGTTCCGCTTCGGCGGCGAGCGGTACCGCTTCCCCTACGCCGACCTGACCGGCACGCACCATTACGTCTATCCGCAGCCGTTGCTGGTGACGGACCTGGTGCGGGAGTACGCCGACGTGCGCGGCGGCGACATCCGCTTCGGGGTGCGCGACGTACGGCTGCACGACCTGGACTCGGACCGGCCCGCGGTGTCGTACCGGTGTCCTGAGACCGGTGAACGGCGGCTGCTGCGCTGCGACTTCGTCGCGGGCTGCGACGGGGCGCGCGGGGTGACGCGGGACGCGATACCCGCGCGGCGCAGGCGGATCGCCCGGCAGGACGACGGCATCGGCTGGCTGGCGCTGCTCGCGGAGGTGCCGCCGTCGACGGACTGCGTCCTGTTCGGCGTCCACCCGCGCGGTTTCGCCGGGCAGATGCCCCGCAGCCCCGAGCTGACCCGGTTCTACCTGCAGTGCCCGCCGGGCGACGATCCCGGGAACTGGTCGCACGACCGGGTGTGGACCGCACTGCACGAGCGGCTCGGCGCGGCCGGAGCGCCCCCGCTCAGCGAGGGCCGGCTGGTCGAGAAGCGCGTACTGGACATGCACCACTACGTCGTGGAACCGCTCCGCCATGGACGGCTGTTCCTGGCCGGGGACGCCGGTCACCTGGTCGCGCCCATCGCCGCGAAGGGGATGAACCTGGCCCTGCACGACGCCTTCCTGCTCGGCGACGCGCTCGCGGCGTACGTCACGAGGGGCGACGACAGCGGCCTCGCGGGCTACTCGGCGGCCTGCCTGCGCAGGGTGTGGGACTACCAGGAGTTCTCACAGTGGCTGTCGGACATCTACCACGGTCTCGCGTCGGGCGACCCGTTCCGCGCCGGCACCACTCTGGCCCGGCTGCGCCGGCTGTTCACCTCGCCGGCCGCGGCGGCGGCCTTCGCCGAGCAGTACCTCGGCACGGCAGCCGCCTACTGACGTCCGGTGCGCCCTTCGGCGAGGTGGTGGTCCGCCGTCTTCAGGGCCTCCTCCACCAGTCGGCGCAGGTGCCCGTGCGGGAGTGAGTAGATCACCCGGCGGCCCTCCTTGCGGGTCCTCACCAGGCCCGCGAACCGCAGCCGGGCCAGGTGCTGGCTGACGGCGGGACGGGCCGCACCGCACGCCTCGGTGAGCGTCGTGACGTCGGCCTCGCCCGCCGACAGGGCGTACAGCAGGGTGAGGCGGGTGCGGTCGCCGAGCAGGGCCATCAGCTCGGCGGCGCGCGCGAAGTGCTCCTCGCCCGGGCTGCGCGGGTGCGCATGGTGCGCAGGTGACAGGTGCATGCGTGCGCTCATACGCACATAATGGTCCCGTGGGCGCCACGCGTCCACTCCCGCGCGGAAGGGGACCCATGTGAACGACCGGCACCGCCATCACCACGGCCACGACGGACACGGCCATGGCCGGCACGTGCACGCCCACAGCCACAGCCACGACCACCGCCACGAGGGCCGCGCCGCCCGCACTCCCGGCCTCCGGCACCGGCTCGCGCACCTCCTCACCCCGCACTCCCACGACACCGCCGACAAGCTGGACCCGGCCATGGAGGCCTCGGCGCGTGGGATGCGGGCGCTGTGGGTGTCGCTGGCCGTCCTCGGGGTCACCGCACTGACGCAGGCCGCCGTGGTGGCCGTCTCCGGGTCGGTGGCGCTGCTCGGGGACAGCGTGCACAACGCCGCCGACGCCCTGACCGCGGTACCGCTCGGCATCGCCTTCGTGCTGGGGCGGCGGGCGGCGACCCGGCGGTTCACCTACGGCTACGGGCGCGCGGAGGATCTCGCGGGACTGGTGATCGTGCTGACCATCGCCGCCTCGGCGGCCTTCGCCGCGTGGGCCGCCGTGGGCCGGCTGCTCGATCCGCGCCCGGTGGCGCACCTGCCGGCGGTGGCGGCGGCGGCGCTGGCCGGGTTCGTGGGCAACGAATGGGTGGCCCGGTACCGGATCCGGGTGGGCAGGGAGATCGGCTCGGCCGCGCTCGTCGCCGACGGGCTGCACGCCCGTACCGACGGTTTCACTTCGCTGGCGGTGCTGCTGGGCGCCGGCGGGTCGGCTCTCGGTATGCACCTGGCCGACCCCGTCGTGGGGCTGGCGATCACGGCCGCGATCGCGCTGGTGCTGCGGGACGCGGCGCGGGAAGTGTTCCGGCGGATGCTGGACGCCGTCGACCCGGCGCTGGTGGACCGGGCCGAGCGGGCGGTGCGGGCGGTGCCGGGCGTGCGGGAGGTGGGTGAGCTGCGGCTGCGCTGGATCGGGCACCGGCTGCGGGCCGAACTCACGGTGGTGGTGGACGGCGAGGCGACGCTACGGCAGGCGCACGCGATCGCCGTCGAGGCCGAGCACGCCCTGCTGCACGCCGTACCGAGGCTGACGGCCGCCCTGGTCCACGCCGACCCGGCACCCGCGCCGGGCGAGACGGACCCCCATCTCGCCCTGGCGCACCATCTGACGGGGTGAGGGGCGGATCCAGGAGACCGCGCGCGGGGTGCCGGTGCGGGCGTTCGCCGGCCTCAGGCGACCCCGAGGCCCTCCAGCACCACGGCGCCCGGCAGTTCCGCGAGGGCCTTGCCGGGGACCAGCAGTTTGCCGCGCCGGCGTCCGCTGCCGACGAGCACGCAGGGCAGGTCGACGACGGCCGGGTCCAGCAGGACCGGCCAGCCGGCGGGCAGGCCGACCGGCGTGATGCCGCCGTACTCGACGCGACCTGCTGGAGCAGTCGGCGAACTGCGTGGTCGTCGTCGGGAAGCGGGGCGGCGGGACGACCCTCGCCGCGTGCGTGGTGCTCTCCACCACCCGGGTCGACGTCAACGGCGTCGTCCGCCGCCGACTCGGGGCGCGCAAGGCCTCGTTCGCCTCGATGGAGACGGCCACCGGCGAGACCGGCATGGCCGTAGTGCTCGACGAAGACGGAGGTGTCCGCCCACCGCGGGTCGGTGTCGACGTAGAGGATGTGGTCGGCGGGGAGCGCGCCCCGCCAGCGGCGTACGGCGTCGGCGACCGGGGCGGTCAGCTCCTGAAGGCAGTCCGGGGCGGGGGTGGCCGTGTCGAAGTCTCCGATGGGCGCGCGCATGGCCGCACCCTACGGCGGGCCGGCAGCCCGCTGCGGCGCGGTTCAGCGCACGGGCGGCACCGAGACGGCCATCACCATCTCCATCGGGACGTCGCCCTCGTTGCCGTACGTGTGCGAGGTGCTCGCCTCGAACGCGGCGCTCGCGCCGGCCGGCACGAGGTGCTTGACGCCGTCCACGGTCAGGGTCAGTTCACCCGCGGTGACATGGACGAGCTCCGCCGTGCCCGCCGGGTGCGGCTCGGAGGGGCTCTGCTCGCCGGGCATCAGCCGCCAGTCCCACATCTCCAGGGGGCCGGGTGCCTCCGTGCCCGCGAGGAGGCGGCTGTAGCTGCCGGCGTCGGTGTGCCACAGCCGTACGGCCTGGTCGGCGGGGACGACGCGGACGGTGGGGCCCTGTTCGTAGTCGAGGAGGGTGGTGACGCTGATGCCGAGCGCGTCGCCGATCTTCACGACGGTGCCGATGCTGGGGTTCGTCCGGGCCTGCTCGATCTGGATGAGCATGCCGCGGCTGACTCCCGCGCGGGCGGCGAGCGCGTCCAGGGTGAAGCCGCGCTCGGTGCGCCAGCGCTTGACGTTGCGCGCCAGGGACTGGGTCAGCAGGTCGAGGTCCGACACATCACGTCCATCGAGGAAGAGTCCGGGGTGCAGTCTGTTCGATGACAAGGTTCAGCGGACTGCACTACGGCGGGCTGTACCCGATCATCCATCGAACTGTACTGCGAGGCCGACCGCGACAGCACGCTTCGTTCCGGGGGCCTGGCGCTGGGCGGCGGGTGGGTCAGCCCTCGGTCTCCAGTCGCGCGAGCCGGGCCACCCCGTCCTCGTCCAGTTCCGCCAGTGCGCGCAGCTGCCCCGGTGTCATCCCGTCCGGGATCGGCACCGGCGGCGGGGTTCTGAGCGGCGGCTGCCAGCCCTGCTCGGGTGTCCAGCGCCGGACGACGCGGGCCGGTGCCCCGGCGACCACGGCGTGATCGGGCACCGTGCCGCGGACCACGGCACCGGCCGCGACGACCACGTTCCGGCCGATCCGCGCGCCCGGCAGGATGACCGCGCCGGTGCCGATCCAGCAGCCGGGGCCGATCTCGACGGGCTCCATGCGCGGCCACTGCCTGCCGATGGGCTCGTGCGGGTCGTCGTAGGAGTGGTTGGTGGAGGTGACGTAGACGTACGGGCCGAAGTAGCAGTCGCTGCCGATGGTGACCGTCGTGTCCGCGATGACATGGCTGCCGCGGCCGAGGACCACCCCGTCGCCGATGCGCAGGATCGGGTCCGGACCGAGGTCCAGGTCCGGCATCAGGCCGGCGGTCAGCGTGACCTGTTCGGCGATGATGCAGTGCGAACCGAGGTGGATCCACGGTTCGCCGAAGACGGTGCCGAGCGGAAAGGCGAGCCGGGTCGCTTCGCCGATCGAGCCGAAGCGCAGGCGGCCGGGGCGGTCGGCGGTGACGGAGCCCGTGCGCTGCGCCCAGGCCCAGGCCGCGTGCACCACGCGCTGCGCCGCGCGGCGTCGCCAGGATGAGAACGTGTTCTTGCGCTTCGGCACGGGGTCACGTTACTCACCGGTTGTCACCGGCGAGAGGGTGGGCTGCTGTGATCTTTGCCCCATGCCGTGTCGTAGCGTGCGGGGTACTTACGGACACGAGGAGACGGTGATGACGCAGCGGGCGCTGATCGTGGGCATCGGGGGCAAGGACCCGCAGATCGATCCGGAGGCGTTCGTGGCGCCCACGGCCTCTGTCATCGGCGATGTCACACTGCGCGCGGGGGCCAGTGTCTGGTACGGCGCGGTGGTGCGCGGGGATGTCGAGAGGATCACCGTGGGGGCGCAGGCGAACGTGCAGGACAACGTCACGTTGCACGCGGATCCCGGGTTTCCCGTGCGCGTGGGCGAGCGGGTGTCCATCGGGCACAACGCGGTGGTGCACGGGGCGACGGTCGAGGACGACTGCCTGATCGGGATGGGGGCCACCGTGCTGAACGGAGCCGTGATCGGGGCGGGGTCGCTGGTCGCGGCTCAGGCTTTGGTGCCGCAGGGGATGGTGGTGCCGCCGGGGTCCCTGGTGGCGGGCGTGCCGGCGAAGGTGAAGCGGCCGCTGTCGGAGGAAGAGCGGCAGGGGGTCACCCTCAACGGCACGATGTACGCGGAGTTGGCGGCGGCGCATCGCGGGGTGCAGGAGTAGGTGCGCCGCGGGTGCGGGTGCCTCACTCCCCGGCGTTCACCGGTTCTGCTTCCACTTCCGCCGTCTGGGCCTTCTTCGCCTTGCGCTTGATGAGCAGCATGGAGGCCAGGCCGATCAGGACCGCCGCCGCGAGCCCCACGTACGAGAACTTCTTCAGCCAGTCCTCGGCGACGACGCCCACGTAGTAGATGACGGCCGTGGTGCCGCCTGCCCAGCAGATGCCGCCGAGGACGTTGGCGATCAGGAACTTCCAGTACGGCATGTGCAGGACGCCGGCGAGCGGGCCCGCGAAGATGCGCAGGAGGGCGATGAAGCGGCCGAAGAAGACGGCCCACATGCCCCATTTCTCGAAGGACCGCTCGGCGGTGGCCACATGGCCCTCGCCGAAGTGCCTCGGGAACTTCCTGCCGAGCCAGGCGAGCAGCGGGCGGCCGCCCTTGCGGCCGATCGCGTAGCCGATGGAGTCGCCGATCACGGCGCCGGCGGTCGCGCAGGCGCCGAGGACGACCGGGTTGATGCCGGAGTGCTGGGAGGACATGAGCGCCGCCGAGACCAGCACGATCTCGCCCGGCAGCGGGATGCCCAGGCTCTCCAGACCGATCACCAGGGCCACCACGGCGTAGACGGCGGCCGCGGGCACCGTGTCGAGCCATTCCTGGACGTGCACCGCCGGTTCCTCCCCTGTCGCCGTCCCTGTCTTCCGGGGCGCCGCATGTAAAGGGCGTCCCAAGGGAAGGCTACCTGGTCGGCGGCGAACGGCGGCTCGCGCGCACTGCCCGGCGGCACCGCACCGCCCTCGCTCCTTCGGTTTCCGGACATCCCGGTGTCACACGGGAGGGGAAGGCTCCCCGCGGTTGCGCCCGACCCGCCTGCCCCAGGTCCCCGTCGTGGGCCCGTTGCGGAAGGACGACGTCCCCGTGTCCTCAGTGTCCGAGTCCCCCTCGCTCTCCGCTCCGCCGGGTACCGCTCCGCAGGCCCCCGGCCGGCCCCCGGCCCTCCCGGCGGCCCGGCGTGTCCGGCTGGTGCTGTGCCTGGCCGCCCTGCTGCCGGCCGCCGGCTGGGCCGTCGCCGACCGGCCGGTGCTGCACGAGGGCGTCCGGCGGCTCGTCGCGGCCGACCCGTGGTGGCTGCTGGCCGGTGCCGGTCTCACCTGCCTGAACTGTGTGGCGGCCGCATGTGTGCGACAGGGCGCGCTGCCCGACCGGCTGCCGCCGGGTCTGCTGCTCGCCTCGCAGTTCGCCGCCGGTGCCGCCAACCATGTGCTGCCGGGCGGGCTCGGCGCCCATGCCGTCACCCTGCGCTTCCTGTGGGGCCGCGGGGTGCCGGCCGGCCGGGCCACCGCGTCGATCGGGCTGTACTCGCTGGCCAGGTCCGGCGCGAAGTCGGTGGTGCTGCTGGTGTTCCTGGCGGCGTCACCGGCGTGGCGGCGCCTCGGTGAGCCGGTACCGGACGGGCGGCTGCTGGTCCCGGTCGCCGCCGTCGCGGGCGGGGCCGTCGCGGTGGCCGGGGTGCTGCTGACGGTCGTACGGCCGCTGCGCCGGCCGGTGTCCGGGCTGCTGCGCTCCGCCCTCGCCGATGCGCGGGAGGTGCACACCCGGCCGTCCCGGGTGATCGCGCTGTGGGGCGGGGCGGTCGCGATGCCGCTGGTGCAGGGGACCGCCCTCGCCTGTGTCGGTGCCGCGCTCGGGCTGGGGCTGTCCTGGGCCCAGGTGGTGCTCGCCCACCTCGCGGCGGGCACGGCCGTGGGGGCCGTTCCGGCGCCGGGCGGGCTCGCCGTCGACGCCGTGCTGGTGTGGACGCTGGTCGCCTTCGGCTCCGCACCGGCGCCGGCCACCGCGACGGTCATCGGCTGTCGGGTGCTGACCGACTGGGTGCCGCTGGTGCCGGGCAGCCTGACGCTGTCGGCGCTGATCCGGGCGAAGGTGCTCTGACGTCGCGGTCACTCCCGGCGCGCCACCAGCCGGTAGGCGTTGGACAGGCCGAGGCGGTGGGACAGGGGCCGCAGCGCGAACCGGTCCAGGAGGGTCGCGGTGAGGAGCGCGGGCACCCCCGCGAGGAGGAGGGCGGTGCGCGCGGCACGGCGCAGGGCGCCGGGCGGCTCGGGCAGCCAGGGGGCGTCCTCGCGCGGAGCGGTGTGGTCGAGGGCCAGCCAGACGGCGGCGAGCAGGTCGACCGGGTCGTGCGCTTCGGCGTGCTGCTCGGCGACCACCGTGAACCCCAGCTCGGTCAGCCGCCGCCGGAGGTTCGCGACGGGCATGAAGTGCAGGTGCTGGGGCTGCAGCCAGGGCAGCCACCAGCGGCCGAGCAGCCGGGCGTAGCGGCTCTGCGGGTCCGGCACCTCGATGAGGAGGTGGCCGCCCGGGCGTACGGCCTGGTGGGCGGCGCGGAGTTCGCGGTCCGGGTCGGTGCTGTGCTCCAGGTAGTGGAACATGCTCACCACGTCGTAGCGGGCGGCGAGTTCGGGGGCGAGGTCGGGGAAGGCGCCGCGGTGGGCGTGGTCCACGCGGCCCTCGCGGACGGCGATTTCGACGCCGTCGGTGAAGTCGAGCCCGTCGAAGGAGGTGTCGGGCAGGACGGTGCGGGCGGTGGCGCAGAAGTGGCCGTGTCCGGTGCCGACGTCCAGCCATGTCTTCGGTGCGGGGTCGTGCGGGAGCATCGCCTCGGCGCGGCCCCGGTACATGGCGGTACGGCCGCCGAAGGTGCCGCTCATGCGCTGTTCGCCGAGGCCGTCGTAGAAGTCCCGGTAGTAGAACTCCAGGCCTTCTTCGGTCAGTCGGGGGTTCTGGAAGGTGTGGCCGCAGTCGGCGCAGTGGTCGAGGGTGAAGCGGCCGGGCTTGTGCTGGAGCAGGTCGGTGGTGCGCAGGCGGGTGGCGAGCCGGTCCGAGCCGCACCAGGGGCAGGTCTCGCGCCGGGGTGCGAAGAAACGGTCGGTTCCCGCGGCCAGGTCCCTCTGGTAGGCGGGACGCAGGGCGGCGATGCGGGATTTCTCTTCGTCGTTGTCGCTCATCGGGCCTCCGCTGCGAGTCGTTCGAGGCGGGCCGCGGCGGCCCGGGCGCCGCCCGCCGCGCGGAACGCGGTGCGGATCCGGGCGGCGGCGGCCCGGTGGGCGGGGTCGGTGAGGACGGTGTCGAGGGCGGCGCCCAGCCGCTCCGCGCGGACCCGGCCGAAGCGGAGGCGGACGCCGGCGCCCGCGTCCACGACCTGTCCGGCCACCACGGGCTGGTCGTCGCGGATGGGGGCGACGAGGAGCGGGACGCCGTGCCACAGGGCCTCGCACACGGTGTTGTGGCCGGCGTGGCAGACGACGGCGTCCATCCTTTCCATCAGGGCCAGTTGGGGCACGGACGGCAGTGCCAGGACGTCCTTGTCGTCGGCCGGCACCGTGAGGGCGCCGCCCGGGTCGGCGATCACCGCCTGGACGCGGTCGGCGCGTTCCCGCAGGGCGGTGAGGCACTCGGCGAGGAACCGGTCACCCGCGTCGGCGTTCGCCGTACCCAGGGTCACCAGGACCTTCGCCCGGCCGCGGTCCAGTCGTTCCCAGGGGAAGCCGGGGCCGGCCGGGCGGCCGGCGAGCGAGGGGCCGACGTAGTGGATGTGCGGCGCCAACGGCGCCTGGGGGCCGACGAGTTCGGGTGTGCTGAAGATCAGCAGGAGGTGCGGCGAGGACCGTGGGTCGGCGGTGCCGGACGGGTCGCCGACGCGGGAGCGCAGCTCGGTGAGGCGGAGCCGCAGCCACTCGGCGACCTTCGGCAGGCCGTCGTAGGCGCCGGAGAACTCGGCCGAGGTGGTGGCCGAGGTGGCCCACGGCAGCCGCAGGCGTTCCGCCACCAGGGCGCCGGCGAAGGCCTGTTGGTCGGCCACGACCACGTCCGGGCGGAACGCCTCGGCCGCGGCGCGGACACCGGGCGCCATGGCCTCGGCGAGCGGCAGCAGGTAGCCCTCCCACAGGAACTTCAGCGCCTCCGCGCCCCGCAGGTCCGCAGGCCGTACGACACCCCCGGCACCCGGCACCGGGCCCGCGCACCCGAAAACCTCCGCGCCCGGGCCCGCGAGCCGCCGCACCAGCGCCGGGTCCGGGCACACCCAGGCCACCCGGTGTCCGCGTCCGGCGAGCCGGGCCGCCACGCCGACGGCCGGGTTGACGTGCCCGGTCAGCGGCGGCACGACGAAGAGGTAGACGCTCATCGGACACCCGCCCCGGCCCGGATCAGGTCCAGGATGTGTCCGCCGACGGCCGCGGGCGCCTCCACGAGCACCGAGTGCTGGTGCCCGGGCAGCACGACCGCCCGGTAGTCCGTCAGCAGGGCCTGCTTCAGCGGCACCAGGCCGGCGAGGTCCGAGTCGCCGCCGTACACGCCGAGGACCGGGCAGCGTACGGCTCTGATGGCGTCCTCGGTCAGCACGCGGCTGGCGGGGATGTCGTGGCCGAGGGTGGTCTCGCGGGCGAGCCGGGCCGCGCCCTTGGCCAGCCGGGCCGTGTTGTGGCCCCGGTGGGCGGTGATCCAGGCGAGGGCGGCGGGCTCGTTGTGCGCGAGCTCGGTCATGACCCGGTCGAGGATGCGGCCGAGTTTCGCCGCCCACGCGGCGGTCGCGGGCTCGGACTCGATCAGCGTCAGGCTGGCCGCGCGCCCGGGGTGCCGGACGGCGAAGCCGAAGGCGATGGTGCCGCCGTAGGAGTTGCCGACGAGGTGGACGGGCCCGGTGACGTCCAGCCGGTCGAGGAGGGCCTCCAGGTCGTCGATGTTGTGGTCGAGGGTGTAGCCCTCCGCCGGGCGCTCGCTGCGGCCGTGCCCGCGCAGGTCGTACATGACGGTGTCGAGTCCGGCGGCGGCGAAGGCGGGTGCGACGGTGAAGTAGTAGCTGGCCAGGCTGTCGGTGAGCAGACCGTGCACCAGGACGACCGTGCCGTGCGGGGTGCTGTCGCCGGCCGGGGCCATGCGCTGGACGTGCAGCCGGACGCCGCGGGCGTCGACCATCGCCACCGCTCAGCCCGCCTGGGTGTTCTTGAGGCTCCACACCACGTACTCCACCAGCCGGCCGACGGTCAGCTCGATGATCTCGTCGAACTCCATGCCGGCCAGGAACTCGGCGAGGTTGACCCGCTGCCCGTACCGCTCCTCCAGCAGGCCGGCCAGGGTGACGAGGTCGATGCTCTCCAGTTCCAGGTCGCGGTTGAACGTGGTGCACAGGCCGATCACCGCGTCGTCGTCGCCGTACTCGGCCAGCACCGTGCGGAGCATGCCGGTGACGTCGGCGAGCACGGCGTCGACGGTGGGCTGGTCGGGCGCCGGATGCGCGGGGTTCGTCGGGAATGGATGTGTGGGGTTCATCGGGGGTGCTCCTCGGCTGCTTCGTGGGGGTGTCCGCCGTCGGCTCCGGGACCGGTCGTCCAGGCCGCCACATAGGCGCGGTCCGGCAGGGCGGGCGGATTGGTCACCGCCGCGCAGTGCACGGTGTAGACGCGTTCCAGGCGCCCGGAGACCAGCAGCCGGGTGCCGTCCGGCGCGGTCTCCAGCACCGCGAAGTCCCGTGGCCGGCCGCCGAGTCCGGCGCCCTCGGCCTTGGCGACCGCCTCCTTGGCGGCCCAGAACCGGGTGAACCACAGGGCCCGCGGGTCCGGGCCGTCCTCCGAGCGGGCGCGCAGGAGCCGCAGTTCGGCCCGGCCGAGCGCGGTGGCGAGGGTCGCCGGATCGCGCTCGGTGACCTCTTCGATGTCGATGCCGGGACCGGGCCGCGGGGTGTGCGGACGGACGATCGCCACGGCCGCCTCGGCGCGGTGGGCGAGCGAGACGTCCAGCGCGGGCAGGGCGCGGCCGTGCACTCCGGTGACGTACGGCCGCCCCGACTCGTCGTTGTGTACGCGCAGTTCCGCCGGAAAGACAGGTCCCTCGCCCCGCCGCCAGAGCCACTGCCGTACGGCGTCCTTGACGGCGATCCTCCCGAGCAGCCACTGCCGACGGCCGCGCGGCGGGCGTCCGGCGTACTCGGTCCGTTCGGCGCCGCCGAGCGAGTTGCGCATGATCAGCTCGCGGGAGGCGAGGTCCGGCCAGCGTTCGTGCACCAGCGTCCAGCCGCCGGGCATGGCGGCGGACAGGGTGTGGCGGTCGGGGAAGCGTTCGACGGGGCGGGTGGTCGGGTCGTTGTCGAAGCGGCGGTCCTGCCAGCCGCCGATCACGGCCCACACCCGTCCGCCGACGGTCAGCTCCGCGTCGGCCTCCAGGACGGTGTCCGTGAGGGAGGTGATCCGCAGCACGCAGCCGACCTCCGTCCCGGGCGCCGGGTGCGGTCCGTGGAACCGCAGGTGCCGCATCCGCACGGGGAAGACGACGGTCCGCCCGGTTCGGGTCACCATGATCCAGTAGCCGAGGAGCTGCCCCACGTTGTCGAGCAGGGCACCGGGGGCGGCGGGCGCGGTGATCACTCCGCGCATGTGCCGCTCGCCGATCGCGGTGAGTTCGGTCAGTCCCCGGAACCCGGGGCCGTGGAACATCCAGCGCTCCCGGTAGATCTGGGCCGCGGTGTGCTCGGGGCGGCGTTCGGGCGCGTCCGGCAGGGGGCCGGGCCGGGGCGGTGCGGGGTGCTGCGGGGCGAGTTCGACGACGGCGCGGGCGGTGGGGCCGAAGGCCACGGTGACGTGGTGGGGGTGGCTGGGGGCCGGGGTGACGGTGACCTGGAGGTCGACGGGGGGTGTCGCGGTGAGCCAGCGGTCGAAACGGGCCTCGTGCACGGCGACCGCCCGCAGGCCGGGGGCCGCCGTCTCCGCGGCATCCATCATGTGCTGGACGATCGTGGTGGCCGGAACCACCGGCCAGCGGTCCCCGACGTCCGGCCAGCCGGGGCGCTGCGGGAAGAAGCAGTGGTCCAGGAGGTGGGGCATGGTCCGGGGGGAGACGTGGACCGTCGTGACCGTCGGGGTGGTCAGCGCGGGGAGGGGCGCGGTGGGGAGGGGCGGGGTGGGGGTGTGCTCGGAGAGGGAAGGTGCGGCGCCGGTGGTCCCGGTGCGGGTGAGTGCGGTGCGAGTGGTCCCGGTGCGGGTGGGTGCGGTGCGGGTCGGGCCCGCGGGGGTGGGCGCGTCGGGGGCGGCGCCGGGGGTGCGGCGGTGGGCTGCGGTGATCAGCTGGGCTGCCGTGTCCGCGGTGTCCCGCAGCAGCGCGGCCAGCTCGGCGGCGGCCGGGAGGCGCGCGGCCAGTCCTTCGAGTGCACCTAGGCCGGGGGCGCACGGAGAGTCCGGGGGCGCGGGGGGTGTGCCGGTCGGTCCCGGGTGGGCCGGGGGCATGAGGTGGGCGACGGCTGGTGCCGGGCGGTCCGGGGGCGTGACGCCGGTGGCGGTCGGTCCCAGGCGGCTCGGGGGCACGGCAGACGGTCCGGGGCGAGGTGTGGAGGCGGGTTGCGGGGACGCTGATCCTGGGCGACCAGAGGGCGCCGGGGGCACGGCAAGCGGGCCCTGGTGGTGTGGGGGCGCGGGATGCGCAGAGGCTGGATTCGGGTGGTCCGGAGCATCCGCGTGGGCGGTGAGGGCCGCCGCGCGCAGTTCCGCGCGGAGTGCGTCGAGTACCGGCCCGTCCAGCGAGACCAGGGCGGCGCCAAGATCGAGCCGGACGGGCGGGCGGCGCCGGTGCACCGGAGCAGGTGCCGCGGCGCGGGGCGGCCCCGTCGGCGAGACGGACGGCCCCGCAGGGCGGCTCGGCTCCGCAGGGCGGCTCGGCTCCGCAGGCGAGACGGACGCCACCGACGAACGCCGTGACACCGCAGACGAAGCGGACGCCCCCGCGGGGCATGGCGGCTCCGCCGGTGAAACCGGAGCCCCCGCCGCGCGTGACGGCACCGCCGGCGAAACCGGAGCCCCCGCCGCGCGTGACGGCACCGCCGGCGAAACCGGAGCCCCCGCCGCCCACAACGCCGTTGCCACGCGGCGGAGTTGAGGCATGCCGTCGCGCTCGGGCACGTTGGCGGCGACGGTCAGGTGGTCGCGGTCGCCGAGGGTGTCGCCGATCAGGGAGGTGAGCCGGCCGGGGCCCGCCTGGACGAAGACGCGGTGCCCGGCGGCGTAGAGGGCCTCGGTCAGCTCGCGGAAGCGGACGGGTTCCAGCAGGTGCCGTACGAACAGCTCGCGTACCGCCGACTCCGCCCGCGGGAAGGGCGCGGTGGTCGTCCCGGACCACACCGGCACGGTCGGCGGGTGCAGCCGGAAGCGGTCGGCGGCCTCCTTGATGGGCGCGAGGTACGGCTCCAGCATCGGCGTGTGGAAGCCGGAGCGGAAGGGCAGCACCTGGCAGATCACCCCCTGCCCGCGCAGGGCCCGTACGAACTCCTCGACCGCCGTACCGGGCCCGCAGACCATGGTCTGGCGGGGCGCGTTGTCGTGGGAGAGCACGATCCCGGAATGCGCCCAGGACTCGGCGAGCGCGGCGCGGACATGGGCGGCCGATGTGCCGAGGGCGGCGAAGGCGAGGCCGGGGACGGTGACCGTGTCGGGGTCGAACTCGGCCATGAACGCGTCCACCTGGTCCGGCGCGTACAGGCCGGCCGCCGCCATGGCCGTCCACTCGCCGACGCTGTGCCCGGCGACCGCGTCCGGCAGGACCCCCATGCCGCGCAGCGCCTGGTCCAGCAGCCGGCCCACGCCGACCACCCCGAAGCCGTGCCGTCCCACGTCGCCGACCCGGGCGTCCGTGCCGGGCGCCGGGGTGAGGCGGAAGTGGGCGGCGATGTCGTCGGTGCGGGGCGTGAAGTCGCCTTCCAGGCCGGGGAAGACGAACGCGATCCGGCCGCCGGGCCGCCCGAGCAGCGGGTTCGGTCTGAACCACAGGTCGCTGCGGCCCTGCCAGACGCGGCCCTTGGCGACGGCACGGCGGGCCAGGGCGAGCCGCTTGGCGGTCGGGGCCACGATCCCGAGCCGGACCGGGCCGGCGCCGGTGTGCGGCCGGGCAGGATCGAGACCGGCGCCGAGGACGGCCGAGTCGTCGCCGTCGAGGGCGACGGCGAGGTCCGCCACGCTGTCGGCGGCGAGCAGCAGGATCCGCTCGGGCTCGGTGACGCGGGCGGGAGCCGACGCGGAGGGCGGACCGGGTGGCACCGCCGCCCCGCGCCCGGGACGAGCACACGTGGCCTCCTCCTGAACCGGACCCGCCGGTACCGCCCCGGCCGGCCCGGGACCAGCAGACGCGGCACCCTCCGCGGACGAACCCCCGGGCACCGCCCCCACCAGCGCCGAACCAGCACCAACCGCCTTGTCCGGCCCGGCAGCCGCAGTCCGCGTCTCCCCCGGTGCCGAACGGCCCCTCGGTGCCTCCTCCAGCACCACGTGGGCGTTGATCCCGCCGAAGCCGAAGGCGTTCACGGCGGCTCGGCGGACGGGTTGCCGGGGGCCGGTCTCCCAGGGGCGGGCCCGGTCCAGGGTGCGGAAGCGGGTGGCGGCGAGCGCGGGGTGCGGGGTGTCGCAGTGCAGGGTGGGCAGGAGGGTGCCGTGGTGGAGGGCGAGGGCGGCCTTGACCAGGCCGGCGACCCCGGAGGCCGGCATGGTGTGGCCGATCATCGACTTCACCGAGCCGAGGACCGGGCGCGCGGCGTCGTCGTCGCCGTACCCCGCCCCCGGCCCGAACACCTCGGTCAGTGTGGTGAGTTCGGCCGCGTCCCCGGCGGGGGTGGCGGTGCCGTGCGCCTCCAGGAGGCCGATGGAGTCCGGTGCGGCGGGATCGAGTCCGGCGGCCCGCCAGGCCTGCCGTACGGCTCTGGCCTGCCCGCCCGGGTCGGGTGCCAGGAGCCCCGCCGTCCGGCCGTCGCCGGCCACGCCCGTGCCGCGGATCACGGCGTACACGCGGTCGCCGTCGCGTTCGGCGTCCGCGAGCCGCTTCAGTACGACGACGCCCGTGCCCTCGCCGATGAGGATGCCGTCGGCGTCGCGGTGGAAGGGGCGGATGCGCTGGGTCGGGGACAGGGCGCGCAGCTGGGCGAAGACGCTCCAGAGGGTGATGTCGTGGCAGTGGTGCACTCCCCCGGCCAGCATCAGGTCGCAGCGGCCGGTGGTGAGTTCGGTGACCGCCTGGTCCACGGCGACCAGGGAGGAGGCGCAGGCCGCGTCCACGGTGTAGGCGGGGCCGCGCAGGTCGAGCCGGTTGGCGATGCGGGAGGCGGCGAGGTTGGGGACCAGGCCGATCGCGGACTCGGGGCGGTCGGGGCCGAGTCGCTCGGTGAACGCCGTGCGGATCCGGTCGAGTTGGCCGGCCGACAGGTGGGGTAACAGCTCTCCCAGGGTGCGCGTCAGCTGTCCGGCGGTGCGGACGCGCTGGTCGAGGCGGGCCAGGCCCGGGGTGAGGTAGCCGCCGCGGCCCAGGGCCACACCGATCCGGTCCCGGGCCGGGAGCCGGTCCTCGCCGCCCGCGTCGGCGAGCGCGGCGGCGGCCACGTCGAGGGCGATCAGCTGGTCGGGCTCGGTGCCGGGCACCGAGGCGGGCATGATGCCGTACCGGGTGACGTCCACCTCGGCCAGGCCGTCCACGAAGCCGCCGCGCCGGCAGTACACCTGGCCGGCGACGGCGGGTCCGGGGGCCGGGCCGGGCCGGTAGTAGGCGGCGTCCCAGCGGTCCGCGGGGACCTCGCGGACCGCGTCGACACCGTCGCGCAGGTTGCGCCAGTAGGCGTCGAGGCCGGGGGCGCCGGGCAGCAGCACCGCCATCCCTACGACGGCGACGGGGACGGCGGCAGACACCTGATGTGTCGTCATCTCTACCAGCTCGACGCGGTGTAGACGACGGCACGGGCCGACGGTTCGCCCCAGGCGAGTTCCCGCAGCAGGGCCGCGGTGCCCTCGTCCGGGTCGATCAGCCGGATGCCGCGGCGGGCGTACGTGCGGCCGAGTTCCGCGCCGACCATGCCGCCGTGCACGGCGGACGGTGCCCAGGGCCCCCAGTGGACGGTCAGCGTGCGGGCGCCCGTGCGGGCGGCCCGGTCGGCGCCGAGCACTTCGAGGGCGTCGTTGGCGGCGGCGTAGTCGGCCTGGCCGCGGTTGCCGAGGACGGCGGCGATGCTGCCGAACAGCACGGTGAACGCGGGAGCGCCGGGCAGGTCGTCCAGGGCGGTGAACAGCGCGGTGGCCCCGGCCGTCTTCGTGCCGTACACCCGCTGGAAGGACTCGGGGGTCTTGTCGGCGATCAGCCGGTCCTCGATCACCCCGGCGGCGAAGACGACTCCGTCGAGCCGGCCGTGTTCGGCGTGGGTCTCCTTGACCGCCTGCAGGACGGCGTCCCGGTTCCGGAAGTCCACCGAGCGGTAGCGGGCCTCGCTGCCGAGCGCCCGCAGTTCCGCGAGGGTGGTGGTGATCTCCCGCTGGGCGAGGATCAGTTCGGCGGCCCGGCTGATCCCGGCGGGCCCGGGCGCGCCGGGCTCGGCGGCGAGCACGGCCCGCAGCTCGACGGGGGTGCGTGCGGCAGCCGTGCGTGGGTCCTCGGCCGCGGGCGGCGCCGGCGTACGGCCCAGCAGTTCGAGACGGCACCGGCAGGCGCCGGCCAGCGTGGCGGCGAACCTCGCGGTGATGCCCCGGGCGCCGCCGACGAGCAGCACGACCGCGTCCCGGTCGAGGCCGAGCGCGGCGGCTTCGGCGGCGCCGTCCCCGGCCGGCCCGGCGCCCGTCGCCGCGAGCGGGCCGAGGGGGGCGGGCAGCAGCACGAGCTCCTGCCGGGCCCCGGCCGCCGTACGCAGGACGACGGGGGCCGGTTCGGGTGCGCGCAGCTCGGCGAGGACGGCGTCGGCGACGGCCGCCGGGGCGGTGTCCGCGACGGCGACGACCCGTGCGAGCAGGTCCGGGTACTCGCGCGCGACGCTGCGGAACAGCCCGTCCAGGCCGGCCGCCCGCAGCGCCGCGGTGCGGTCGGCGGCCCGGACGGCGAGCAGCCGGCGCGGGCCGCACCCGAGCGCCGCCCGGAGCACCGGGAACGCGTCCGGCAGCACGGGGAGGTCCGGACCGGGCAGCGCGCCGAGGTACACGACCCCGTCGACCGGGCCGTCCGCGGGGGTGAGGAGATGACCTCGCTCCAGGATCACGGCATCGGCGCCGTGGGCCCCGAGTCGCTCCGCGACCCCGGCCGCCGCGCCCGCACCGTCCCCGAGCAGGACGATGCGCCGGCCGGCCAGGTCGGAGGCTTGTACAGCGGCTCGGACGGCGGCCGGGTCGGGCTCCGGAAGAGGCACGGGACGCAGCTCGTACCGCTGGGGCGGCACGCCGAGGACCGGGGTGGACGCCGCCTCGGACCGCTCCTCGGCCCGCCCGCTCCCGTCACCGGTGTGCGCGCCGGCCCGCGCCGTCAGCCAGGCCGTCACCGCCGCGGCCGTACGCGCCTTGGCCAGCTCCTCCAGTTCGGCGTCGGCCAGCACGGCGGGGCCGCCGGCGATGCCCAGGCGTCTGGCGAGTTCGCCGGCGATCTCGGCCCGCTTGATGGAGTCGATGCTCAGGTCCGCCTCCAGGTCGAGGTCGGGCTCGATCATGTCGACGGGGTAGCCGGTGCGTTCGCTGATGATCTCCAGGACGACCCGCTCCACGTCGTCCACCGTCTCCCCGTCGTCCACCGTCTCCACGACGCCCGGCTCGGCGGGCGACTCCGCTGCCACGGACGGCAGTTCGGGTGCCGTCGTCTGCGCCGGCGGCACGGGCGGGACGGGTGCCGCCGGGGTGGCACCCGGGGTGGCGCCGAAGTAGGTGAGCAGGACATCGCGCTGGGCGGCGATCATCTCCCGGCTGGTGCGCAGGAACTCCGAGATGAGCGCGTCCCGGTCGGCCGGGGCGCCGTACGGCTGGTCGGTGGTCACGGTCGGCTCCACGACTCGTCGGGCCGGTGCGAGGGCACCGGGCAGGAGGGCTCCGTCGGCGGTGCGGACGAGGTGTCCGTCGACCGTCCAGCCGGGCCGCCGCGGCACCGGGGTGCGCAGCGCGTCGACGGCGTCGCGGCCCCGCAGGAGCCAGGCGGTGCGCACCGGCTGCCCGGCGACGGCGAGGCGGGCGAGGGCGTCGAGCCAGCCGCGCAGGCCGCTGTCGGCGGTCGGTTCGCAGGCGACCGTGCGGTGCGGGCGGTCGCCGAGGATCCGTCCGACCAGCCGGGTGAGGACGGTGCCGGGGCCCGCCTCGACGAAGACGCGTGCGCCGGCCTCGTACATCGCCTCGATCTGGGCGGCGAAGGCGACCGGGGCGCCGATCTGGGCGGCGAGTTCGGCGCGCACCGCGGCGGGGCTGTGCGGGTAGGGCGCGGCGGTGCGGTTGGCCCAGACGGGGAACTCGGGCGGCCGTACCGTCTTGTCCGCGAGCACCTTGGCGAACCGTTTTCCCGCGCCGGCCACGAGCGGGCTGTGGAAGGCGCAGGCCACGGGGACGCGCCGCGCGGCGTGCCCGGCGTCGCGCAGCAGCCGTACGGCCGTTCCGACATCCGCCGTCGGTCCGGAAATCACCGTCTGATCGGGCGAGTTGAGGTTGGCGACGACGACGGATGCGGGTGCGCCGGTCGTGCGCAGGGTGCGTACGACGGTCTCGGCGGGTGCGCCGACGGCGGCCATGGTGCCCGGGTCGTCGCCCGCCGCCGCCAGGATCGCGCCGGCCCGCTCGGTGCTCAGCTCCAGCAGGGTCTCGGGGTCGAGCGCCCCGGCCGCGGCGAGCGCGACCAGTTCGCCGTAGCTGTGCCCGGCGGCCTGGTCGGGGTGGACCCCGGCCGAGGTGAGGAAGGCGTGGGCGGCCAGGCCCGCGATGCCGAGGGCGGGTTGCGCGGCCCGGGTGTCGGTGAGGGCCGCCCGGCGCCGCTCGCGGGCGGTGTCGTCGAAGGCGGCCGGCGGGTGGACGGTGTCGGCGTACGCGCGGCCGAGGTCCAGGTAGTACCGCAGCCCGGGGAGGTGCACGAGGAGGTCGGCGAGCATGCCGGGACGCTGGCTGCCCTGACCGGGGAAGAGAAACGCGACCTCGCCGGCACCCTCACCCTGTTCGGGACGGGTGTTGCAGCCGTCCTTGTCCGCGTCGGTCCAGTGCTTGAAGGTCGAGCGCTCATACCCCGTACGTTCCTCGCCGCGGACCGGCGCAGGCCCCGCCACCTCGCCCTGCGCAGGCCCCGCCACCTCGCCCTGCGCCGGCCCCGCTACCTCGCCCTCCACCGCCCCAGCCACCCCGGCGCACACGGGCCCCACGATCTCGCTCAGCGCCGGCCCCACCACCTCACGCCGCGCCAGCCCCGCAACCCCACCCTCCGCCGACCCCGCAGCCTCGCCCTGCGCCGCACCAGCCACGTCACCCACCGCCGACCCGGCGCCCCCTCCCCGCGCCAGCCCCACCGCCTCACCTCGCGCCTGCCCCGCAACCTCACCCTCCACCGGCCCAGCCACCTCGCCCTTCGCCGGCCCGGCTACGTCGCCACCCCCCGGCCCCTCGACCTCACCCATCACCGGCCCGGCAAGCTCGGCACACGCCGACCCCGCAACCTCGCCCATCTGCGCCCCAGCAGCCTCCCCACCCACCGGCCCCCCACCCGGCCCCGCGACATGGATCCCGGCGGACGGGTCGTCGTCGCCGGTGAGGAGGCGGTGCAGGTGGGCGATCAGTTCGTCGGTGTCGCGGGCGACGATCGCGGCCTGTACCCGTTCGTGCGAGGTGTCGGCGCGGTGGGCCGCGGCGAGGGCGAGGTCGCGCAGGCGCCAGGGGCGGCCGGCGGTCTCGGCGGCGCGGAGGAGGTCCTCGGCGTGGCGGTGGGCCGCCGCCGTGTCCCTGCCTCGGAAGAGGAACAGCTCGGCCGGCCAGGCGTCCAGGGCCTGCCGGGACGGTACGGTCCCGGCGTGGCCGGCGAGGACCGCGTGGAAGTTGGTGCCGCCGAAGCCGAACGCGCTGACCCCGGCGAGGCGTTCGGCGGGCGGTGCCGTCCAGGGGCGGGCGCGGGTGTGGAAGACGAACGGGCCGTCGTCCTCCGCCCAGGCCGGGTTGGGCCGCTCCAGGTGCAGGGTGGGCGGGGTGATCCCGGTGTGCAGGGCGAGTGCGGCCTTGATCAGTCCGGCGAGCCCGGCGGCGCACTTGGTGTGCCCGATCTGCGACTTGACCGAGCCGAGCGCACAGCTGCCGGTCTCCGCCCCCGCCTGCGCGAACACCTCGGTCAGTACGGTGAGTTCGGTGCGGTCGCCGACGACCGTACCGGTGCCGTGCGCCTCGACGAGACCGACGTCGGCGGGCGAGACACCGGCGTGGCGGTAGGCCCGCTCCAGCGCCGCCCGCTGGCCCTCGGGGCGGGGTGCGGTCAGTCCGAGGGAGCGGCCGTCGCTGGCGGAGCCGAGGCCCTTGACCACGCCGTAGATCCGGTCGCCGTCCCGTTCGGCGTCCGCGAGCCGTTTGAGGACCACGCAGGCCACGCCCTCGCCCAGGGCGATGCCGTCGGCCGAGGCGTCGAAGGCGCGGGAGCGTCCGGTCGGCGAGAGCGCGTGGACGGAGGAGAACAGGACGTAGTCGTTGATCCCGTTGTGCAGGTCCGCGCCGCCGCACAGCACCAGGTCGCTGGTGCCGGAGGCCAGTTCCTTGCAGGCCACGTCCAGCGCGGCCAGCGAGGACGCGCAGGCGGCGTCGACGGTGAAGTTGGCGCCGCCCAGGTCCAGCCGGTTGGCGATCCGGCCGGAGATGACGTTGGCGAGCATGCCGGGGAAGGAGTCCTCGGTCAGGCGGGGCAGCTGTTCCTCGATGCCGTCGGGGACCGTGCCGTAGTAGGAGGGGAGGACGGCGCGCAGGGTGACGGCGTTGGACAGGTCGCTGCCCGCCTCGGCTCCGAAGACGACCGAGGTGCGCGAGCGGTCGAACTCCCGGCCCCGTTCGCCGTATCCGGCATCCTCCAGGGCCCGCCGGGCGGCCTCCAGGGACAGCAGCTGGACGGGTTCGATGCTGCCGAGGGACGCGGGCGGGATGCCGTAGCGCAGCGGGTCGAAGGGGATGCGGGGCAGGAAGCCGCCCCACTTCGACGCCGTGCTGCCTGCGGTGTGGTGCACGGCCGGGTCCCAGCGCTCGGGCGGTACCTCGGTGACGGCGTCGCGTCCGGTGACGATGTTGGCCCAGAAGGCGGTCAGGTCGGGGGCCTCGGGGAACATGCAGGCCATGCCGACGATCGCGATGTCCAGCGGTGCGGGCGGGGCGAGCGGCACCGGTCCGGCCGGGGTGAGCGGGCCCGGGTGCGCGGCCCGCCGGGTCAGGAAGTCGGCGGCGCCGTCGGTCACCGAGCGGTGCAGGTCCGCCAGGGTGGTGGTCGCCGAGCGCAGGACGGCGACCTCGCCGGCCATGAACATCCCGTCCGTGAGCTGGCGTTCCTCGCCGACGGCCGTCAGCGTGCCGTCGGTGCCGCGTTCGACGCCCTTGCTGGCGATGCGCAGCCGGCCCACGTTGAGCCGTTCCAGGCTCTCCCAGATCTCGCGGTCGGGCAGGCCCCGCGCCCGTAAGGCGGCCTCCCGGTCGCGGTAGTCGCCGGTGAAGGGGCTCGGGACGCAGCGGGTGGCGTGGCCGGGGGCGGTCTCCAGCAGGGCGGTCGTGGTGGCGGTGAGGACCTGCCGCTGGAAGAGGGGCCGGATGGCGCCGTGCGCGACGGCCTCCTCGGTGAACAGGTAGGCGGTGCCCATGAGCACACCGACGGCGGCGCCCCGGGCGGTGAGCGGTGCGGCGAGGGCCGCGACCATCGCCGCCGACCGCTCGTCGTGGACACCGCCGGCGAAGAACACCTCCAGCCGGCGGGCGGTGCCGTCGTCGGCGTCCGCCAGGAAGTCCTCGAGTGCGGCGAGCTGGGCTTCCCACAGCGGGAAGGAGGCCCGCGGCCCCACGTGCCCG
The DNA here is from genome assembly GCF_040297165.1 of Streptomyces sp. NPDC001851. Lineage (NCBI taxonomy): Bacteria > Bacillati > Actinomycetota > Actinomycetes > Kitasatosporales > Streptomycetaceae > Streptomyces > Streptomyces sp. NPDC001851. Next base: position 76,151 of record NZ_JBEOYR010000008.1, on the reverse strand, counting down.
CCGCACTCGGAGCCCTCGAACACGAACCGGCGCACGCCCGCGTCCAGGAACTGCCGCAGCAGTCCGGGTGAGGGCACGTGCAGGAAGGTGCGGATCCCGGCCCGTTCCAGCGCCTCGGCCTGGGCGGGCCGTCCGCCGGCGATGATCGCATGCGTGGGCCGCAGCTCCCGTACGGCGTCGAGCTGGGCGTTCCTGATGTCCTCGGGAGCGAAGCCGAGCACGCCCACGCCCCAGGGCCGCCCGTCCAGCACGGCCCGGGCCTCGGTGAGCATCGACCGGGTGCGCTCGCCGTCGGCGAGGGCCAGCGCCAGGAACGGCAGCGCCCCGTCCTCGGCGACGGCGGCGGCGAAACCGGCCTGGTCGCTGACCCGGGTCATCGGTCCCTGGGCGAGGGGGAGCCGGGTGCCGAGCGCCCTGCTCATGGCCGACCCGGGACGCAGGGCGAGAGCCGGATCGCCGTCGGCCGTGCCGTGCAGTGCCGCCGACACCGCCCGCACCGTCCGCCGTACGTCCCCGTACCGTTCCGCGAAGCGGGCCGCGAGGAAGCCGTCCTGGCCGACGGGCAGCAGCCGGCCGCGCAGATCGCGGGCGTCCAGCAGGGACGCGACCGCCTCCGGGTCGTCGGGCGGCGGGGACGGGGCGTCCGGTCCCCGGCGCCGCAGGACCCGGTGGCCGCCCAGCAGCACCGTCTCCGAACCGTCCAGGGAGCGCAGCGCCGAGCGGACCGCCTCGGGGAGGCCCGATTCGGCGAGCAGGGCCAGCTGACTGTCGAGAACGACCCCGGTGGCACCCCCGGCCACGGCGGCGGCCGCCGTTCGCGGCCCGATGCCGCCGCAGGCCCAGACCGGAACGCCGCGCAACTCCTCGTCTGCCAGCAGCTGTTGCAGGAGCACGAAGGTGCTGAGGTCGCCGACCCGGCCACCGCTCTCGCTGCCCCGGGCGATCAGCCCCCGGGCCCCGGCGCGTACGGCGGCGCGCGCCTGGACGAGGTCCATGACCTCCGCCCACACGCGGCGCGGCGACGGGAGTTCGGCTGGACTCCAGGTGGCGTCCGGGGTGAGGACCACGGTGTCGGGGGCGTCGCCCACCTCGGCCGGGGACAGGGCGCAGCGGCCGGTCACCCGGATGCCGAAGGGTCCCGGAGAGGCTCGTCTCAGCCGGGCCAGCTCCTCCCGGGATCTTCGGTCGCCGGTGCCCAGGTCGAGGATGCCGAGCGCGCCGGCGGCACAGGCGGCTGCGGCGAGACCGGCATCGGGGGCTCCGAAGGGAGTGAGGCACAGGACGAGGTCATGGGCGCGCACAGGCGAGGTCATGATGCTCCGGCACGATCGGCGAGACAGCACGGTGGGGGGTGTGTGCGGCGGAACGCTCTGGTGCGAGGGCACCGGAACCTAGCCTCGGCCTACTCATGGGTCAATAACGCCGCGCCCTTTTCGTGCGCGGTGACATCGATTCGGCCAGCGGGATGAATTCCCCACAAGAACCTTAAAAACGCCTCCATTCCCCTTACGGGTGCGGGCGCGGGACCCCATGGATCCACGCGCCACACCCCCATGAACTCCGCCAAAGTGCCCGCCTGTTCCACCGCGCACTCACCCGTCCGCGGGGCACCGTGACATTCGCTGGAAGTCTGTAAATTCCGCATGCTGTCGGCGCCGTGGCGCGAACGCGGCCGGGCGTGGGGTGTCGGCCCGCGGCGCGTCAGCGGTGCCGGGTCCCCACGGCCATGGGTACCGCGGCGACCGGGCCGGCGATCCTCGGCAGGGCGTGAGGCACCGGGACCGGGACCGGCGGATGGACGCGCTGCCTCGGCACCGCCGGAAGGGCCTCACGCACCCCGGCCGGCGGCAGAGCCCCGCGCACCGCGACCGGCGGAAGGAACTCGTGGACCGCGTGTATCGCCTCCCCGGACGGCACCGGCCGGTGCCGTCGTGGGCCGCGGTCGGCGCGGATCCGAGCGATCCGGGTCTCGTTCGCCTCCCCCGGCTTCCCCGGCCCGGTGTCTCGCGAAGGGCCGGGACCTCGCCCGTCGCGCTCCGGCCCGCCCCGCGAGGAGCCCGCGTGCGGCGCCCCGCCGGCATCCCCCTTCGCGTACCCCGGTCGCGGGTCACCGGGCGCGCCCGCACCGCCCGTCGCGCCGGGTGCACCGGGACCGTCGGGCGCACCGGGCGCCGCGCCGGGCCGCCGCAGCCCGTCCGGACCGGGGTCCACCGCCCAGCGCTGCTCCGGCGAACCGTCGCGCGGGGCCAGCCCGACGCGGGCGGACGTGCCGCCGGAGCCCGCGGAGAGCGCGAGGCCCGCGGGCCGGCGGAGCAGGATCTCGCCCCGCACGGTGACGTCGTACGCCACCTCTCCGGCGTGCACGACGCATCCGGCCAGCGCGACGCTCTTGGTCCCGGGGTCGGCGGCCAGGCACAGGCCCGGGTCGGCGGCGCTGCGCAGCAACCCGTCGTCCTGGTACGACCACTGCTGGGAGGCGGCGGACGAGCACGGCGCGAGCGCGACACCCGCGCCCGCCACCACGGCGTTCCCGCGCACGTCGAGGCAGTGGCCGGAGGCCAGGCCGCGCAGGCCGCCGTGGGCGATCTCGGCGGTTGCGCCGACCGAGGCGGCCGAGGGGGAGGTGCCGGTCCGGGCTCCGGTGCCGCCCGGGCGGCTGGTGCGGCCGGCCGGTGCGCCCCACGTGGCGCCGGGTGCCGGGACACCGTTGTCATCGGACCAGCTTCTGACCGCGAGCACGGTGGCGAGCAGCGCGAGCGAGGCCAGCCCGACGCCGACGGCCAGGGCGGTGCGGTGGCGCGTGCCGGTGCCGTCGCGGTGCCTGCCGCCGTTCCCCGTTCCGCCCTGTGCGCGCGCCGGTGCGGGCGCCGGTGCGGGCGGCACCTCCTCGGCGGCGGCGCGCCCCGGGCGGGAGTCGAGATAGCGGCGGGCTCCCCAGCCGAGGACGGTCTCGGCGAGCAGCAGCCCGAGACCGTCGTCGATCAGCGCGAAGGTTTCGGCGGCGTGCCGGCAGTACGCGCACGCCGTCAGATGCTGTCGCACATCGGGCAGCAGGGTGCCGCCACGGCGTATCGGGACGTCGAGGAGCCGGTTGTAGAAGCGGCATTCCCGGGAGGGCGCGAGTTCCCGGTGGGCGCGGAGGCAACCGGCGCGGAATTGCTCGCGTGCCTGCTCCAGGGCGGCCGTCGCGGTGGTGTGGTCGATCCCCAGCAGACCGGCCGGTGTGTTTATCGGTTCTGCTTCGACCTCGGTGTGCCACAGAAGGCATTGCGAGGCGCCGGGAAGGACGTGGAAAGCGCGTTCCGCGAGGTGCCGCCTTTCCGGCGTTCCGGGCTTTGTCGCGCGCAGTCCGCGGCCGCCGGCGGGTTTGCGCAATTCCGGCAGAGTCGCACAGGCCACGTCGTCGTCCGCCCATGCGCGGACGATGTCGCGGACGGCGACCAGCAGTTGCGGGCGCAGGGCGCCGCCGGCCACCCCGCCCGCCATGCGGCCGAGGACCTCGTGGAAGGCGGCGGTGGCCACGAGGTGGGCCGTGGGACAGGCGGAGGTCAGACAGACGACGGCGTAGTCGCGGGCGGCCCGCCAGTGGCGGGCCAGCAGCAGGGCGACGGCGTGATGGCGGGCGGGGTGCGGGCCGCCGAGCAGGGCGGCGAGATCGCGGTCCGACTCCCCGGTCGAACCGGGCGGCGGCGGGTACGGCGGGCGTGGGGGGTGAGAGGACTGCACGGAACCATGTCCTTTCGAGCCGCAGGACCGCACGCGAAATGCCGTCCTGTCGGAAAGCAGTGCTGAATTGGTGCATACCTAAAGGGCCGGCCTTGGCGCTCGACGCCTGCCTTTGCCCTCCCGCGGGGAGGCTCACCTTCGCACACGCGGCTCATCGGAAACAAGAAGTTCGATTGACTCGGCATCAAGTCAGCGAAATCCGCAGCGGTTACCGGCGGTATCACTTCCACAGCCGGTTCCCGCGTTTCTCCGGGCGCGTTCTCGCGGCCAAGGCCGCACCGATGGAGATGCCCGCCCGCAGGCCCCCCGTCGAGCCGGTCCCGGCCCCGCGGACAGGAAGAGGGGCCCCGCGCCGGGACCCCTCTTCAAGTGCCGTCAAGTGCCGTGTCAGCCCTGCTGGTTGGGGCGCAGCGTCCACAGGACGGTCATCTCGCCCGTGACGGCGCCGTCCGCGCGCCGGATCTCGATCGCCACCGGGAACTCGGGGCGCTGTCCCGCGTCCAGTTCGGCGACGACGTCGGCGGCCGGACGGCCCAGCGTCGCGGTCGCGGTGACGGCGCCCATCGCCAGCTTCTTGTAGGCGATGTCGGCACGCACGGCGAGCGGCACCGCCCGGGAGAGCTGGTCCCCGAACGCGGCCAGCACGATGGCTCCGCTGGCCGACTCCCCGAGCGTGAACATCGCACCGGCGTGCGGGCCGCCCACGTGGTTGTGGTAGGCGCCCTGGTCCGGCAGGGCCACGACGGCCTTGTCCGGAGTGGTCTCCAGGAACTCCAGGTTCAGGGTCCGGGCCATGGGCACGGTGGCGGCGAGCATCTCGCCGATGGACATCTGGTCTGCGCTCATGGCGTTATGTTACTCATGAGTAGGGCTTCGCTACGACCCTGGCGTGGGCCAGTGACCGAATCGTGTCCGGGGCCGCACTAGGGTTACTGGCCATGTGGCCAGATCAGCAGCCGCCAGGGGGCGCGCCGAACCCGCAGCACAATCCGCAGCACAACCCGTACCAGCAGCCGGGGTACCAGCAGCCGAACCCGTACCAGCAGCCCGGGTACCAGCAGTACCCGCAGGCCGGGCAGTACGGTCAGCAGCCGCAGTGGGGGCAGCAACAGCCGCCCACCGCACCCCTCCCGCAGGCCCCGCAGGGCGGCGGGCGCACCAGACTCATCGCGATCCTCGCGGCCACGGCGGTCGTGGTCGCGGCCGGCGTGACCGGCTATCTGGTCCTCGGCTCGAACGGCGGCAAGCACGAGGAGGCCGGCGGCAAGGGCGGTCAGCACCCGAGCAAGCCGGCCGTACAGCCCTCGGCCGGCTCGTCCGCGACCGACGACCCGCGCGGCACGGAGACCGAGAAGCCGACCATCGCCGGCTGGCGGGTCGTGGTGAACTCCAAGTGGGGCATCGCCTACGACGTGCCCGCGGACTGGCAGGTCGACAAGCCGGGGACCGCGATCATCTTCGACTTCCCGAAGGGCGAGGCCAACACGGGCATCACCATGTCGGGCCTCGCCGAGTACCAGCCCAAGTGGTGCACGTCCGACGACGACAAGGACGGCCGCACCGAGGACACCCAGCTGGCCGCCGTGGGCGCCAAGGGCGCCAGCGGCGCCAAGAACACGGACGAGATCGCGATCAACACCCCGGCCTGGTGGGTCTACGGCGCCTACACCATGCCGGACAAGAAGAGCCTCTCGTGGGACAAGAAGGCCACCCCCTTCAAGACCGCCTCGGGCATCCAGGGCAGTTACGCGTGGGCCCAGTCGCACCACACTCCGCGCAAGGGCAAGTGCGTGACCGACGGCCAGGCGCTCACGTTCGGCTTCAAGAACGCGGCCAGCGACTATGTGTCGTTCGACTTCTTCGGCGCCACGGGCGTGAAGGGCGAGGTCTCCAGGGCGACCGTCCTGAAGATCCTCAGCACGGTCCGGCTGCACGGAAATCCGACGCACGAGTAGCGGACGCACGAGGAGCGGTGGATACGGTCGCGCCGACGAGCGCGGCCGTACCGGCCGTCGGCGCGGCCGGACCCCTCACTTTCCGGCGGGGGTGACGGTGAGGATCGCGGCTTTGCTGGGCACGCCGTGCGCGTCGAGCGCGAAGAGCATGTAGGTGCCGGGGAGCGCCACGCCGGAGTCGGCCGGGACGGTCAGTTCGTAGGTGCTGGTTCCGGTCTTACGGGGTGTCAGCGGTATGCGGCGCTGGTCGTTGTCGACGGAGTGCGTCGAGGCTCCGGCCCGGATCAGGGCGAACCTGTCGACGGGCACGTCGGTCGTCACCTTCAGCTGCTGCCCGTGGGCGACCTTGGCGGGTATGTCACCGACGAAGCGGGGCCGGGCCTTTTCGGTGCCGTCGGGGTTGAGGAGGGCGGGCGGGGTGAAGATCGCCCCGTCGGCGTGGTTGGTCTGGCAGTCTCCGCACAGGCCACCGCCTCCGGTGAAGACCCGGCCGTCGGGCAGCAGGTTGGCGACGCTGTGGTAGTTGCGCGGGACGGCCATGGACGCCAGGGCCGTGAAGCGGCCGGTCGCGGGGTCCCAGATCTCGGGGGTCAGGGCGGAGTGGCCGTCGCTGAACGGCTTGGCGTAGGACTGCCCGCCGAACACCGCGACCTTGCCGTCGGGCAGGACGACGCTGTTGCCGAAGGAGCGGGCGTAGGACATGTCGCCGGTACGGGCGCTGACGGGCTTGCCGTTGCCGCCGTTCGCGTCGACGGTGTAGGCGCGGTTGGTGGCCGTCGCGTTCTCGTACGCCGTGGCGCCGCCCAGGGTCAGGAGCTTGCCCACGTCGTAGGCGACGGCGTCGCCGTTCATCGCGTCGACGCTGTCGGCCCGGGTGCCGGCCGGGGTGATGCTGCCGTCGCCGTCGGTGGATATCCAGTTGAGCTGCTTGCTGGGGCCGAGCTGCAGGACGCGGCCCTTGGCCATGGCGTACAGCCATGCGTGGTTGTCCGCCCGGTAGGGGCCCGCCGGATCGGCGGTCAGGATGGGGGTGACCGGTACACCGGGCAGCTTGCGCCAGGTGCCGGTCGCGGCCGACCAGACCTCGCCGCCCTTGTCCGGGGCGTTGTCCTGCGACCAGGAGCCGCCGATGACGAACGCGTCGCCGTTGGGGAGCAGGGTCATGCCCTGGTAGCCGCGCGCGATGTTCATGTCGCTGGTGGAGGTCCACTTGTCGGTGCCGGGGTCGTAGATGCTGGCACGCTCCGCGTTGCTGCCGCCGGTCACCAGGACGCGGCCGTCGGCGAGGAGCGCGACGCCGGGACAGAACATGTCGTGCTTGGTGTTGTCCACGCGGCGCTGAGTGATCTTGCCGGTGGCCAGGTCCATGATGGCGGTCTGGGTGTAGCCGTTGCTGCCGCCGAAGCGGTCGGGCGCGTAGGCGGACCAGGCCAGGAGTTTGTTGTTCGGGAGTACGGCGGTGGCCACCGGCACCAGCGGGAAGCCGATGACGGAGCTCCACCGGCCGTGTACGGCGGGGTCGGCCGGGCCGCTCAGGCGCAGCTCGGCCGCCGAGGTCCACGGTCCGCGCCCGCCGGCCTCGGTGAGGGCGGTCAGCCGGACGTAGCGGGCACTGACGGGCTGGCTGAAGGTGGCGCCCTTGACGGTGTCGTCGTCCTGCCAGGTCCCGGCCGCCACCGGCTGCCCGAAAGCGGTGCCGTTCAGGCTGGTGGTGACCGAGTACTGGCCTATCCGGCCGTTGGGGCTGCCGTCCGTGCGCGGTTCGTAGCTGAGACCCGAGACGACCGCGGTGCGGTGCATGTCGATGGTGATGCTGTGCGGCAGCGGCGGGACGGTACCGGTCCACCGGGTGTGCCACAGCGTGCCGGAGTCGCCGTCCAGCACGTTCCGGGCGCGGTCGTCGGCGTCCTGGGTCTCCTCGCTGGAGGCGGTGGCGGTCCACCCGTCGCGCGGCAGGTCGGCACCGGGTGCGGGCCCGCCCGGGTCCCCGAGCAGGTTGATCTCGGCCGCCGAGGCCCACGGTCCGCGCCCGCCGGCCTCCGAGGTGGCGGTCAGCCGCACATAGCGGGTCCGGGCGGGGACGAAGCGCAGCGTCTTGGTGGTCGCGTCGTCGGCCAGCGTTCCGGTGGCCACGGGCTTCCCCCACACCGTGCCGTCGCCGCTCAGGGACACGGCGTACTCGCCGATCCGGCCGTTCGGGCTGCCGTCCTGACGCGGCTGGTAGACCATGCCGGAGACGACGGCGGTGCGGTGCATGTCGATGGTGATGGTGTGCGGCCGCGGGGTCCCGTCACCGGACCACTCGGTGTGCCACAGGGTGGCGGGGTCGCCGTCCAGCGCGTTCTGGGCACGCTGGTCGCCCTCCTGTGTCTCCTCGCTGTCGGCGGTGGCGGTCCACCCCTCTCGCGGCAGGGTCGGAGCGGGTGGCCGCATGGCCTCCTCGGGAACGACCTCGCCGTGGCCCCCCGGGGGCATCGGCATGTCCCCGTCGGAGTGCGGGTCCGTGTCCCGTACGAGCGCCGCGCGATGCGCGAGGGCGGACTCCGGCTGTATCAGCCCGGGGAGCACTGCCGCACAGACCAGGAGAACGAGGCCGGCGGCCCGTTTCGTGACCCCTCGCAGCCTGCCTGGCGCACCTGTCATGACGCCTCTCCCAACAGTGAGAAAAGGGCCGCAAGACGGAGAAGTAGGGCGTCCCGCCCCGTTGGTGTCCTCGACGGGGCGGGACGCGGTCCGAATTGCCGCTGGGATCCGTCAGATGCAGAGGAGGACGATGAGTCCGTCGCACTCGTCGTCGTCGCCGTAGTCGCCGCCGGCGGGACGGGCGGGGGCGTGGTGGACGTTGGCCGGGACCGCCGTCGCGGCTGTGGCCTGTGCGGCGGTGTGCGGGGTGGGGGGTGCCGCCGCTGCGGCGTTCGCCGTGCCTGCCAGGCAGGCAACGCCCAGGAGGGCGCTCACGGCACTCACCGCGCATATTCGCGGAATGCGGGAGACGAGGCGGGGATGCTGGGCCGGGTTCGGCTGTGGAGTGTTCATGGAGTCACCATGCACGCCCTCAAGGCCGGTTTCCCGCCGAGCGCGGCCGACTGGGGGAGCCCGTTTCGGTGACGGGGTCAGCTGATGCCGAACGCCCCGTCCGGCGGCTCGGGTGACGGCACGGCGTCGGCGTCCTCGACCGGCCGCGCGGAGCCCATGAACTCCCGTACGGCGGCGCCGTCTTGGACCCGGGCCGGGAAGGCGTCCGCCGCGGTACGCCGGGCCAGGGCGGCGGTGTCGAGGGGCCGGTGCGCCGCCACGAGCACCGCGTTCCCGAACCGCCGGCCGCGCAGCACGGCGGGCTCGGCGATCAGGACCAGCTCCTCGAAGACGGCCGCGAGATTGGCGAGTTGGGAGCGCAGGAACGCGAACGGCGCCGCGTCGGCGAGATTGGCCAGATAGACCCCGCCGGGCCGCAGCACCCGCTCGGCCTCACGGACGTAGGCGAGCGTGGTGAGGTGCGCGGGCACCCGGGACCCGCCGAACACGTCGGCGATCAGCACATCGGCGTGATCGTCCGGGGCCGTCTCCAGCCAGGCCCGGGCATCGGCCGCGTGCAGCGCGATGCCCGAGCCCCGGGGCAGCGGCAGATGCTCGGCGACCAGCTCCAGCAGTCCCCGGTCGGCCTCGACGACGTCCTGCCGGGAGCCCGGCCGGGTGGCCGCCGCGTACCTGGGCAGCGTGAGCGCACCCCCGCCGAGGTGCACCACGTCCAGCGCCCGCCCCGCCTCGGCGACGGTGTCCAGCACATGCCCGAGCCGCCTTGCGTACTCGAACTCCAGATACGCCGGGTCGTCGAGATCGACGTACGACTGCGGCGCCCCGTCCACCGTCAGCAGCCAGGCGCGCGCCCGGTCGACGTCGGGCATCAGCTTGGCGGTGCCGTGATCGGTGGTCCGGGTGACGGGGATGGCTTCACTCACGTGCCCATTGTCACCGGTAAGGGAAGGAGCCCCTACGCGCCGACGGAGTCGACCGTTCCCGCGCCCACGGTCCGGCCGCCCTCCCGGACGGCGAACCCGAGCCCCGGCTCCAGCGGAACCTCCCGCCCCAGCTCGACGGTCATGGTCACCGTCTCCCCCGGCCGGGCGACCCCCGCCTCCCCGAGGTCGACCTGCCCCACCACATCCGCCGTACGGATGTAGAACTGCGGCCGGTACCCGCTCGCGACCGGCGTCGTACGACCCCCCTCGCGCCCCGACAGCAGATACACCCGTGCGGAGAACCGCCGGGCCGGCACCACACTGCCCGGTGCCGCCACGACATGCCCGCGCCGCACGGCGTCCCGCGGCACCCCCCGCAGCAGCACCGCCACGTTGTCCCCGGCCTGGGCCTCCTGCATCGGCCTGCCGAAGGTCTCCAGACCGGTGACCACGGTCTCCACGTCGGTGCCCGGCACGGACACCCGGTCCCCCAGGCGGAGCGTCCCGCGCTCCACCGCGCCCGTGACGACGGTGCCCCGCCCGGTGATGGTGAGCACGTTCTCCACCGGCAGCAGGAACGGCGCGTCCAGGTACCGCTCCGGCATGGGCACGTAGGTGTCCACCGCGTCGAGCAGCGCCTCCACCGACGCCGTCCAGCGCGGGTCGCCCTCCAGCGCCCTGAGACCCGAGACCCGTACGACGGGAAGGGAGTCACCGGGGTAGCCGTGGGTCGTGAGCAGGTCGCGGACCTCCAGCTCGACGAGGTCGACGAGTTCCTCGTCGTCCGTGCCGTCGGCCTTGTTGAGCGCGACGACGATGTGGTCGACGCCCACCTGCCGGGCGAGCAGCACGTGTTCCGCGGTCTGCGGCATGATCCCGTCGAGCGCGGAGACGACGAGGATCGCCCCGTCCAGCTGCGCGGCTCCGGTGACCATGTTCTTGACGTAGTCGGCATGGCCCGGCATGTCCACGTGGGCGTAGTGCCGGGTGTCGGTCTCGTACTCGACGTGCGCGATGTTGATGGTGATGCCGCGGGCGGCCTCCTCCGGGGCGCGGTCGATACGGTCGAACGGCACATAGTGGGTGGTGCCGCCGGTGCCGCGCTCGGCGAGGACCTTGGTGATGGCGGCGGTCAGGGTGGTCTTGCCGTGGTCGACGTGACCCATGGTGCCGATGTTCAGGTGCGGCTTGGTGCGCACATAGGCCGTTTTGGACATGGCTGTACCTCGAAGCCTTGGCTGGTGGTGACGGAACGCGGGACCCCGGGGGACGGGCCGACCCTCCCCCTGCGGGGTCCGCCGGACGTTCCGGAGAGGGTCAGCTTCGGGCGCCGTCGACAGCGGCCGCGAGGATCGGGACGGCAGCCTTCGGCGCATCCGCGACGGCGGATGCTGCGAGGAGGAAGGCATACCGGGACATGCCGTCGATCATCGTCGACGCCATGTCCGGCGTCGAATGGTTTTCCGCCGCGGGGCCGCCCCCCACGGTCCGGCGTACCTCCCGACGCGGGTTGCACCCCCTCCCCTGCGGGCGTTCCCTGGAAGTACCGGCGGTGAAGTGGGCCGCCCCCTCCTCTCCGCCGTCGTCCAGCGCTCGACGCGGAGGTGACAGAGGTGAAAGCGGTCGTCTACGAAGAGCCTTTCAGTGTGGCGGTGAAGGACGTCCAGGACCCTCGGATCCAGCACCCCAACGATGTGCTCGTACGGGTCACCTCGACCGCCATATGCGGCTCGGACCTGCACATGTACGAGGGCCGCACGGCGGCCGAGTCGGGCATCGTCTTCGGACACGAGAACCTCGGCATCATCGAGGAGGTCGGCAGCGGCGTGACCTCCCTGTCCGAGGGCGACCGTGTCGTGATGCCCTTCAACGTCGCCTGCGGATTCTGCAAGAACTGTCTCGCCGGAAGGACCGGCTTCTGCCTGACGGTCAACCCCGGGTTCGCCGGCGGGGCCTACGGCTATGTGGCGATGGGCCCGTTCATCGGCGGCCAGGCCGAGCTGCTCCGGGTGCCCTACGCCGACTTCAACTGCCTGAAGCTGCCGCCGGGCGAGGAGTTCGAGACGGATTTCGTGCTGCTCGCCGACATCTTCCCGACCGGCTACCACGGCTGCGAACTCGCCCAGGTCTCCCCCGGTGAGAGCGTGGCCGTCTACGGCGCCGGACCGGTGGGCCTGATGGCCGCCTACTCGGCGCTGCTGCGCGGTGCGGCGAAGGTCTTCTCGGTCGACCGGGTGCCCGAGCGGCTCGCCAAGGCGGAGGAGATCGGAGCCATCCCCATCGACTTCACCAAGGGCGACCCGGCGGAACAGATCAAGGAACAGACCGGAGGTGAGGGAACCGACAAGGGCGTCGACGCCGTCGGCTACCAGGCCCAGGCACACGACGCCAGCCACGAGGAACCCGCCATCGTCCTCAATGAGCTGGTCCAGACGGTACGGCCGACGGGCATGCTCGGCGTACCGGGTCTGTACGTGCCCTCGGACCCCGGCGGTCCCGACGAGCACGCCAAGCACGGCCAGCTGCTGGTCTCCATCGGCAAGATGTTCGAGAAGGGCCAGCAGATGGGCACCGGTCAGTGCAACGTCAAGCGGTACAACCGCCAGCTGCGCGACCTGATCATCGCCGGGCGCGCCAAGCCCAGTTTCGTGGTCTCCCACGAGCTGCCGCTGGACCAGGCGCCCCAGGCGTACGAGAAGTTCGACAAGCGGATCGAGGGCTACACCAAGGTGGTACTCCACCCCGGTCACGCGCTCGCCGCGTGAGGCATCGAGCGACGGGTCCGGGTGCCCTGGGCGCCCGGACCCGTCGCGATGCGACGCTCTTGACGGCGATCACACACGCTCTTCGGTTAATGTCACCGGATGCTCGCTGCCAACCGCTCTGGCACCGCCACGGCCTCTCCCCGGGTCGCCGCCACGGAGCTCGCCGTTCCCGTGCCGCCCTCGTCCCGCGTCGGGTTCACCGGGCGTTGCCGGCGGGCGCTGGTCCATCCCTATGCCCGGCTGTCGCTGCTGGTCGCCCTGCTCGCCGGTGCCGCCGCGTGCGTGCTGGCCTTCGATCCGCAACGGCTGCTGACACACGGCTGGCCGCAGCAGCTCGGCGGGACCTCGGCGGCCGTGGTGTTCGCCGGGGGGTACGGGCTGTGCACCGTGGCGTTCGTACCGAGGCCCTTGCTCAACCTGGCGGCGGGCGCGCTGTTCGGCTCGCAGCTGGGGCTGTGGACGGCGCTGGCCGGCACCGTGCTCGGGGCGGGCGTGGCCTTCGGGTTGGGCCGGGCGCTCGGACAGGACGCGCTGCGCCCGCTGCTGCGGGGCCGCTGGCTGAAGGCGGTCGACGGACAGCTGAGCCGGCACGGATTCCGGTCCATGCTGGTGGCCCGGCTGTTCCCGGGCGCGCCGTTCTGGGCGGCGAACTACTGCGCCGCCGTCTCCCGGATGCGCTGGGGGCCGTTCCTGCTCGCCACGGCCCTCGGGTCGGTCCCGAACACCGCCGCCTACGCGGTGGCCGGCGCCCGCGCCTCGGCGCCGACGTCCCCCGCCTTCCTGATCGCGATGGCCGGCATCGCGGTACCGGCGCTGTTGGGCGCTGTGGTGGCCTGGCGCAAGCGGCATCATCTGCGCTCACGGTAGGCGCCCTGGAAGGGGCGCGGGGCTGTGCCGGTATGCGGCTCCGCCGTCCGGGCGCGACGAGCCCGGACGGCGCGGCAGCCGGCCGACGCCCCGGTGCGGCACGGCTCACACCGCTTCGAGCACCATCGCGTTGGCCAGCCCGCCCGCCTCGCACATGGTCTGCAGCCCGTAGCGGGCGCCGCGCTCGCGCATCGCGTGGACCAGGGTGGTGGTCAGCCGGGTGCCGCTGGCGCCGAGCGGGTGGCCGAGGGCGATGGCGCCGCCGTGCACGTTGACCCTGGCCAGGTCGGCGCCGGTCTCCTGCTGCCAGGCCAGCACCACACTGGAGAACGCCTCGTTGACCTCGAAGAGGTCGATGTCGTCCAGCCGCAGTCCGGCCCGGTGGAGCACCTTCTCGGTGGCCGGGATGACGCCGGTGAGCATCAGCAGCGGATCGGAACCGGTGACGGCGAAGCTGTGCAGGCGGGCGAGCGGGCGCAGGCCGAGGCGGGCCGCGATGTCGCCGGAGGTGATCAGCACGGCGGAGGCGCCGTCGTTGACGGGGCTGGCGTTGCCCGGGGTGACGTTCCACTCGATCTGCGGGAAGCGCTCGGCGAAGCCGGGGTCGTAGTAGGCGGGCTTCAGGCCGGCGAGGATCTCCGGAGTACTGCCGGGCCGTACGGACTCGTCGCGGGCGACGCCGTCCAGCGGCGCGACCTCGGCGTCGAAGAGACCTGCCTGCCACGCGGCGGCGGCCTTGTGGTGCGAGGAGACCGCGAACTCGTCCATCCTCGCGCGCGTGAGGGACCACTTGGCGGCGATCAGCTCGGCGCTGATGCCCTGCGGGACCAGGCCCTCCGGGTAGCGCTCGGCGACACCCGGGCCGAAGGGGTCCTTGCCGGCGGGCACGTTGGACCACATCGGCACCCGGCTCATCGATTCCACGCCACAGGCGACCACGAGGTCGTACGCGCCCGAGATCACGCCCTGCGCGGCGAAGTGCACGGCCTGCTGGGAGGAGCCGCACTGGCGGTCCACCGTGGTCGCCGGGACCGTCTCCGGGAAGCCGGCGGCGAGTACGGCGTACCGGCTGGTGTTCATGGCCTGCTCGCCGACCTGGTCGACGGTGCCGCCGATGACGTCGTCGATCAGTGCCGGATCGACGCCGGAGCGCTCGACCAGGGTGCGCAGGGTGTGGGCGAGCAGCTGGACGGGGTGGACGTGGGAGAGGGAGCCGTTCGGCTTTCCCTTGCCGATGGGGGTGCGTACGGCTTCGACGATCACTGCGTCGCGCATGGCGGGGGCCTCCTTGGCCGCCTGGCTGCCCGTGGCGGACCACGGCAGCTACCAGTGAGTAGGAAATCCAAACCCACGATAGCCGGGTAGGTTGGAAAATCAAACCCTCATTTAGACTGGCCTTCATGGCCGCCACGAGAGATCCGCGCCCCTGCTCCATCGCCGACGCCCTCGCAGTGGTCGGCGAGAAGTACTCCCTGCTCGTCCTGCGCGAGGTGTGCCTGGGCAACGGCCGCTTCGACCAACTCGTGCGCAACATCGGCGCCCCGCGCGACATCCTGGCCGCCCGGCTGCGCCGGCTCGTGGACGCCGGGATCCTCACCAAGCGCGCCTACAGCGAGCGCCCGCAGCGCTTCGAGTACCGGGCCACGCAGGCGGGACTGGAGCTGGAGCCGGTCCTGATGACGCTCAAGGAATGGGGCGACCGCCATCTCCGCAAGGGCATCGATCTGCCCATGGCCGTCGAGCACGCCTGCGGCAACGAACTCGTCCCGGTCGTCACCTGCCGGGCCTGCGGCGACGAGGTACGCCACAAGGACCTCACGGCCCGTCCGCAGGCGCCGGGCTGGACGCTCAGCGGCCCCGCGGCGGCGTAGCGCGCCGGCAAGGCCGCTACCGGCCGTCGCTCGCAGCAGGTCCGTCTGGTGGATGCCGTGGCCCATGGCCGGGCCGCCGCCCTCGGTGTGCCGGCGGCCCCGCCAGGGCACGGCACAGTAGGCGGCGTCCCGGTACCAGGTGGTCTGACAGTGCGCCACCAGAGGTCGCCCGAGGGCGCCTTCGGCGAGCAGCCGGCGCACATGCCGGACTCCGGAGCCGAACCCCGGCGCCGGAAGACGATCCCCGCGTACGGCCCGCCGTCCACGCCCTCCCGCGCCAGTCGGGCCAGGGCGGGCAGACGGGACCCGCGCCCGATGGCACCGGTACCGATGGCGGCGGCCCGGATCCGCCGGCCGGTGCGGGGAGTTGCCGAACGAGGGTGTGATGAGGGCGGGTTCAGCACTCCTCCGGTACGGCGGGGGGGCACACGGGCCGACCCGCTACGCTGACCTCGTAACTTGGTCATCCTTTTACCTCTCAGCACTTGGACGCCGTACCCCCATGTCTTGGTTCGCACATGTCTTGGCTTGAATCCCTCGTCCTCGGACTCGTCCAGGGGCTGACCGAGTTCCTGCCCGTCTCCTCCAGCGCCCATCTGCGGCTGACCGCGGCGTTCTCGGGCTGGGAGGACCCAGGGGCGGCCTTCACGGCGATCACCCAGATCGGCACGGAGACCGCGGTGCTGATCTACTTCCGCAAGGACATCGGCCGGATCGTCTCGGCCTGGTTCCGCTCGCTCTTCGACAGGGCCGTACGGCAGCACCACGACGCGCGGACGGGGTGGCTGGTGATCGTCGGCTCCATCCCGATCGGGGTGCTGGGCCTGACACTGAAGGACCAGATCGAGGGCCCCTTCCGCGATCTGCGGGTCACGGCGACCATGCTCATCGTCGTCGGCCTGGTCATCGGCGTCGCCGACCGTCTGGCGGCCCGCGACGAGACCGGTGGCCGGCACCGCGCACCCAAGCAGCGCAGGACACTGGAGAACCTGGGCGTCAAGGACGGCCTGGTCTACGGCCTGTGCCAGGCCTGCGCGCTCGTCCCCGGCGTCTCCCGCTCCGGCGCGACCATCAGCGGCGGCCTGTTCCTGGGCTACAAACGGGAGGCCGCGGCCCGCTACTCCTTCCTGCTCGCCGTCCCGGCGGTGCTCGCGTCGGGTGCGTTCGAGGTGAAGGACTCGGTGGGCGAGGGGAATGTGGCCTGGGGCCCGACCCTGTTCGCGACGGCCATCGCGTTCGCCTCGGGATACGCGGTGATCGCATGGTTCATGAAGTGGATCTCCCACAGGAGCTTCATGCCGTTCGTCTGGTACCGCGTGGCCCTCGGCCTCGTCATCATCGCCCTGGTCTCGGCGGACGCTCTGAGCCCGCACGCGGCGGAGCCGGCGGGCTGAGCGGCGGGTGCCGGTGACCAACCCCATACCTTCCCTGTAGCCGGACGGTAGCGCACTGTCAGTGCCTGGCCCTAGGCTGTCCGCATGTTCCCCGATTACCTGCCCTCTGGTTCCGTGCGCTCTGCCGCCGAGGTCAACGAGCAGATCCGGGCGCTGTGGCTGCGTGCGGGCGGCACCCTGTCGGCCCAGGAACGCGCGGAGTACGAGCAGTTGGTGGTCGAGTGGGCCGAGGCGATCCGCGGCGAGATCATCGAGGCGGCCTGACGCGGGGGTGCCCGCATGCGCGGCGAAAGCCGCTGGTGTGGGCGCGCTGTGTCGGACAGGCTGCGGTCCGTGGACTGGATGCCCCTGCTTTCCACACTGACCGGTGCCGCCATCGGTATCGCCGCAACCCTGATCGCCGATCGCAACCGGTGGCGACGGGAGGAAGCCAGGCACGCGCTGGAAATACGGCGCGAGGTGTACACCGAGTTCGTTTCCGCCCTCAAAGCCGCGGGCGAAGAGATACGGGCCGTCGCCTTGGGCGATCACATGTCCGCGTCGGCACGTGACGCGGCCGTACCGTTGCCCGCCGAGTAGCCGGCGGCCGGGGTCCGGGGCGCGTCCAGCGCCACGGAATATCCCGGCCCGGCCGAATGTCCCGGCACGCCTCTTGGCTCCGCGCCCGTGATGCCCAACACTGTGCCGATGACACAGCGCGCGGAGCTCGCGACCGTGATGGACCGGCTGGCCGTCGACGAGCTGATCACCGCGTACGCGGTGGCGGTGGACGACGGCGACTGGACGGCGTACCGAGGGCTGTTCACGGCGGACGGGCGGGCCGACTACCGTTCGGCCGGCGGCGTCGAGGGCGACGCGGGGCAGGTCGCCGGATGGCTCGCCGAGAGCCTCGCGCTGTTCGCCATGCGCCAGCATCTGATCGTCAACCGCCAGGTGCGGTTCGGTGTCCTGGACCACGACACGGGTGACACCGCCGCGGTGCGGGCCGACTACCTCAACCCGATGCGGTTCACGGGGGACGCCGGCCCCACCGCCCCCGACCTGGTCTGCGGCGGCCGCTACGCCTTCGCACTGCTGCGCACGTCGGAGGGGTGGCGCATGCGCGAGGTGATCGTCCACGAAAAATGGCGCCGACTGCCTGCGACCCCCTGAAGGGTGTTGCGGAAGGCTCGGTGGCGAGGACGGTGGTCAGTGAGACCCGCCGGGGGCCGTCGTGCCACGCGGCGCCGAGATCGGGATGTCGCGCACCTGCCGGGACATCGGCGCTCGGCAGGCGGTTCACGGGGGCTCTTCGGGGCGGGGTCGGCGGGGGGATCCGCGGGTCAGGAGATGCTGCCTCTCTTGGGCGTGGAGCTGACGCACGCGGCTTTCGCGGCCGGGCCGAGTTGGCGTCGAATGGCTGGAACCGCATCCCTGGAGGAGATCGCTCCGATCACGCACACTGGAGCCAGCGCTGGGTACGGAGGGTCCACATGAGGACGATCGACCGCTGGCTGACCTCCCCCTGGCGTCGCTCCTGCGCCGCCGCCCTCGCGGGTGCCCTGCCCGTGCTCGCCTTCCCCGCGCCGTCCCTGTGGTGGTTCGCGTACGTCGCCCTGGTCCCCTGGATCCTGCTGGCCCGCTCGGCCCCGACCGCCCGGCGGGCGGCGTACGACGGCTGGAGCGGCGGCTTCGGCTACCTGGTGGCCGTGCACCACTGGCTGCTGCCGAACCTGCACGTGTTCATCTTCCTGATCGCCGCCCTGCTCGGCGTGCTCTGGGCGCCCTGGGGCCTGCTGGTGCGCCGCTTCCTCGGCGGGCGGCCCGCGCCGGGCCGGGGCGCCGCCGCGCTGCTGGTGCTGCCGTCCGCCTGGCTGATGGCGGAGCTGGTGCGGTCCTGGCAGGGGCTCGGCGGGCCGTGGGGCATGCTGGGCGCCAGCCAGTGGCAGGTGTCGCCCGCGCTGCGGCTGGCCTCGGTCGGCGGGGTGTGGCTGCTCAGCTTCCTGATCGTGGCCGTGAACGTCGCGGCGGCCGTGCTGGTGTCGGTGCGGGCGTCCCGGGTCCCGGCCGTGGCCTCGCTGGTCGCCACGGCCGCCGCGGCCTCGGCCGCGTGGGCGTGGGCGCCGCGCCCGCAGACCGACGGCCAGGTCCGGATCGCCGTCGTACAGCCGGGGATCGTGGCCGGTCAGGACAGTGGCGACAAGCGTTTCGCCCGGGAGGAACAGCTGACCCGGCAGCTCGCCGGGCAGGGCGTCGACCTGGTCGTGTGGGGCGAGTCCAGCGTCGGCTTCGACCTGGACCACCGTCCCGACCTGGCCCGGCGGATCGCCGCGCTGTCCCGTCGCACCGGCGCCGACGTGCTGGTGAACGTGGACGCACGCCGCTCCGACCAGCCTGGCATCTACAAGAGTTCGGTGCTGGTCGGCCCGGAGGGCCCGACCGGCGAACGGTACGACAAGATGCGGCTCGTGCCCTTCGGCGAGTACATACCCGCCCGCTCGCTCCTCGGCTGGGCCACCTCGGTCGGCAGGGCGGCCGGCGAGGACCGCAGGCGCGGCACCGGGCAGGTCGTCATGAACGTCGGGCACGGGCTGCGGATCGGCCCGCTGATCTGCTTCGAGACCGCGTTCCCCGACATGAGCCGGCGCCTGGCACAGGACGGCGCGGACGTCCTGCTCGGCCAGTCCGCCACCTCCACCTTCCAGGGCAGCTGGGCGCCGGAGCAGCATGCCTCGCTGGCCGCGCTGCGAGCCGCCGAGACCGGCCGCCCGATGGTGCACGCGACCCTCACCGGTGTCTCGGCGGTGTACGGGCCGGGCGGGCAGCGGCTCGGGCCGTGGCTCGGCACGGACGCGAGCGCCGCGCACGTGTACGACGTACCGCTCGCGCACGGCGTCACGCCGTACGTCCGCTACGGCGACTGGACGGTGCACGGCGCGCTGCTGGTGCTGGCCGCGCTGGGCGCCTCGGAGGGCGTGCGGGCGTTCAGGATGCGACGAAGCGGTCCTGAACCGCTCGTACCACCCGCTCGCACAGCTCATGGGTCGCCAGCGCGTCCCGGGCGCTGAGCAGCTTGCCGGCGCGCACGGCGTCGAGGAAGGCGAGGACCGCCTGTTCGATGCCGCGCTGCCGGGCCACCGGCACCCAGTCACCGCGGCGGCGTACGGTCGGCTGGCCCTTGTGGTCGATCACCTCGGCCAGGTTGAGCACCTGCCGTTTGGTGTCCTGCCCGGAGACCTCCAGCACCTCCTCCGTGGAACCGCTGAGCCGGTTCATCACGCCGAGCGCGGTGAAGCCGTCGCCGCCCAGCTGCAGCACCACGTGGTGCAGCAGCCCGTCCCGGACGCGGGCGTGCACGGTAACGTCGTCCACCGGGCCGGGCGCCAGGAACCGCAGGGTGTCGACGACGTGGATGAAGTCGTCCAGGATCATCGAGCGCGGTTCCTCGGGCAGCCCGATCCGGTTCTTCTGCAACAGGATCAGCTCGCGCGGGTGCTCCAGGCACTGGGCGTACCCGGGCGCGTACCGGCGGTTGAAGCCGACGAACAGGGAGGCCCCGCGCTCCTCGGCGAGGCCCACCAGCCGCTCGGAGTCGGCGAGTTCGTAGGCGAGCGGCTTGTCCACGTACGTCGGTACGCCGGCCTGGAGCAGCCGGGTGACGATCTCGGGGTGGACGGCGGTGGGCGCGTGCACGAAGGCCGCGTCGAGGCCGGCGGCGAGCAGGGAGTCGAGCGTGGTGTGCCGCCGGCCGGCCGGCAGGTGCAGGGTGTCCGCGACCCGGTCGAGGGTGGCGGGCGTCCGCGTCTGCAGATGCAGTTCGATCCCCGGCTGGGTGCCCAGCACCGGCAGATACGCCTTCTGCGCGATGTCCCCGAGTCCGATGCAGCCGACCTTCACGTGCGCTCCCCTACCGCTTGGTTGCCTCCCCGGCAGCATACGGGGGCCGCCAGTCGGCGATGCCGTCGAAGCCGCGCAGGAACAGCCCGGGACCGGCCTTCGACAGGGCCGCGATCACGGTGTCGCGTACCGCGACGGCGACGGGGTTGCCGGCCATGTTCAGGCGGGCGACCTTGACGGCCTGGCGGGCGATGGCGGTGGTGCGCGGGAGGCGTGCGGCGGTGTAGGCGGCCAGGTCACCGGAGTGGTGGGCGAGCACCACGGCGTCCTCGATGGCCTGGTTGCCGCCCTGGCCGAGGGTCGGCGGCATGGCGTGGGCGGCGTCGCCCAGCAGGGCGACCCGGCCCAGGTGGTGGGCGGGCAGGGGCGTGGCGAGGTGGTGGACGTCGCGCCGGAGCACGTCCTCGGGGCGGGCCGCGGCGAGGACGGCGGGGACGGGCTCGTGCCAGTCGCCGAACCGGCGCAGCAGTTCGGCCTTCTCGTCGTCCGGGGCCCGCCCGCCGGCCGGGGTCCTGGCCGCCGCGTAGGCGTAGACCCGGCCGTCCTTGACCGGGTGGGTGCCCCAGATGCGGCCCCGGCCCCAGGTCTCGTGCGAGGCGAACGCGACGCCGGGCACGGGGATCAGCACCCGCCAGGTGGTGAACCCGGCGTACACCGGACCGGGATGCGCCGGGAACAGGGCGCCGCGCACCCGGGAGTTGATGCCGTCCGCGCCGACCACCAGCTCGGCCTCGGACTCGTCGTGGCCCGTGGTGACCCGGGCGGGGCGTCGGCCGTCGCCGGGGTCGGCGAGGGCCGCGACGGCCCCGGTGCGCACGGCACCGGGCGGGAGCAGGGCGGCGAGACGCTCGACCAGGGTGGCGCGGGGCAGCAGTACGAGGGGCCCGCCGAAGCGGGCGGCGGCCGCCTCGGCGCTGGAGCGGGACAGCCAGCGCCCGCCCGGGGTGCGCAGGCCGCCGTCCCCCTGCCAGGCGGCGAGGTCGCGGATCTCCTCGCCGATGCCGAGCACGTCCAGGGCGCGCAGGGCGTTGGGGGCGAGCGAGATGGCCGCGCCGACCGGTTCCAGGGATCCGGCCCGCTCCAGCACGGTCACGTCCCAGCCCCTGTGGTGCAGGGCCGCCGCCGCGGCCAGACCTCCGATGCCGCCACCGATGACGATCGCGCGCCCCGACTGAGCCATGTTTCCTCCCGCTCCCCGTGCACTACACCTGTAGTGATCTCGACTCTACTACAGCCGTAGTGGAACCGATAGGGTCGCCTCATGTCCGTACGCTCCACCAGCGCCTCCCGTGCCGATCTCGTCGCCGACGCCGCCCTCGCCCTGCTCGCCGAACGCGGGATGCGCGGGCTGACACACCGGGCGGTGGACGAGACGGCGGGGCTGCCGCCGGGCTCGACCTCGAATGTGGCGCGCACCCGGCAGGCGCTGCTGGAACTGGCGGTACGCCGGCACGCCGAGCGGGAGGCCCGGGTGCTGGACGTGGCGGAGCTGCCGGATCCGAGCGGCGGGGTCGACGCGCTGGCCGACGGACTGGCCCTCGCCGTGCACCGTTCCCTGACCCAGGGGCGCGAGCTGCTGATCGCCCGCTACGAACTCGCCCTGGAGGCCACCCGCCGCCCCGAACTGCGTGCCTTCTACGACCGGACCGGTGCCGTCTTCAAGGAACAGCTGGCCGGGCTGCTCACCGCCGCGGGCTCGCCCGACCCGTCCCGGCACGTGCTGTCCCTGGTCGCCTGGGCGGACGGACTGATGTTCTCGTGCGTGGCGGGTTCGTTCAGCGCACAGGTGCCGGGCCTGGAGGAGATCCGCAGCGGCCTGCGGGAACTGCTCGGGGGGCTGCTGGGCCGGTAAATGCCTGGTGAAGCCGGATGATCTTGCGTGAAGATGCGGGCATGACGACCGAACGCCGAGAGCCCGCCCTGAACGCCGGTGAACGCGAGATGCTGGAGGGCTGGCTGGACTACCACCGCCGGACCCTGGCCTGGAAGTGCGAGGGACTGAGCGACGAACAGTTGCGGACGGCGTCCGTGCCGCCCTCCGGGCTGTCCCTCATGGGGCTGGTGCGGCACATGGCGGAGGTGGAACGGGGCTGGTTCCGCAAGGTGCTGGTGGGCGACGACCCCGGCCCGATCTACTACAGCGACGAAGACCGGGACGGCGAGTTCCATCTCACCGAGACCGACACCTGGCAGGAGGCGTACACGACATGGCAGGCGGAGATCGACATCGCCCGGCGGAACGCGGCCGGTTTCGGGCTCGACGACCTGTCCAAGGGAAAGAGCAGGTTCACCGAGGACCCGTTCAGCCTGCGCTGGATCTACACGCACATGATCGAGGAGTACGCCCGGCACAACGGCCACGCCGATCTGGTCCGTGAGCGGATCGACGGCGCCACCGGCGACTGAACGTCACCTTCGGTACACCGGAATCCCCCGCAGGGGGCACGAGATCACCCGTGCGGGGGCATCGGCATCGGCTCCCTGCTGCCAAGCCGGGGGCCGAACCAGCAGAGTTGCGCGGGTGCATCGAACGACGACCACCGCAGTGCTCCTGGCCACCGTGGCCGTCTCGGCCCTCTCCGGCTGTGTGACGGTACAGGGCCCGGCGACACCCGCGCCGCCCCGCGACACGGCGCTCTCGCTGCCGACGGCGCCCCGGCCGGCCGGCAGCGCGGAGCCCCGTGTGGTGCAGGCACCGGCCCGGGAGGCACTGGAGATGACCGGCCCGTCCCACCATCCCAAGCGCCCGGGACCGGCGACGCCGCAGCACCGGGCCGAGGGACCCCCCGCGCCGCACCGGCCCGCGGTCGTCTCTCCTCCTCCCCCGCACCGGCGCCCCCGCCCCGAGCATCACCGGCGCTCGCACAGGGCCGGCCCCAACCTGCCGACCTCCGTCCCCGAGACCCCGGACGTGTGCGCCCTCGGCAGGAGGTACGGCGGCTGGCGCGCCGACAGCCCGGAGTCGCTGATCTGCGACCAGACGTACGGCCACTGACAGCCGGTCGGGCAGGACCGCTCAAGGGGCGCGGGGGTACGGCCGGGGCCGGCCCTAGTAGCCCAGCCGCAGCCCCAGGCGGTCGATCGCGGCCCGCACCCCCTCGCCGTAGCCGTCGTCGGCCAGCGTGTCCGCAGCCTCACGGGCGCGGCACAGATGGCTGCGGGCGGCCTCCGCGCGACCCAGCTTGACGTAGTCGGCGGCCAGATTGAGGTGCAGGGAGGGAAAGAAACCCCGGACGCTCGCCGGGCCGCCGCCGGTGCCGGAGTCCAGTTCCTCCGCCGCCGACAACGCCCTGAGATCCCAGGCGAGTTCGTCCTCGGGGTCGTCCTGGGTGTCCGCGAGGTAGTGGGCGAGGGTGCAGCGGTGCAGCGGCTCGCCGGACTCGCCGATCTCCGCCCACAGGTCCAGGAAACGGCTGCGGGCCTCCTCGCGGTCGCCGCCGTGGTGGAGCATCACGACCTGCCCGATCCGCGTCAGCATGGGATCCAGTGCCGCCTGCTCCTGCCGCTCCGTCACCGCGTCCTCCGGGCCGTCGTCGGTTGTCGGCTCCGACGCTAACCGGCTCCGCGGGTTTTGCGGGTCAGGCGGCGCCGTTGCGCCGGGGGTCGCCGGTGGCCTGCGGGCCCGTACGGCTGGTCGCGCCCGGGCCTCACGCCAGGTTCGGGATGCGCCAGTCGATCGGCTCATGCCCCTGCGCGGCGATCGCCTCGTTGATCTGGGTGAACGGGCGGGAGCCGAAGAACTTCTTCGCGGACAGCGGTGAGGGGTGCGCGCCCTTGACCACCACATGCCGGGTCTCGTCGATCAGCGGCAGCTTCTTCTGCGCGTAGTTCCCCCACAGGACGAAGACCGCCGGGTCGGGGCGGGAGGCCACCGCGCGGATGACGGCGTCGGTGAACTTCTCCCAGCCCTTGCCCTTGTGCGAGTTCGCCTCCCCGCCCCGGACCGTGAGGACCGCGTTGAGCAGCAGGACGCCCTGTCGGGCCCACGGCATCAGATAGCCGTTGTCCGGGACCGGCAGGCCCAGCTCCTCCTGCATCTCCTTGTAGATGTTGCGGAGCGAGGGCGGGGTCTTCACCCCGGGGCGGACCGAGAAGCACAGGCCGTGGCCCTGGCCCTCGCCGTGATAAGGGTCCTGACCGAGGACGAGGACCTTGACCTGCTCGTACGGCGTCGCGTCCAGCGCGGCGAAGACCTCCTCGCGCGGCGGATACACGGGGCCCTTCGCCCGCTCCTCCTCGACGAACTCGGTCAGCTCCTTGAAGTAGGGCTGCTGCAGCTCGTCGCCCAGAACCCCGCGCCAGGACTCGGGCAGCATGGCGATATCGGTCACGTCAACGTCCTCACGATGTCGATCAATTACGGCGTGCGGTCACTTCCGTTCTCAGAACCTACAGGCGACCACCGACAATCGGTGCCGCGAGGGCCGTGCCCCGTGCTCACCAGCTGGTCTTGCGGTGCAGTGTCCACATCATCATGATCGTCGACGGGTCGAGGGCCTGCTCGCCACCGGAGATGTCGTCGCTCGCGGCGACGAACTGCCTCCCCTGCCACAGCGGGATCAGCCGGGCGTCGTTCACCAGGAGCTGCTGGGCCTGCTCCATGTCCTTGACCGTCTGGGCACGGTCGCTCTCCGCACGCGAGTGGGGCAGCAACCGGCCGGTGATCTCCTTGGACGGGTAGGGCGTACCGAGCGCGTTGTGCTCGCCGACGAACGGGGCGATGAAGTCGTCCGCGTCGGGGAAGTCCGGGAACCAGCCGCGGCCGAACACGGGGTAGTCGCCCTTCTGGTAGCCGACCACGTAGGTCTTCCAGGGGCGGCTCTTGAGCGTGATGGTGAACAGCCCGGAAGCCTCCAGCTGCCGCTTCAGCTCCTGGAACATCAGTGCCGTCTCGGAGCCGTAGCGGTCGGTGGTGTACCAGAGGGTGAGCGGGACGCGCTGGTGGATGCCCGCGTCGGAGAGGATCTTGCGGGCCTTGGGGACGCTCGGGTCGCCGTAGTCGTCGAAGAAGCCGGTGGCGTGTCCGGTCAGGCCCTTGGGGACCATCGAGTACAGCGGGTCGACCGTGTCCTTGTAGACCTTGTGCGCGATGGCGCCCCGGTCGACGATCTGGGCGACGGCCTTGCGTACGGCGGGCTCCTTGGCCCAGGGGTCCCTGGGGTTGAACACCAGGTAGCTGATGTCGGTGCCGGCGCCGTCGACCAGCTGGAGGTCGGTGTCGGCGTGCTGCTGGAGGGCGAGGATGTCGTCGGCGGCGAGACCGCGGTAGGTCACGTCGATCTGCTTGTCGCGCAGCGCCTTGACCATGCCGGCCGAGTCCTGGAAGTAGCGGATGGTCACCGCGTCGTTCTGCCGCTTGGCGAAGCCCTGGTAGTTGCCGTTGCGGACCAGGACGGCCTGCTGGTCGTCCTCGTACGACTGGAGCTCGTACGGTCCGGAGCCGTACACCTTGTCGTCCTTGCGCAGGGAGCGCGCCGGGTAGTCGTCCGGGTCGACGATCGACATGGCGGGGGTGGCCAGCACGAAGGGGAAGGTGGCGTCGGGCTGGTTGAGGTGGAAGACGATCTCGCGGTCGCCGAGCGCCTCCACCCGGTCCAGGCTGCCGAGCAGTCCGGAGGGGCCGCTGGGAGCGGCGATGGTGCGGATGCGGTCGATGGAGTACTTGACGGCCCGGGCGTTCAGCGGGTCGCCGTCGGCGAACTTCATGCCCGCGCGCAGCGTGCAGCTGTAGGTGCGGCTGGAGGAGTCCGTGAAGGAGCAGCGCTGGGCGGCGTCGGGCTGGGGGGTCGTGGCACCGTTGGGGTAGGCGAGCAGTGTCTGGAAGATGTTCCGGTACAGCTCCCAGGAGCCGTCATAGGCACCGGCGGGGTCCAGCGTGCTGGGGGCGCTGGTGGTGCCCACGACGATCGGCCCCTTGCCGCCGCCGTCACCGCCGGACAGCAGGCTGCAGCCGGCCACCAGGGATATGGACGCGATCGCCGCGACTCTCCGCAGGAATCGGTTCCGGTTGAACACGCGCACGCTCCTCGATCTGCCATACCAAGGGTCGGCAGACCATACCGCAGCGTTCGGTCCTCTGAACCGCCCCTGAAACGGGGCTTCTTGATCGACTTCGTCATGACGACGTTGTCAGTCCGCTGTGCGGACTCCCTGGGCCCTCCCGGGCGCCGATCTGTCCGAAAATCGACGCCCGGGAGGTCGCTCACACTCCGGCGTTCAGGAAGATGCCGCCGTCCACGACGAGCGTCTGACCGGTGATCCAGTCGGACTGCCCGGAAGTGAGGAAGGCCGCGGCGCCGCCGATGTCGGAGGGCACGCCGAGCCGGCCGAGCGGGTAGGCGGCGGCCGCCTCCTCCTCGCGGTTCTCGTACAGGGCCTGCGCGAACTTGGTCTTGACCACGGCCGGGGCGATCGCGTTGACCCGCACCCTGGGCGCGAACTCGTGCGCCAGCTGCTGGGTCAGGTTGATCATCGCGGCCTTGCTGACACCGTAGGCGCCGATGAACGGCGAGGGCGCGAGGCCCGCGATCGACGCGATGTTGACGATCGCGCCGCCGTTGTCCTTCTGCCAGGCGTGCCAGGTCTTCTGGGCGAAGCCGAGCGCGGAGATCACGTTGGTCTCGAAGACCTTGCGGGCCACGTCCAGGTCGAGGTCCGCGAGGGGGCCGAAGACCGGGTTGGTGCCCGCGTTGTTGACCAGGAAGTCCAGGCGGCCGAAGGCCTCCATGGTGCGCTCGACGGCCTCGGCCTGGTGGTCGAGGTCGTGTGCCTTGCCCGCGACGGCGATGACCCGGTCCGAGCCGAGCCTCTCGGCGGCCTCCTTCAGGGCGTCCTCGCCCCGGCCGGTGATGCACACGCGGTCGCCGCGGGCGACGAGGGCCTCGGCGACGCCGTAGCCGATGCCGCGGCTGGCGCCCGTGACCAGGGCGACCTTGCCCGACAGCGCGGGCGGTTCAGCGGAAGTCATGTACCCGTGTCCCTTAGTTGAGCGGTCCGCCGGCGACGTACAGCACCTGGCCGGAGACGAAGCCGGCGGCCTCGCCGGTGAAGAAGGCGATGGCGTTGGCGATGTCCTCGGGCTCACCGACGCGCTGCACCGGGATCTGCGTGGCGGCGGCCTTCTTGAAGTCCTCGAAGTCCATCTTGACGCGGTCGGCGGTGGCCTTGGTCATCTCGGTGGCGATGAAGCCCGGGGCGACGGCGTTGGCGGTGATGCCGAACTTGCCCAGCTCGATGGCGAGGGTCTTGGTGAAGCCCTGCAGGCCCGCCTTGGCGGCGGAGTAGTTGACCTGGCCGCGGTTGCCGAGCGCCGAGGAGGAGGAGAGGTTGACGATCCGGCCGAAGCCCGCGTCGACCATGTGCTTCTGCACGGCCTTGGTCATCAGGAAGGAGCCGCGCAGGTGGACGTTCATGACGGTGTCCCAGTCGGAGACGCTCATCTTGAACAGCAGGTTGTCGCGGAGTACGCCCGCGTTGTTGACCAGGATCGTCGGCGCGCCGAGCTCCTCGACGATCCGGGCCACGGCCGCCTCGACCTGTGCCTCGTCGGAGACGTCGGCGCCGACCGCGATGGCCTTGCCACCGGCCGCGGTGATCTTCTCGACGGTGTCCTTGCAGGCGGCTTCGTCGAGGTCGATCACGGCGACGGCGCGGCCCTCGGCGGCCAGTCGTACGGCGGTGGCGGCGCCGATGCCGCGCGCCGCGCCGGTGACTACCGCGACCCGCTGTTCAGTGGTGGACATTGCTGCTTCTCCTCGCCCTTGAGAGAACCTGTCAGGCCCTTCGGGGGACCTCATGGTGCGGTGAGCGACCGCTTAGTACCTTCAGTACAGGTGACGCTAGAAGCCCTGGCACCCGGTGTCAACGGCCCACCCGGCCGTTGTGATCCATTACCTCACCAGGAGGTCCAGCAAGCGCTCCGACTCGGCGGCCGGGTCGGTGGTGAGCCCCGTGTGCACGGGGCCGGGCTGGACGACGGTGGAACGGGGCGCGATCAGCCAGCGGAAGCGCCGCCCGGCGTCGTCCCGGGCCGCCTGCCCCGCCTCCTCGCCGCCCGCGCAGTGCCGCTCGACCGCGTCGAGCGCGGCCCGGATCCCGGCCACGTCGGCCCGCGGGTCGAGGGCGAGCAGCCGGGCCTCGTCGAGATGGGTACGGGCGCCGACGTAGCCCCGCGCACGGCTGTAGACGACCACACCCGCGTTGATGCACTCGCCGCGCTCCACGCGCGGTACGACCCGCAGCAGCGCGTACTCGAACACGTCCCGGTCGCCGCCCTGGCCCGCCCGGGTGATGTGCCGCTCGGTGACATGGCCGGCCATGTGGATGTGGGTCTCGCTCACTTGGTCCCCTCGATGCCGGTGATGCGTTCGTGGACGGCTTCGGCCCGCGCGAGCAGGGGTCGCGCGTAGGCCCGCCGCAGCTCGTCCGGGGTGTCGAAGCCCGGTTCGCCGGCGAGCCAGGCGTCGGGGATCTCGGCGGTGACCTCGGCCAGGAGGTCCTCGGTGACCCGGGGCGCCAGCTGAGCCGCGGCGGCGGTGACGTCCGGGGCGAAGCGGGCGAGGGCGTGGTCACCGGCGTCGTAGGGGCGGGCCGCGGAGGCCTCGGCGGCGGGCCAGTTGTGGTGCCAGATCATCGTCGCGCCGTGGTCGATGAGCCACAGCTCTCCGCCGTGCACGAGGAGGTTGGGGTTGCGCCAGGAGCGGTCCACGTTGTTGATCAGCGCGTCGAACCAGACGATCCGGCCGGCCTCCTCGGGGCTCACCGGGAAGGCGAGCGGGTCGTAGCCGAGGGCGCCGGAGAGGAAGTCCATGCCGAGGTTGGTGCCGCCGCTGGACCTGAGCAGGTCCTGCACCTGCGGTTCGGGTTCGCCGAGTCCGAGGACCGGGTCCAGCTGGACGGTGACCAGTCGCGGCATCCGGAATCCGAGGCGGCGGGCGAGTTCGCCGCACACCACCTCGGCGACCAGCGTCTTGCGGCCCTGTCCGGCGCCGGTGAACTTCATGACGTAGGTCCCGAAGTCGTCTGCCTCGACGAGCCCCGGCAGCGAGCCCCCCTCACGCAGCGGCGTGATGTAGCGGGTCGCGGTGACTTCCTTGAGCATCGACCCAGGTTACTGGGATCGCAGTGGGTGCCGGGATGGGGCCGGCAGCAGATCGGCAGCCGCGGCTCACGGCCGTCCCAGGCCCGGACGGCGAGGATCTGGGCGCCCGTCTGAACGGGTGGCGCCCCGCCGCCGTACCCCTGGGCGGATCACGAGAAGCTCCGCGGAAGGAACGCCACATGACCAGCGCATCGTCCCAGCCGGCCACCGGACCCGCCCGCCGTACCGTCGTGGCGGCGGCCGGAGCGGCGGGGCTCGCCGCCGCGCTGACCGCCTGCGGTTCGGGCGACAACTCGGCGGACACGGCCGGCTCCGGTTCCGCCGGCACGACGGGCACCACCGGCTCCACCGGGACCACGGGCGGCACCGGCTCCACGGGGGCCGCGCAGAACGGCGGCGGCTCCGCCGGCGGCACCGCGCTCGCCAAGACCTCCGACATCCCCGAGGGCGGCGGCAAGATCTTCAAGGACCGGGGTGTCGTGGTCACCCAGCCGGCGGCAGGCCAGTTCAAGGCCTTCTCGTCCAAGTGCACCCACCAGGGGTGTGCCGTGGGCAGCGTGGCGAACGGCGTGATCGTGTGCCCGTGCCACAACAGCCACTTCTCCGCCGAGGACGGCAGTGTGAAGAAGGGTCCCGCGACCCAGCCGCTGCCCGCCGCGAAGATCACCGTCTCCGGCGACGAGATCAAGCTGGCCTGAGCGTCTCACCTCCGTGACCGCTTGAGGTGGCCGAGCACCTCGTCGGTGGTCGAGACCGTGGCGACCAGCGCGAGCGTGTGCCGGATCATCGCGTGCGTGTAGTCGGCGGGCACCCCCGCGATGGCGTCGGCCGGGACGACGGCGGTGTAGCCGAGGTTGACCGCGTCGAACACCGCGTTGGGGATCGCCACGTTGGCGGAGACGCCGGTGACGATCAGTGTGCGGCAGCCGAGGTTGCGCAGCAGGGCGTCGACGTCGGTGCCGTGGATCGGGGACAGGCCGTGCAGCCGGCGTACGACGAGGTCCTCCTCGGCGACCTCGATGGGCGGCGCGACGCGCACCGCCGTGCTGCCGCTGAGCTGCTGCACGGGAAGCCGTTCGGCGGCCCGGAACAGCCGGGCGTTGCGGCTCGCGCCCCGGCCGTCCGGGCGGCGCTCGGCGACTGCGTGGACGACCTGGACGCCGGTCTCGTGGGCGGCGGCGACGAGCCGGGCCACCCGGTGCAGCGCGCCTGAGGAGCGGGCCTCGCGGGCCAGTTCCGGCAGCGCGCTGTCCGGTCCGACGACGCCCTGCTGGCACTCCACGGTGAGCAGGACGGTGTGCACGGGGTCGAGGAGTTCGCTGAGCTGTTCGTGCGCCGGCATGGCACGCCCCTTTTGCAGACGACCCGTTCTCTTTTCTGACGTGTTGTCAGAGGATCTCCAGGACACGATAGTTCTCTGGCACGACGTGGGAGAAGAGGGGGCCGCATGACCGTCATTCAGCAGCGCCGGGGCCGGAAGATCATGATGACGCCCGGCGAGCTGGACGCGTTCCTGACCAGTCAGCGCACCTGCCGGGTCGCGACCGTCTCGGCGGACGGCACACCGCATGTCAGCGCGCTCTGGTTCGCCTGGGACGGCACCTCGCTGTGGCTGTACTCGGTGGTGCGCAGCCGGCGCTGGGCACAGCTGCGCCGCGATCCGCGGGTGGCCGTCGTGATCGACTCGGGCGAGGAGTACGACCAGTTGCGCGGCGTCGAGCTGTCCGGCCGGGTGGAGTTCGTGGGCGAGGTGCCGCGCACCGGGGAGCTGTGCGCCGAACTCGACACGGCCGAGACGCTGTTCGCGCGGAAGAACTTCGGCCTGGACGAGATGCCGCACGACGGCCGGCACGCCTGGGCCCGGCTGACCCCGGAGAAGATCGTCTCCTGGGACTTCCGGAAGCTGGGCGGCGCGTAGGGTCCTTCCGCTGGACCCGGGACTCAGCCCAGACTCCGCGCTGCGGTGCGCAGGGCACCGACCGCCGCCCGGATCGAGGGGCGGCGGTCGGCGTCCGCCCGCCAGACCACGTACACATGCCGTCGCACCCGCTGCCTGAGCGGCACCAGGACCACGCCCTCCGGGACCGGGTGACGGCCCAGCAGCGGCGCGATGCACACACCCAACCCGGAAGCGACCAGGCTGAGTTGGGTGTGGGTCTCGCCGGCGCGGTGGCCGACGATCGGTTCGATGCCCTTGGACCGCAGCGTGAACATCAGCCACTCGTGGCAGAACTGGCCCTCGCCCCAGGTGATCCACTCGTCCTCGGCGAACTCGGCGAGGTCCACCTCGTCCCGGTCGGCGAGCCGGTGCCCGAGCGGCATGGCGACATCCGCAGGGTCGTCCAGCAGGGGCGCCTTGACCAGGCCGTCGGGCACCGGCATCGGCTTGTTGTACCAGTCCAGGACCACCGCGAGGTCCAGATCGCCACGGACGACGCCCGCGATGCCCGGCTCCGGTTCCAGCTCGCTGGAGCGCACGCGCAGCCCGGGATGCTCGGCCCGCAGCGCGCCGAGCGCGGCCGGGAAGAGCCCGCGGGCGGCGGTCGGGAACGCCGACAGCCGTAGCTCGCCGACGACCTGCCCGCGGTGCGCCTCCAGGTCGGACTCGGCCAGTTCGACCTGCGACAGGATGCGCGCCGCGTGTTCCGACAGCAGCCGGCCGGCGTCCGTGAGCCGCACGCCCCTGCCGTTCTTGGCGAGGAGCTGCTGGCCGATCTCCCGCTCCAGCTTGCCCAGCTGCTGGGAGACGGCGGACGTCGTGACGTGCAGCGCGTCCGCCGCCGCGCTGACCGAGCCGTGCCGGGCGAGGGCGTCGAGGGTGCGCAGGCGCTCCAGATTCAACATGTAAGTGATTCTAAGAGATACCCGGTGAGAAAACTCGATTGTGCTACGAGGTTGCCTACAGCATCGTTGAGGTCATGAGCACGGTCACCACCACCCGCACCCAGTCCCCGGCCCCCGCCCGCCCCCGCGCCCGCCTCGACTGGCGGCTGCGCTTCGGCGCACTGTCCCTGATCTGGGGCTTCAGCTTTCTGTTGATCAAGGTGGGCACGGAGGGGTACGCGCCCTTCCAGGTCACCCTCGGGCGTCTCGTGTTCGGGACGGCGGTACTGGCGGCGGCGATGGCGGCCAAGCGGGAGCGGCTGCCGCGCGGGGCCCGGCTGTGGGGTCACCTGGCGGTCGCCGCGTTCTTGCTGAACGCCCTGCCGTTCTCCCTCTTCGCCTACTCGGAGCTGACGATTCCGTCCACGCTGGCCGGTATCTGCAACGCGACGTCGCCCCTGTGGGGGATGGCCCTGTCGCTGGTCGCCCTCTCCGAGGACCGGCCGACCCGGGTCCGCGTGGCCGGACTCGGACTGGGGTTCCTGGGCGTTCTGACGGTGCTGGGGGTGTGGCAGGGCTTCCACGGGCTGGACGCCACGGGTACGGCCATGGCCCTGCTGGCGTCGCTGAGCTACCCGGTGGGCTGGATCTACGTCCGGCGGACGCTGGCGGGGACGGGTAACTCCCATCTGTCGATGACGGGGGCGCAGCTGATGCTCGCAACGCTCCAACTGGCCGTTGTGACACCGCTGTTCACCGGCTTCCCCGCGCACTTCTCGCTCGTTCCGCTGCTGGCCATCGCCGCGCTGGGTGCGCTGGGCACCGGGCTGGCGGTTCTCATCCAGTACGGGCTGGTCGCCGAGGTCGGGCCGACGACCGCGCAGATGGTCACGTACTTCATTCCGGTCATCGCGACGGGTGCGGGCGTCGTCCTTCTCGGGGAGTCGCTGCGGTGGACGACGCCGGCGGGAGCGGTCATCGTTCTCGCGGGGGCCGCGCTCACCCAGGTGCGGGCCAAGAAGGGCGCCTGACGCCCCGCTGCTTCACGAGGGCGGGGAATCGCCGTCGGGCAGGCGCGAGATCCGGTAGCTGTCGCCGTAGATCGACTCGTAGGTGATCTCAAGAGCGAGCCGGTGTCTGACCAGGTGCCACAGGTCTTCGTGTCGCTGGGAGTCGTACCTCTCGACGTGCAGCAGGAAGCGTGAGGTACCCGCCGGCACCGCCCAGGGGCGTCGCGTCATGCCCATACCCGACGGACGCTCGCGGACGGCACTGCGGATGGTCTCCAGCGCCTCTCCGCCCCAGCTTCCGAGGTGGACGCCGTCGAGCCATACGTCCGAGCGGGTGACGAACGCGGGCCCCAGACCGTGGTTGGCCAGGCTGATGCCGGTCTGGCCGCCCAGACGCCGCTGTGTCCAGATCTCCAGGACGGGGGCGACGGAGTGACGGTTGTGCTGCCGGGTGACACGGCCCTGCTGGATCGACACACCGAACGAGGCGGTGGCGATGACAGTCGCGCAGACGGCGGTGACAGTGTTGGCATCCATGTGGCAACCCCTCCCCCGACAGAGACCGCCGGCGGCCGTGCACGGTTCCCCTAGCCGTACACACGGGCCGGAGAGGGGCGCACCGCCGCTGCCACCGCCTCCGCCAAGGGGCCGATGTCGTTCTCGGTGAGCGTCGAGATCGTGATCCGGATCGCCGGGCCGCTGTTCAGGCGGAATCGGGCACCCGGGGCGACCCCCCAGCCCCGCTGGAGGAGACGGGCCACCGCGCCCGTCTCGTCGGGGACCGGAACCCACACGTTCATGCCGCTCCGCCCGTGTGAGGCAACCCCGCGCTCCGCCAGTGCCTCGACGAGCGCGTCCCGCCGGGCCCCGTACGCCTTCGCCACCGCCGTCCGGTCCACCCGGCCCTCGGTCCACAGCCGGGCCACGGTCCGCTGCAGCAGCAGGCTCACCCAGCCGGGGCCCAGGCGCTGGCGGCCCCGTACGCGGTCGACGGTGACCGGGTCGCCGGCGAGGACGGCCACCCGCAGGTCGGGACCGTAGGCCTTGGAGGCGGAGCGGACGACGGCCCAGTGGCGGGTGGTGCCCGCGAGGGGGTGCAGCGGGAGGTCGACGATGCCGTGGCCGTGGTCGTCCTCGATCAACAGGGTCTGCGGGTGCTCGCGCAGGACCGCGCGCAGGGCACGCGCGCGTGTGGCGGTCACCGAGGCGCCGGTCGGGTTCTGGGCGCGATCGGTGACGATCAGGGCGCGGGCCCCGGACGCCAGGGCCTGGCGCAGGTCGTCGGGGCGCGGTCCGTCGTCGTCCACGCCCACGGGGACCGTGCGCAGCCCCAGGGCGGGGACCAGGTCGAGGACGCTGCCCCAGCCGGGGTCCTCGACGGCGACCGCGTCGCCCGGTTTGAGGTGCGCGGCGAGGACGCGCTCGATGGCGTCCAGGGAGCCGGAGGTCACCGTCAGCGGGCCGTCGGGGACGCCGTCGGCGTCGAGTTCGGCCCGGGCGACGCGGACGAGGTGCGGGTCGACCGGGTCGTCGCCGTAGAGAACGGGCCGCCGGTCGCCGTCCTCGGCCGCCGCGGCCAGGGCCGGGGCGAGGCGCGGCAGCAGGGCCGGGTCGGGGTTGCCGGTGGCCAGGTCGCGGCCTCCGGCGGGGACCTCCACGCGCAGTTCCTCGCGGCCGGTGGTGGCGGGCTTGGGCCGGATTCGGCTGCCCCGGCGGCCGGCGGTCTCGATCACTCCGCGTTCGCGCAGGGTGCGGTAGGCCGCCGCGACGGTGTTGGCGTTCACACCGAGCCGAGCCGCCAACTCCCGCATGGGCGGCAGGGTTTGGCCCGGCTGCAGCTCGCCGGCGCCGACCGCGCGCTCGACGCTGGCCGCGATCTCCGCTGCGCCGCGCCCTTCGATGGGATACTCTCCTAGCACAAAGAACATTATGCACTAGTGCAATACACTTCGCCACACGCCCATTGCCCGTCTTGGAGGGACCGCCATGCAGGGGACGACCGAGGAAACCCAGGCCGCCGCCTACACCGCGACCGACCGCACCGTGCCCACCCGCTCCGCGGACCGGGCGTCCTACGACAAGGAGCTGGTGCACGCGATACTCGACGAGGGGTACGTGTGCCACCTGGGCTTCGTCCGCGACGGGGCACCGGTGGTGCTGCCGACGCTGTACGGGCGGGTCGGCGAACGGCTCTATGTGCACGGGTCCACCGGCTCCCGCCCGCTGCGGATGACCGGCGAGACCGACCCGGGTCTGCCGGTGTGCCTGACCGTCACCCACGTGGACGGGCTGGTGCTGGCACGCTCCGCCTTCCATCACTCCATCAACTACCGCTCCGTGGTGGTGCACGGCGTCGCCCGCCAGGTCACCGACCCCGAGGAGCGGCGGGTGGCACTGGACGCGCTGGTGGACCACGTCGTACCGGGCCGCGCCGCCGACTCCCGGCCCGCGAACAAGAAGGAACTGGCCGCCACCGCGGTGATCCGCCTGGACCTGGACGAGGTCTCGGCCAAGGTCCGCACCGGCGGCGCGAACGACGACCCGGAGGACCTGGCCCTGCCGTACTGGGCCGGCGTCGTCCCGCTCCGCAAGGGTTACGACGCGCCGGTGCGCAACGCCGACCTGGCGGCCGGCGTCGAGCTGCCGGACTATCTGAAGGCGCGGTAGCCCGGACGGGACCTACGCCGGGACCGACTCTGGTCCGCCGCCCCCGCGGGCCTCGCCCACCGCGAGGCCCGCGACCGCGCCGAGCAGGAGCAGGGTGCCGGCCGCGGTGGCCGCCGTGAGCCGCTCGCCGAGCAGGACGACGGCGAGCACGGCCGCGGTCACCGGTTCCAGCAGCATGATCACGGAGACCGTGGCGGACCGTACGACGGCCGCCCCGGCGAAGTAGAGCGCGTAGGCGAGAGCCGTGGGCACGGCGGCGATGTACACCACCAGCCACAGCAGCCGGGCCGGGTGGGCGGTGTGCGGGAGCAGGCCCTCGTGCAGCGCGAACGGCAGCAGGCACAGACCGGTCACCGCGAAGGCCCCCACGGTGGTGCCGGAGGCGTCGGCGCCGCCGCCCCTCCCCCACCAGCGCGTCAGCAGGGTCATGGCGCCGTAGCCCGCGGCCGACACGAGCGCGAGGAGCACACCCACGGGCCGCACGGCCGCGGCCGGGCCGCCGAAGGCCAGGACAGCGAGCCCGGCGAGCGCCCCGGCGACGGCCAGCACCCCGCCGGCACCGAGCCGTTCCCCGAGCAGCAGCCGGGCGCCGAGTGCGATGAGCACGGGCCCCGCGCCGAGGGTGACGACGGTGGCCACGGCCAGCCCGGTCGACTCCACGGCGGCGAAGTAGGCGGTCTGGAACACGGCCAGACCGACGCCCGTGGCGAGGACCCTGCCGGCCCTGCGGAGCAGGGGTTCCGTGGTGACCGGACGGACCCGCGGGCGCAGTCCGCGTCCGGCGAGCAGCAGGACCAGGCCGAGCGCGCAGCGCCAGAAGGACAGTCCCCAGGCGCCCATGTCGCTGGTCCGGTAGACCAGGGAGGCGGCGGCACCGGCCGTGCCCCAGGCGGCACCGGTGATGATCAGGTAGAGCAGGCCACGCCCGACGGACAGGCCAGTGGCAGGGTTCGACGTCGTCAAGGGATCTCTCCGCAGAAACGCACCAGGGGGTGCGGAAGTTCGGGGGCGGCCCGCTGGAGCGGGACGCGCGGACTTCATCTGCGGGCAGCACCGTCCGGCCCGGCGCATGCGCGCGGGGCTGGTGTCCCGGAGGCCCGCCTCAGGCGGCCGGGGGCGGAAGGACGAGCGAGGACGGCATGACCGGCACTCTATGCGGCCGTGCCACGGGCCGACAACTCGCGTTCGGCCCCGCCCCCGGCCACCGGCTCGGCGGAGCCCGCGGCCGGGGCGGACGACTGGGCGATGAACGCGCCGAGCAGGACGACCGCACCGCCGGCGACCTGCGGCGCCGACAGGTGCTCGCCGAGCAGCACCCAGGCCAGCACCGTCGCGATGACCGCTTCCAGGCAGGCGACGACACCGGCGACCTGCGGGGACAGCCGCCGTACCGACAGCACACCGGTGACGTACGCGACGACGGTGGCGATCAGCACGATCCAGCCGAGCAGGGCGAGGGCCGGTACGGCGGTGCCGTTCATGTGCGCGGAGCCGGTGAGCACCGACCAGCGCATGTTCCAGGGGCGGGCGACGACCGTCAGGACGAGGGCGCCGACGAGCAGGCCGTAGGCGATGACACCGAGCGGGTCCGGTGCCTCGTCGCCCGCGTCGCCGCCCTGGTCGGCCAGGACGAAGTAGCCGACCTGGCAGCAGGCGGCGCCCAGGGCGAGCAGCAGTCCGAGAGCGTCGAAGCTCAGCCCCGACCAGACCTCCACCACACAGGCGAGACCGCCGGCGGCGAGGACGACACCGAGCGCGGCGGCGCGCGTCACGGGCCGCCGCTGCACGAACCGCACCCAGCCCAGCACCAGCGCGGGAGCCAGGTACTCGACGAGCAGCGCCACACCCACCGGGATCCGGGAGAGCGCGGCGAAGTAGCAGGCCTGGACCCCGGCGACGGCGAGCAGTCCGAACCCGGCGAGCAACGCGGGACGGCGGCGCAGCAGCGCGCGGTGGCGCACCGCGAGCGGCAGCATGACGAGGGCGGCGCCGGCCACCCGCAGCCAGACCACGTCGAGCGGGTCGAGTCCCGCCTCGATCAGCGGCTTCGCGGCCACTCCGGACCCGCCGAAGGCGAGCGCCGAGGCGAGTGCGAGACCGAGCCCGACGCCCTTGCCGCGGCTGCCCTGACTGCTGTCTGACGTGTGCACCGGCACATGATGACAGGCGGCGACATGAGCGTCACCCCCGTTGACACCTGTCTCAGGGGATGGACGCGCGGGGGCCTCAGCGGGCAGGGCCTCCGCCGCCGTACCCCCCTGCGCCGGCTTCGAGCCGGGTGTTCAGGTCGCGGATGCCGGCGCGCTCCAGTACCTCGACGGCCCGGGAGTCGGGGTCCGCGGTGAGGGTGGCGAGGAGGTCGATGCCGTGGGCGCGGGGCTCGCCGCGCAGCCGGGCGCGGTCGCGGGCGCCGGCCAGTGCGGCGGCCGCGGCGGGCGACCAGCCGGCGGTGTCCCTGGGGTCCCGGGCGCCGCGGACGGCCTCGGCGGGGACGACGGCGAGCGCACCGGAGTCCTCCACGCTGCCCTGCCAGCGCAGTCCGTAGCCGATGCTGCGCTGCACGAGGTAGCCCAGCAGCCGGGCGAGCTGCGGCGGGCCGCCGACGGCGGCACGCACCTCGGGGTCGTGTTCCAGCAGGGAGTGCAGCAGATGGGCGGTGTCGATCTGCCGGTCGCCGTCCCGGACGGCCCTCCGGCGGGCGCCGTCGACCACCACTGCCAGCTCGGCGCCGAGCACGGCATCGTCGTCCATGGGCGCAGCCGCCTCGTCATGGGCGGTCCGGCGGGCTGTACGGGGGTGCACATCCTCCACCCCATCAGCCTCAACGGGCCGAGTCATCCACGAACGGAACCATTTCTGCGTCCCACACAGAGTGGACATCGCCGGTCGGGATCTCCTCCTCAGGGAGGAGATCCGGCCGATCCGCGGTCGGCGGCGACATTCTCTGACGGTTCATCAGTATTGAATGTTCGCGCCCTTGCGGCTACGTTCCGCGACACCGTAGCCCGCTACGCCCGATCCGAAGGGGTGGTCGCATGGCCGAAGTCAGCGCGGAGGCACGCATCGAGGCACCGGCCGAGAAGGTGTGGGCCCGGCTCACCGACTGGTCGTCGTACGGCGCGTGGAACGCCACCCACACCGGCTTCCCTCAGGGCGGCCCGGAGGTACTGGCCGTGGGCGGGACGTTCCAGGAGAACATGAAGCTGATGGGGTTCCCCGCCGAGGTCGACTGGACCATCGAGGAGCTGGAGCCGGCGCGGGTGTTCGCCATCCGGGGCAAGGGCCCGATGGCGGTGACGGTCGCCACCCGCTACACCCTCACCCCCGACGGCGACGCCACGAGCGTCCGTATCGACGGCGAGTTCACCGGCGCCGCGGTGTCGCTGATGGCGGGCAGGCTGAAGGACTCGGCGACGGCCGCGCTGAACGAGTCGCTGCGCAAGCTGGCCGGCCTCGTCGCCTGAGCCCCGGCGTGCGGGCACACGACCTTCAGTGCTCGTCGGCGAGGATCAGATACAGCTTCTTCCGGGCGTCGTTGATGACGGCCAGCGCCTTCTCCCGCTGCTCCTGGCTACCGGTCTTCCAGACCTGCCCGAAAGCCTCCATCAGACCGAAGCCGGCCTGGCGGATCTCGCCGAGCGCCTCCCAGTCGACCCCTCGGGAGGCCTCCTCCCAGGGGGCGTCCGGGCCCCCCTCGGCCACGACACGCCCGTCCTCGGTGAGGGCGAACAGCTTCTTGCCGCCCTCGCTCTCGCTGGCGATCAGGCCCTCGTCCTCCAGCAGCTGGAGCGTGGGGTAGACCGAGCCGGGGCTGGGCTTCCAGGCGCCGCCGCTGCGTTCGGCGATCTCCTGGATCATTTCGTAGCCGTGCATGGGGCGGTCCCTGAGCAGGGCCAGGATCGAGGCCCGCACGTCACCGCGCCGCGCCCGCCCCCTCGGGCCGCCGCGTCCCCGGGGGCCCCAGGGGCCGGGTCCGAAACCGGGCCCGCCGGGACCGAACCCCGGACCACCCGGCCCGAAGGGCCCGAAGGCGGCCCTCCGCCCGTCGAATCCACCCATGCCGGCCATGTCGCGCGGGCCGTGCCCCTCGTGCCGATGTCCACGCTCGAATCCGTGGCTGCGCATCACGATCACTCCATTCCATCGATGATCTGTCACGTCTGCATCGCGTATCGTTCGCGATGACTCAACGATATATCGGAACAGATCGCATGCCAAGGCCCTTCCGGGATGGTGGCCGGTGCCGGGGCCCTGGTTTACGGTTGCGGGGTGAGCAGATCGACTGCGAATGCCGACGGTATCGGCGACCCGGATCGTCCCGGCGCGTTGCTGCCCCTCCTGGCCGGCCATGAGGAGGTCGTCTCGTTCTTCGCCCGGGCCGCGGACCTCGACGCGACGAGCCCGGCCGATCACGAGCTGGAGCACGGCGTCCGTCTCGCCTCCGGGGCCAAGCTGGAGCAGTTCGCGCGGGCGAGTACAGGAGACGCCTTCTGCTTCGTCGGCGAGGGCGGTGAGGAACGCCCGGTGGTGTACGTGAGCCTCGACGGCGAGGCCGGGCTGCTCGCCCTCGGACTGCCCGAGCTGGTGCGGCTGTGCCTT
The DNA here is from genome assembly GCF_040297165.1 of Streptomyces sp. NPDC001851. NCBI lineage: Bacteria > Bacillati > Actinomycetota > Actinomycetes > Kitasatosporales > Streptomycetaceae > Streptomyces > Streptomyces sp. NPDC001851. The sequence goes on along the minus strand of NZ_JBEOYR010000008.1, from coordinate 35,539 downwards.
GTGGCACCGTGGTGGCGGGAGGCTCCCGGACGGACAGCCGGGCAACTGCGGGCCGTCGCCGACGAATACCGGGAGGACCTACCCGACCTCGACGAGCGGCGCGACCGCGCGGCCCGGGCCCTCGGCCTCGATCCGGGCGCGCTACCGTCCGGGACGGCGGCCCTCGCCCGGCTCGCCGAGCTTTCCCGGGGGCCGGTCGCGAAGGCCTGCCGCGTCCTCGGATACGAGGGTGAGCCGCTCGACCCACTGTTCGGTGCCGGCCGGACCTGACCGCTCGTCCTGGGACTCGTCAAAGTCCGCTGAGACAGATCATCGGCGAACCTGGTCGCACAGCTGGGGTGCTGGGGGTGCTGGACAGCCCCACGGCACCGCCCCTCTCAAGCGATCTCGATGCTGAGTTGGGAGCCCAGTTCCTGGAAGCCCAACGCGGCCGCAACGCGCCGGGAGGCGGGAGGGCGCGCGCGCCACTGCGGCAGCAGGCCGGCCGCAAGGGCATGAGCGACCGCAGCCGAGCCCGTCACTCGTGCCAGCCCTCGCCCTCGCGCTTCCGGCGCGGTGAGGACGCCGACATGGGCCGTCCGCCTCGGCCAGGTCCGATATCCGGCAGCAGCGATCACCTGGCCATGCTCGCGCACCACGAACGCGGGCGACGTGATCTCGTCCAGGGCAGCCTCACCGGCGTCCTCATGACCAGCCACCCGCTCCAGGATCCGCACATCCGGGTGAGCGGCTGACAGTCGCTCCACCGTCAGCGCGCCGGCCTCCACCGGCCGGAAACCGGCTGGAGACACATAGGACAGCGCCGCCGGCCCGAGCACCCGGGCCACCGGAAGGGCTTCCCGGACCAAAGCGCTGTCCACGACGGCCTCGACCGGCAGTCTCCCGAGTGCGTCACGAACGATCACGGCGGCACTGTCACTCGGCGCGGTCACGATCGCCGATCCGCCCAGCGCCACCACTCCGACCCAGCCCACCGGGCACAGCCCGGACCGCGGGGAGACCACCACGTTCACACCGCCCGGCGGGGCGAACGACACCGGCACCTGGGCCAGGTCCGCCCAGAGCCCACGGGCTCGGACCACCAGCACATCCATCGACATGGCGTCGATCCTGCCCATCGAAGCAAGCTGCTGACCTGAAAACGACCAACTCCGATGAGACGGGACAGGGGTTGGCCCGGGGACGGTGCCGAGCTGGCGGCGACCGGGCACACGCCGACGCCGCCCTTCGGCCGGGTGGCCCGGCGGCGGTCGAGGCGGTGCGGCAGGCGATCATGGGGGAATGTCTGAGAAGCGATCCTCTGCGGCACCGGCTGTGGTGCGGCTCCCCCAGTACACGAAGGCGGACCAGGAAGAGATCCTCGGGAAGGGCGACGATCCCTTCGGTGTCGCCTCGACCGGTCTGACCTGGCTGCCGAAGGAAGAACACTTCGGCATCAGACACGAAGACCGGCTCGTGGCACACGCCGGCCTGCTGCGACTGCCTGTCGCGATCGGCGACACCGAGACAGAGGTGGTCGGCGTCGGCGGGGTGGCCGTCGCACCCGGCATGCAAGGCCAGGGCCTGGCCCGGCTCGTCGTCACAGCCGCCCTGGAGCACGCCCGCACGATGGGGCCCGAGCACGCACTCCTGTTCTGCCGGCCTCCCCTCGTTCCGCTCTACCAGCGCCTCGGATGGCACCCGCTCGACCAGGACGTATGCGTCGAACAACCCGAAGGCCGCCTGGTGACCATGCCGCTGCGGACCATGGTGACCCCTCTGCGTGACGACGCCCGCTGGCCCTCGGGGCCGATACGGCTGCTCTCGCTCCCCATGTGACGGAGGGCCACCCGGCTCGGCGGGGTGCGCACGGCGAACCTTGGTCGAGCAGATACCCGGCCTGACCGCCGGCACGGCAAAAAAAGTCGGATGGCGATGTCGAGAACCTGTGACTGGCTCCGTCCCCGCAGTGAACGCGACCACAATGGTTGCACCAGCGAGGAGAACAACGATGGCCAAGTACCTGCTGCTCAAGCACTACCGCGGCGCCCCGGCTCCGGTCAACGACGTGCCGATGGACCAGTGGACGCCGGAGGAGATCTCGGCGCACGTGCAGTACATGGACGACTTCGCGGCCCGGCTCGAAAAGACCGGCGAGTTCGTCGGCGGTCAGGCGCTCGCCCCCGAGGGGGCGTGGGTCCGGTACGACGGTGAGGGGCGTCCACCGGTCACCGACGGCCCGTTCGCCGAGACCAAGGACCTCATCGCCGGCTGGATGGTGATCGACGTCGACAGCTACGAGCGCGCCGTCGAACTGGCCGGGGAACTGTCGGCCGCCCCTGGAGCGGGCGGGAAGCCGATCCACGAGTGGCTGGAGGTGCGCCCGTTCCTGGCCGCGCCGCCCACCGTCACGGAGTGCCCTCATCTGTGAACGAGGTCCTGCTCAGGAGCCTCACGCCGAGCGTGCTCGCCATCCTCGTCCGCCGCGGAGCCGACTTCGCGGCGGCCGAGGACGCCCTGCAGGACGCGCTGGTCGAGGCGATCCGCGTCTGGCCGGACGACCCGCCGCGGGACCCGAAGGGCTGGCTGGTCACCGTGGCCTGGCGCCGGTTCCTCGACGCGAGGCGGGCGGATGCCGCCCGCCGTCGGCGTGAGGACCTCGTCGACGAGGAGCCGACGCACGGGCCCACGCCCGCGGTGGACGACACGCTCCAGCTCTACTTCCTGTGCGCCCACCCGTCGCTCACGCCGTCGTCCGCGGTCGCGCTCACGCTGCGCGCCGTCGGCGGGCTGACCACCCGCCAGATCGCCCAGGCCTACCTCGTACCCGAGGCAACCATGGCGCAGCGCATCAGCCGGGCCAAGCGCACGGTCTCCGGCGTGCGGTTCGACCAGCCCGGCGACGTCGCCACCGTGCTGCGTGTCCTCTACCTGGTCTTCAACGAGGGCTACTCCGGCGACGTCGACCTCGCCACCGAGGCCATCCGGCTCACCCGGCAGCTCGCGGCCCGGGTCGACCACCCCGAGGCGGCGGGGCTGCTCGCCCTCATGCTGCTCCACCACGCCCGGCGCACCGCCCGGACGGCGCCCGACGGCAGCCTGGTACCGCTCGCCGAGCAGGACCGCGGCCGGTGGGACACCGGCTCGATCGCCGAGGGCGTCGCGATCCTCCAGGCGGCCCTCGCGCACGACCGGCTGGGCGAGTTCCAGGCCCAGGCCGCCATCGCGGCCCTCCACGCCGACGCGCCCACCGCCGAGGAGACCGACTGGGTGCAGATCGTCGAGTGGTACGACGAGCTCACGCGCCTGACCGACAACCCCGTCGTCCGGCTCAACCGCGCGGTGGCGGTCGGCGAGGCCGACGGACCCCGCGCCGGCCTGGCGGCACTCGCGGCGCTGGACGACTCCCTGCCCCGCCACGCCGCGGTGGCGGCGTACCTCCACGAGCGCGACGGCGACCTGGCGACGGCGGCACGGCTGTACGCCGAGGCCGCTCTCCAGGCACCCAACCTCGCCGAGCGCGACCACCTGACACGCCAGGCCGCCCGGCTCAACGCCCGCCGCCGTCGCTGACACGCCGTGGCCGGAGCGGTCGCCCGCGAGAGAGCCCGCCGGTTTCCTCGCCCGACTCGCCCCGTGGCGCGGGTGGGTGCCGCCGGTGTGCGGGAAGGAAACGTGCCAGGACTCGTGAATTGGCCTTGGGCCGGCGCCCGGCGCAGTCGCTAGCGTCGGCGCCATGCGCATTCGAATCGTGGACGCCTTCACCGACCGCCCCTTCGCCGGCAACCCGGCCGGAGTTCTGCTCCTGGACGACGTCTTCCCGGACGACGACTGGCTCCAGAACGTCGCCATGGAGGTCAACCACGCCGAGACGGCGTTCGCCCACCGGCTGCCCGGGGGCGGCGAGGCGGACTGGGCACTGCGCTGGTTCACGCCCGTCGCCGAGGTGGCGATGTGCGGGCACGCCACGCTCGCCACGGCCCATGTCCTGCACGCCACCGGCGCCCACCCGGGCCCGGTGCGGTTCGCCACCCGCAGCGGCGTGCTCAGCGCCACGCCCACCGGGGACGGCTCGATCACACTCGATTTCCCGACGGCCCCGCTCACCCCGGCCGAGGTCCCGGCCGGGGCCGCCGAGGCGCTCGGCGCGCAGCCGGTCGCGGCCTTCGACACCGGTCCGAACGTCGGCGACCTGCTGGTGGAGCTGGCCGACGAGAAGACGGTCCTCGGCCTCGCACCGGACCACAAGGCCCTCGGCGCGTACTCCTCGCGCGGCATCATCGCGACCGCCCGGGCCGACGACGCCTCCCGCGGCTACGACTTCGTCTCCCGCTGCTTCTTCCCGAACGTCGGCATCGACGAGGACCCGATCACCGGCAGCGCCCACACCGCGCTCGCCCCGCACTGGTCGGCGCGCCTCGGCCGGGAGGACCTCACCGGGCTGCAGGCCTCGCGCCGTACCGGCCTGGTCCGCACCGGCCTGCGCGGCGACCGCACCCTGCTCACCGGCCGCGCGGTCACGGTCATCGAGGGCGAGCTGCACGCCTGAGCGCACGCGGCGCCGCCGGCCGGCGGAGTTCGCGGGAGGGAGGCCGCCGGCGCCGCGGGGCGGTAGACGTTGCCCGGGCCGCCCGCACCGCAGACCGGGAGAGAAGCCTGCCCGCGCCACCGGCTCGCTCGGTCCTCAGGCCGTCGGCAGCCAGCCGACCTTGCCCGCGAGGAGGGCGTAGCCGACGAACGCGCCGATGTCGAGCAGGGAGTGCGCGACGACCAGCGGGCCGACCCTCCCCCAGCGGCGGTACAGGTACACGAACACCACGCCCATGACCATGTTGCCGAGGAAGCCGCCGATGCCCTGGTAGAGGTGGTACGAGCCGCGCAGCACCGCGCTGGCGACCAGCGCGGTCCCGGGGGTCCAGCCCAACTGGCCCAGCCTGCGCAGCAGATAGCCGACGACGATCACCTCTTCGAGGATCGCGTTCTGCAGGGCGGACAGGATCAGCACCGGGTACTTCCACCACACGTCCGGCAGCGCCTCGGGGACGACCGTGAGGTTGAAACCGAGGCCGCGGGCGGCCAGGTAGAAGGCGATGCCGGTGCTGCCGATCACGGCCGCGATGCCCGCGCCGCGTGCCAGGTCGGGCCAGCGGCGGGTGCGGTCGAAGCCGAGGGTGCGCAGGCTGCCGCCCTCGCGCATCAGCAGGTGGGCGACCAGGGCGACGGGGACCAGCGCGGTGGCGATGCCGAACAGCTGCCAGGCGAGGTCGAGCCACGGGCGGCCGGGCGCGGCCGAGGCGTTGAGGGTGGCCGCCTGGTCCTTCAGGCCGCCCGGCTTGGTGACCGAGCCGATGAAGCTGATCAGCGCGGAGACCCCGCTCGCTCCCAGCGAGAGCCCGAGGACGAGCAGCGTCTCGTCCCGCAGGACCCGCCGCGGGTCGCGCTCCCGCTCCCCCGGGACAGCCACCGAGTCAGCCTCCACCTGCACCCCTGCCTCCAAGCCGGCTCATGGGCCGCGTGGCCCACCTCTGCCCGGCAAGGATCGCAGAAGGAGATGTGAGGAGAGAGTACGGGCCGCACACGGGCGGCACCCGCGAGGACCGCTCTCGGCGACGGCGCTCAGCCACTCACCACCCATCAGCAGCCGTCACCCCAAGGCCACCGCCTCCCGCAACCCCACCGGCCATGTATGCACCGGCTCCCCCACATGCATCAGCTCGGCGTACCTCCGCGTCGTAGCGGCCAGCGCCGCCTCGCGGGTCAGTCCCTGCTCCAGTGCCCGGTGGAACGTGGCGGCCTGCCAGGACGCCCCGTTCACCCGGCGCCGGCAGCGCTCCTCGATGACGCCCAGGTAGAGATCGCGGTCGGCCGCTTCCACGCCCCACGCGTCCAGCCCGGCCGAGGCCAGCGGCAGCAGCTCGTCGCGGACCAGGGTGACCGCGTCGACCTCGCCCGTGCCGCCGTAGCGTCCCCGCCTGGGCCATACGAACCGCGCGTCGATGCCGTACCGGCACGCCGCGTCGAAGTTGGCTTCGGCCGCCGCGAAGGGCAACCGGGTCCACACCGGGCGGGAGTCCTCGGCCAGGGCGCGTACCAGACCGTAGTAGAAGGCCGCGTTGGCGATCACGTCGGTGATCGTCGGCCCGGCCGGCAGCACCCGGTTCTCCACGCGGAGGTGCGGGACGCCGTCGGCGATGCCGTACACCGGCCGGTTCCAGCGGTAGATCGTGCCGTTGTGCAGGACGAGTTCGGCGAGTCGCGGTGTGCCGCCCGCCTCGACGACCTCCAGCGGCTCCTCGTCGTCGCAGATCGGCAGCAGGGCGGGGAAGAAGCGCAGGTTCTCCTCGAAGAGGTCGTACGCGGAGCTGATCCAGCGCTCACCGAACCAGGTGCGCGGCCGTACGCCCTGCGCCTGGAGTTCGGGCGGGCGGGTGTCGGTGGACTGCAGGAACAGCGGGGGGCGGGACTCGCGCCACAGCTCGTGACCGAACAGGAACGGTGAGTTGGCGCCGACGGCGATCTGGGCGGCGCTCGCCGCCTGCGCCGCGTTCCACACGTCCGCGAACCGGGCGGGGGTGACCTGCAGGTGCAGCTGCAGGGAGGTGCAGGCGGCCTCGGGGACGATCGACCTGGACGTGCAGACGAGGTGTTCCACGCCCTCGATGTCGAGCCGGAAGTCCTCGCCGCGCGCCGCCACGATCTGCTCGTTGAGCAGGGTGTAGCGGTCGACCTCGGAGAGGTTGGAGGAGACCAGGTCGTCGCGGTCGAGGGTGGGCAGGATGCCGATCATGACGATGCCGGCGTCCACCTCGCCGGCCTTGCGGTCGGCGTAGGCGAGCGAGGTGCGCAGTTCCTCGGCGAGCCGGTCGAATACCCGGCCGCCCAAGCGGTGTGGGGCGATGTTGACTTCCAGGTTGAACATGGCGAGTTCTGTTTGGAAATCGCGGCTCGCGATACGCTCAAGCACCTGCCCGTTCAGCATTTTCGGCATACCGTCGGGCCCGGCGAGATTCAATTCGATCTCCACTCCCATGAGGTTCTTGGGACGGTCGAATCGCTTCTCGCGCAGCAGTCGCTCCAGTCCCGTCAGGCACTTCTGGAGCTTTTCGCGGTAGCGCTGGCGATCGGACAGGTCGAACTGCCCTGCCACGACCTTCTCCCCCATCGAAGTGTCCCTCCTCGGATGGGCGGGCCGGCGATCCGGCCGCCGGGCTCCCGGGTCAGGGGGGATGATGCCCAGCGGAAGCGATCGATAACGTCCCGCGCGGGCCCATCGCCCGCTACGCTTTCGGAATGTTCCCCGCGGCACATTCACGCGGCATGCTGCAGCGTCCACTCTCGGGTGCCCGCAACGCCTCGTGAAAAACGCCGATGACATTCGGCCGACCGTTACCGCCGCGTATGACGAGGTCAGCGACGGGCGGTGCGCGGGAAATCGGGAGGAGTTCCGCAAATCCGCGGCGCATTACCGCCTTGCGGGGCTTCCCGAAGCGGGATAGATGAAACAACGGCCGAACACGCGTCGTATAAACTTCGCCCACAAGGCAGAAGGGTGACGCCCTCGGTCCTGGTTCCTGCCGTGTTTCAGGCCGTCCCCCGACGGGCGGCAGGCCGAGCCGCACCCTTGTTCACCGACCCGGGCCTCATCCCTTCCCCGCCTTGCGTGAGCAGACAGCGCCGTCCGCCCCACCCGCCCCACCCGCCCCACCCTCCTCCTCGCGCCGTCGCGCCTGTCGTACGAGAGAGGCGACCCACATGCCGCTGCACGTGTCCCCCGCCCCCGCGCCTGCCCTGCGTTCCGTCCTGACCGCCCTGAGTTCTCCCACCGCGGTCCGTGAGGCCCGCACTCCCTCCCTGCGCGCCGCGCAGGGCCCGACGACACCCGAACTCCCGCTGCCGGTGCATGTGCTGGACCGGATCACCGCCCAGGGTCTGTCCGCGACCCGGCTGGCCGGCTGGCGCTTCCTGATCCGCTGCGGCGACCGGGCGGTGGCCGCGGCGGAGACCATGCTCACCCCCGACGGCTGGGCCTTCTCGCACTTCTTCGAAGGCCCGTACGTCGCCTCCACCGAGCTCGCCCTGCACCAGGCCGAGGCGCTGCAACAGTCGTACCAGGCACGGCTGTTGTCCGTTCCGGGCCTGTACATGCTCACCCTGTGGCTGCACGGCGACGTCACCGCCGACGGAGCCGAGGGGCACCCGGTGGGCACCGATCTGCTCGTCCCGCTGGCGCCGGCCCCGCCCGGCATACCGGCGCACCGGCTGTTCCGCGTCACCGAGTTGCTGCCGGTGCTGACTCATCGCGCGACTCCCCTTCCCCTGCTCGGGCCGCCCGTGCTCGACTCGCCCGCCGCCTGACGCCCGCCCGTGTACCCCGCAGCCCGGAAGGGAAGCGGGGTACGGCCATGTCAGCGGGTCTGGTCTGCATGGACTAGCCCTATCCGGCCACTGCGAACCACCCGAAGTGACAGTGCACTTCGACTGAACCGTCCGGCCGGGTGACGCGTCATGAACCTGTGAGAAGCGGTGCTGCGAAATCCCTGCGGAATGCCGCCCAGAGGGCAACACTGGGTTCCGACCGACCAATCACCACGGGGGGACGGCCATGACCACGACAGAGCGAGAGATCCCACCCATGTGCCAGCACCAGCCGCCGTGTCCACCAGCCGAGTCCGCCGACCGGGAGTCCGCCCGTCTCCTGGCGCACCACCCGGAGCAGGGATGGAGTCTGCTGTGCAACGGCGTCCTGCTCTTCGAGGACACCGGCGAGCTGCTGCCCGACGGCAGGATCATCGCTCCGCACCGTCCGCTCGGTGCGGAGCAGGTGATGACCGCTGCCTGAGCGGAGCGGGAGCGAGAGCCACCTGAGGGGCCGGCCGCACACATCCCGTGCGCACCGGCCCCGACGTGTGTCCGGAGGTGGCCACAGGCCGTGACCGGGCGCTACCGCAGCGCCTCCCGCAGCGCCTGGTACGCCGGTTTGGGGCCGAGTCGCTCGTCCCACGGCAGGGCCGCGCCCTCCCCGGGGAAGACGGCCGGGATCCACGAGTACTTGTCCGTGTAGTCCCAGATGGTCTCACCCACGCAGCGGCGAACGGCCAGGCAGGCCTTGGTCAGGTCCCGGTACCAGTTGGCCTGCTCGGCCAGCTTCTCCTCGGTCGCGGGCAGCTGCATCCGTACGTCGACCTCGGTGAGGGCGGTGTCCAGTCCCAGCCGGGAGAAGCGGCGGAGGTTGTCCTCCAGGGTGGTGGGATAGCCGTACTGAAGGGCCAGATGGGTCTGGAATCCGATGCCGTCGAGCGGGACGCCCTGGGCCCTGAGGTCCTGGACGAGCGCGTAGTAGGCGTCGCTCTTCGGGCCGACCGCCTCGATGTTGTAGTCGTTCAGGTAGAGCTTCGCGTGCGGGTCGGCCTGGTGGGCCCAGCGCAGCGCGTCGGCGATGTAGCCGGGGCCGAGGGTCTTGTACCAGAGGCTCTCGCGGTAGCTGCCGTCCTCGTTGAAGGCCTCGTTGACGACGTCCCAGGAGTACACCTTGCCCCGGTAGTGCCGTACCTCCGTGGTGATGTGCTTCTTCAGCACGGCCCGCAGCTCGCTCGCGGTCCACTGCCTGGAGGTGAGCCAGCCGGGCAGCTGGCTGTGCCAGACCAGGGTGTGGGCGCGGACCTTCTGGTGGTTCTTCCGGGCCAGGTTCACGATCTGGTCGCCGTTGGTCCAGTCGAAGACGCCCTGCTGCGGCTCGGTGGCGTACCACTTCATGCCGTTGCCGGGCGTGATCATGTCGAACTCGCTGCCGAGGATCTTCGTGTAGGCGGTGTCGGTGAGTTCGGGGTTGTCGGTGGCGCTGCCGAAGTAGCGGCCGTGGCGTTGGGCCAGGTCCGCGAGGGTGGGCTGCCGTGCGTGAGCGGGGGCGGCCTGGGCGGCGGGGGCGGCGAGTCCGGCGGCCACCAGGGCGGCCGTGAGGGCGCCGGCGAGTCTGAGGCGCGTGCTCTTGCTGGGCATGGTGCGACTCCTGTCTCTGAAAGGGGGGTTCAGCCCTTGGTGGCGCCCGCGGTGAGGCCGCCGACGAGCTGGCGTTCGGCGACCGAGTAGAAGGCGAGGGCGGGGACCATGGCGAGGACGAGGTAGGCGAAGACCCGTGCCGTGTCGGCGGAGTACTGGCCCTGGAACTGCTGCACCCCGATCGGGATGGTCCACCAGGTGCTGTCGGTGAACACCAGCAGCGGCAGGAAGAAGTTGTTCCAGCTGGTGACGACGGCGAGGACGGAGACCGTGCCGAGCGCCGGCCGGGCCATCGGCAGCAGCACCCGCCAGAAGAAGCCCAGTGGTCCGCAGCCGTCGAGCGTGGCCGCCTCCTCCAGTTCGCCCGGGATCTGCCGGAAGAAGCCGCGCAGGATGATGATCGTCATCGGCAGACCGAACGCGGACTGCGGAAGGATCACACCGAGCGGGTTGTCCAGCAGGCCCATCGAACGCAGCAGCAGGAACAGCGGGAGCGCCGCGACCGCGAAGGGGAACATCAGCCCCATCGTGAACAGGGTGAACAGCACTTCACGGCCCCGGAAGGCGAACCGCGCGAAGGAGAACGCCGCGAGCGCCGAGACCGCGACGACGATCACCGTCGTACCGACCGCGATCAGCGTGCTGTTGCCGACCAGCCGCCAGAAGGATCCGGAGCCGAGGATGCCGCCGTAGTTGGAGAAGACCCACGGCCTGGGCAGCCCGACCGGGTTGCGGGAGAGCTGGTCGGTGGACTTGAAGCCGGAGAGCAGCGCGTACAGCAGCGGTACGGCCATGACGGCGCCGACCGCCACCAGGACGACGTGCAGCGGCAGGGTGCGGCCCCTGCGGCGGACCCTCATGCTCCGGCTCCCCTCATGGTCGTGGCGGCCCCTTCCAGGTCGCGGCGCAGGACGAACCGCTGGTAGGCGAGGGCGAAGACGAGGCTGATGGCGAACATGACCACGCTGATCGCGCTGGCGTAACCGACCTGGTAGCGCTTGAAGCCGTACTGGAACATGGTCACGGCCATCGTCTCGGAGTGGTGGTCGGGCCCGCCCGCGGTGACCACCCACACCAGGTCGAACAGCTGGATCGACCCGATCACCGACAGGAAGACGCTGATCCGCAGCGTGGGCGCGAGCAGCGGCAGCGTGACGTGCCGGAAGCGCTGCCAGGGGTTCGCGCCGTCGACGATCGCCGCCTCGGTCAACTCGGCCGGGAGGGCCTGGAGTCCGGCCAGGTAGAGCATCATGTGGAAGCCGAAGTACTTCCACATCATGACGAGGAAGAGCGTGGCCAGCACGGTCGAGGTGCCGGAGAACCACTGGCCGCCGAGCCCGTCGAGCCCGACGGCGCCGAGGACGTGGTCGGCGAGGCCGGCGTCCGGGGCGAAGATCATGCTGAACAGGACGCCGGTGATGGCCTCGGAGAGCACGTACGGCGCGAAGAACAGCATCCGGTACACCGCCCGGCCGCGCACCTTCTGGTTGAGCAGGACGGCCATGGCGAGCGCGAACGGCAGCTGCAGCACCAGCGACAGCACGACCAGCAGCAGCATGCGCCACAGGTCGCCGAGGAACACGGGATCCTGCAGCAGGCGGCTGAAGTTGTCGGTCCCGGTGTAGTCGGACGGCATCCCGAAGCCGCCCCAGCGGAAGAAGGAGGCGTACAGCGCGAACAGGATCGGCAGCAGGACCAGGACGCCGAAGAGCGCGAGGGCGGGCAGCTGGAGGCCGACGGCGGTGAGCCAGTGCAGCGCGCGCCTGCGCGAGCGCTGCCGGGCCGCGCCGGCCGCGGGGACATGCAGGAGGGTGCCGGGCTGCTTGTCCGGGAGGAAGGTGGAGGTCATCGCGGGCCTACTGCTCTTCCTTCGCGGTCTTGCTGATCGACTCCGCGACCTGCTGCGGGGACTTGGATCCGGCGATCAGCCCGGCCACGCTGTCGTTGACCTGCTGGCCGAGGGCGGGGGCGTAGGCCTGGTCGAGGTAGAGCTGGAAGCCGGTGGCGCCCTTCAACTGGGCTTGGACGGCCTTGATGTTGGGGTCGGTGAGGACGCTCTCGGCCGCCGGCACGACGGGCAGCACACCGGTCCGCTTCACCAGCTCCTTGTCGGTGGTCTCGGAGGCGAAGAACTCCAGGAAGTCCACGGCCGCCTGTGGAGCGCCCTTGCGCAGGGCGTGGGCGCCGCCTCCGCCGAACACCTCGGTGATCTTCCCGGCGCCGCCCTCGACCTCGGGGAACGGGAAGAAGCCCAGATGCGCGCCGAGTCCCTTGCCGGCGTCCGCCTCCACGACCGGCGCCCACTGGCCCATGAGTTCCATGGCGGCCTTGCCGTTGCCGACGGCCGCGGCCTGCCCGGTGGGCGAGGAGTACGCGGCGCCGAGGAAGCCTCTCTGGAAGGGCTGGAGGGCGACAAGGTCCTTCAGGTGCTGTCCGGCCTGGACGAATCCGGGGTCGCTGAAGTCCTTCTTCTCGTTGGCCTTCTGGAGGGCGTCGGCGCCCGCGACGCGCATCGCGAGGTACGCCCAGTAGTACATGCCGGTCCAGCTCTCCTTGCCGGCCAGCGCGAGCGGGGTGATCCCGGCGGACCTGAGTTTCTTCACGGCGTCCAGGAAGGCGCCCCAGGTCGTCGGGGGCGCGCTGATGCCGGCCCTCGTGAAGAGCGCCTTGTTGTACCAGAAGCCGACCATGCCGATGTCGAAGGGGACGCCGTAGAGCTTCCGGTCGAGCAGGAACGGCTGCTTGGCCACCGACAGCAGCCCGTCGGACCAGGGCTTGGTGCGGTCGGTGAGATCCTCGACCAGCCCGGCGTCCACCTGTTGCTTGAGGACACCGCCGCCCCAGGTGTGGAAGATGTCCGGCAGCTTCCCGGAGGCGGTCAGGGCGGTCATCTTCGACTTGTAGGCGTCGTTCTCCAGCTGGACGATCTTGATCTTGACCTTCGGGTTCTGGGCCTCGAACTTCTTGGCCAGGGCCGCCCACACGGTCTTGGTGGGCTCCGTGGTCGAGATGTTCCACCATTCGACCGTGGTCGTCCCCGAGGACGACCCCCCGTCCGAGTCGCCGCCGCAGCCGCTGAGTGCGGTCACACCGAGCCCGGCGGCGACGGAGGCCGCCAGGAAGCCGCGGCGGGACAGTGCAGGGTCGCCCATCTTGCGCTCCTTCGAAACTTTCGGAATGGCCCGTGGAGAGGGTCCCGACTGAGAGAAGCAGGGCCACCGAACGCCCGCGGAACGAGCACCGCGGTGCCGGTGGTCCGAAACATTCGAGAAAAATCTCGAACGTTCCGAACGGCGACTCTAGGAAGGCGCGTGGGGAGCGTCAAGGTGTCGCGCAGGAGGTCTCTGATGCGTCACGCGGTCCGGCCCTCGGCGGACGGCAAGGCGGTCACCGAACGTTTCGAAGATGGCGCCGCCCGGGACAACACCGTCGGCCCGGCTGGTCGAACCGCCGGTACGGGAGTGGGATGGAAGGAAGCAACGGCCTTGCAGGGCGGGCACGTCCGCGCGAGAGACCCCGGCGTCGCCCGCGAGGAACGGTGAGGTGATGTCCGGTTACGACACCTCGGCGACCGCTCGGGTGGTGGTCGGTGTGAGCGGGTCCCTGGGCAGCGTCACGGCCCTGCGGCGGGCCACCGCGCTGGCCCGCCGTCTGGGAGCCGAACTGTGGCCGGTACTGGCCTGGGAACCGCCGGGCGGTGACCCCGCCGCGCGCCGCTCCCCCGCCGCCGGTCTGCTGGTCGAGGACTGGCAGCGGCTGGCCAGGCAGCGGCTGGTCTCCGTACTCGAAGAGATCTTCGGCGGGGAGTCACCGGGTGTGCCGATGCACGCCGTCATCGTCCGTGGCGCCCCGGGACCGGCACTGGTGGCGACCGCGAACCGGGAGGACGACGTCCTGGTCGTGGGCGCCGGTCGACGCGGCCTGCAGCGCGCCTTCTCGGGCCGGGTCTCCCGGCACTGCCTGGCGCACGCCGTCTGCCCGGTGCTGGCGGTGCCCCCGTCCCCGCTGGAATCGGAGTTGCTCGCCGTCCACCGGCGCAACACCTGGCATCTGCGCATGGACATCCGGGGCCTGTGACGGCGCCGCCGTGGACGCGCGGGACGGCGCGCGCCTGCGTCGCGTCAAAAAGGACCCGACGGCCATCAGGACACCGTCAAGGTGCGCCACGGCCCCGCTCCACCGGGGCCGGCCCTGTCTACCGTCTCAGACATGAGGCACCGCAACGGCACGCATCCCCGGCTCACGGGCCGGTACCGGACCGGCACCGGCGGCGTGGTGGACGACCGTGACTGGGAGGGGGACGTGCGGGCGTCGCTCCACTGCGCCGGTGTCCTGCTCGGCCTGCTGCTGTTCGTCGACTGGGCGGCCGGCTCCCTCACCTGGTGGCGCGGTGCCCTGTGGCTGGCCGTCGCGCTGCTGTTGCTCCTCGTCCTGTTCCCGGTACGGGTCTCGGCCGGTACGGGCTGGCTGGCCACCCGCCGTCTGCTGCGCACCCGCCGGGTCCGCACGGATCTGCTGATCGCGGTGCGCCCGCTGGACGGCGTGTCCCAGCGGCTGGTCCTGCGCGACGCCCTCGGCAACCGGGTCGAGATCGACCCCGAGGTGCTGATCCGCAATCCCGGTCTGTGGTACCTGCTCGACGAGGGCGCCCGGGTGTCCGAGGCGGCGGGCACCCTGCTGTGCGGCACGACCGCCCTGCACCGCCTCGCCCGCCGCATCGACCGCGAGACGGCCCTCGGCGTGTTCCGCGCCTCCGGCCTGGAGTGAGGTGGTGCGCCGGCCCGGGCCATGACACTCGGTGGCCGTCCCAGCTCCGCGGTACGGTCCGCTACCCCGGTTGGCCGTGCTCCCCGCGACCGCTTCCGGCCTCGCCTTCTTGATGCGGCTCTGCTGCTCTCACGCCATTCTTAACGCAAGATTGACGCCTCATGGGCCCTTGATCCATGGGCCCAGGCGTCACTCTCTGCTTACGCTGGTGCCGCCGTCCGCGTGATGGCCGGAAAGAGCTGAGCCGCACACAGGAGCACGCCGATGGCCACGACCGAACACCCCGCTCCCAGTCGCTTGCGCAACTGGATGCTGGAGGGGCTGTCCGACATGGGCAAGCACGGCGGCCACACCGGGCCCCACGCCGAACCGGAGCCTCCGCACAAGGGGCAGCGCTGGTGGCGTGTGATGTGCCTGACCGGTGTCGACTACTTCTCGACCCTCGGCTACCAGCCGGGCATCGCGGCCCTCGCGGCCGGGCTGCTGTCGCCGGTCGCGACCATCGTGCTGGTCATCGTCACCCTGGCCGGCGCCCTGCCGGTCTACCGCCGGGTGGCCGAGGAGAGCCCGCACGGCGAGGGCTCCATCGCGATGCTGGAGCGGCTGCTGTCGTTCTGGCAGGGCAAGCTGTTCGTGCTCACCCTGCTGGGCTTCGCGGCCACGGACTTCCTCATCACCATCACCCTGTCGGCCGCCGACGCCTCCACCCACCTGGTGGAGAACCCTCATCTGACCAGCGCCCTGCACGGCCACCAGATGGTGATCACCCTGTTCCTGGTGGCGCTGCTCGGCGCGGTGTTCCTGAAGGGCTTCCTGGAGGCGATCGGTGTGGCGGTCGCCCTGGTCGGCGTCTACCTCGCGCTGAACGTGGTCGTCGTGATCGTGGGCCTGTGGCACGTCCTCACCGCCGGGCACGTGGTCACCGACTGGGCCACCGCCCTGACGGCGGAGCACGGCAATGTGTTCGTCATGGTCGGCGTGGCACTGATCGTGTTCCCGAAACTCGCCCTCGGCCTGTCCGGCTTCGAGACCGGTGTCGCCGTCATGCCGCACGTCCAGGGCGACGCCGGCGACACCGAGGCCAAGCCGACCGGCCGGATCCGGGACACCAAGAAGCTGCTCACGACCGCGGCGCTCATCATGAGCTGCTTCCTGATCGCCACCAGCTTCATCACCACGCTGCTGATCCCGGAGAAGGACTTCAAGACGGGCGGCCCGGCCAACGGCCGCGCCCTCGCCTACCTCGCGCACGAGTACCTCGGCGGCGCCTTCGGCACGGTCTACGACGTCTCGACCATCGCCATCCTGTGGTTCGCCGGCGCCTCCGCCATGGCAGGCCTGCTCAACCTCATGCCGCGCTATCTGCCCCGCTACGGCATGGCCCCGCACTGGGCGCGCGCGGTACGTCCGATGGTGATCGTCTTCACCCTGGTCGCGTTCCTGGTGACCTGGATCTTCGACGCCAACGTCGACAAGCAGGGCGGCGCCTACGCCACCGGTGTGCTGGTGCTGATCAGCTCGGCCGCGATCGCGGTGACCATCGCCGCGCACAAGGCGGCACAGCGCAACTGGACCATCGGGTTCGGCGTGATCGCGGCGGTGTTCCTCTACACGACCGTGGTGAACGTCATCGAGCGCCCTGACGGTGTGAAGATCGGTGCCTGCTTCATCGCCGCCATCATCCTGGTCTCGCTGGCGTCCCGGCTCGCCCGCGCCTTCGAGCTCCGCGTGACCAGCGTGACGCTCGACCCGCTGGCGGAACGATTCATCCGGGACATGGCCAGCCGCAAGATGCGGTTCATCGCCAACGAGCCCGGCCACCGGGACAAGGCCGAGTACCGCGACAAGATCGAGCAGATCCGCGCCGACAACGACATGCCCGAGCAGGAGGACTTCGTCTTCGTGGAGGTCACGGTCACCGACCCCTCCGAATTCGAGGCGGGCCTGACCGTGCGCGGCGAGGTGCTGCACGGCCGCTACCGCGTCCTCACGCTGGAGTCCGCGTCCATTCCCAACGCCCTGGCCGCGCTGCTGCTCCACGTCCGGGACAGCACGGGCTGCACCCCGCACATCTACTTCGAGTGGACCGAGGGCAACCCGTTCGCCAACTTCCTGCGCTTCTTCCTCTTCGGCCAGGGCGAGGTCGCCCCGGTCACCCGCGAGGTGCTGCGCGAGGCGGAACCGGACCGCGTACGCCGGCCGCGGGTACACACCGGGTGAGACCGGGCGCATACCGACAGGGCCGTATCGCGTTGTATCCAACGGCCGACCCGCGTCCACGGTTCCCAGCCGGTGGCCCTATCGTGACCGGCATGCAGTCCTACACGATCGGCCAGGCGGCACGGTTGCTCGGCGTGAGCCCGGACACCGCCCGCCGCTGGGCCGACGCGGGCCGGGTGGCAACCCATCGTGACGAGGCCGGGCGGCGGCTCATCGACGGCAGGGACCTGGCCGCGTTCTCGGTTGAACTGGCCAAGGCGGGCGGCGGCGAGGAGGGCACCTCCTCCACCTCCGTGCGCAACGCCTTCCCCGGTATCGTCACGGCGATCAAGCTCGGTGACGTCGCCGCCCAGGTGGAGATCCAGGCCGGTCCGCATCGGCTGGTGTCCCTGCTGACCCGGGAGGCCGTCGAGGAACTGGGCCTGGAGGTCGGCATGGAGGCCACCGCCCGCGTGAAATCCACCAACGTGCACATCGACCGCGTCTGACACCGTCCCGGTTCAGGGAGCTGCCGCCGACGCATGACCGGGTGCGGCCGGCACCGGAGCGCCACAGCGGTAACCGCCGTCCACCCGGATCGCCGTGATCCCGCTGATGTGCCGGGCCCCGCACCGGTCCTGCGGCAGCACCAGCTGGGGTCCGGCCGTATCCAGCGGGGTGTCGTCGACGCGCACGCCCAGCAGGACGGGCGCGTCCGCGAAGTCCGGGTCGATCTCGGCCCAGGAGAGCACCGCGTGGTGGCCGTCGGTGCCGGTGACGGAGATGAGAAAGCGCAGCCGGTCCTTGCGCCGTGCCGGGTCGAAGCCGGGCCCCGCGTCGGCGAGGACGTCGTACAGGCGCGGGCCGGCGAACCGGTGGTGCTGGAGGCCGCTGGTCGCGCACTCGAAGCTGACCTCCACCCGGTGCTGCGGCCAGCGCAGCAGGTCCGGCACCCGCAGCCGGGCGGGCCGGGCCAGATCGCCGCTCAGGGCGAGTTCCGCGAGCGTCATCTGCGACCACCTCCCGCAGCACCGTACCCGCCACGGCGCACCGCGCAAACGCACATGCAAGCTACAAGTCACAGGTGCGCAGCTCATGCGATGAGACAGCAGACTTACGGCTGGCAGATGCGGCAGTATCATCGCCGCACGGCCGGGGGCACCGGCCGTGGCAGGGCGCGACAGCTGTTCCGCAGAACCAGAGGAGTAGATCCGTGATGACCCGTTCCGTGCGCCGGACCCGGCGAGTGCTGCAGCTGGCCGGTGCGGGAGCCGCCCTGATGGCACTCAGCGCCTGCTCCTCCTCCAGTGACTCCTCCACCGAGCCGGCCAAGCCCGGCTCCGCCTCTCCCAAGCTCTCGGGCACGGTCACCGTGTTCGCCGCCGCCTCCCTGAAGGAGAGCTTCACCACCCTGGGCAAGGAGTTCGAGCAGCAGCACCCGGGCACCAGGGTCAGCTTCAACTTCGGCGGCAGCGACACCCTCGCCGCGAGCATCACCGGCGGCGCCCCGGCGGACGTCTTCGCCGCCGCCAGCCCCAAGACCATGGCGATCGTGACGGACAAGAAGGACGCGGTCGGCACCCCGGCCACCTTCGTGCGCAACCAGCTGGAGATCGCCACCCTGCCGGGCAACCCGGACAAGGTGTCCTCCTTGAAGGACCTGACCAGGTCCGGTCTGAAGGTCGTCCTGTGCGACAAGACCGTGCCGTGCGGCGCCGCCGCGCAGAAGGCCCTGGACGCCGCCGAGCTCAAGCTCACCCCGGTCTCCTACGAGCAGGACGTCAAGAGCGCCCTGAACAAGGTGGAGCTGAAGGAGGCCGACGCCGCGGTCGTCTACAAGACCGATGTCAAGGCCGCGGGTGGCAAGGTGGAGGGCGTGGAGTTCCCCGAGTCCGCCAAGGCCGTCAACGCCTACCCGATCGTCCGGCTGAAGAACGGGCAGAACGCCGAGGCAGCCAAGGCGTTCATCGCCCTCGTGCAGTCCGCCGAGGGCCGGAAGGTGCTGAGCGCGGCCGGGTTCCTCAAGCCGTGACCTCGCTCCACGAGCCCGGCGTCGCGGCCGGCCCCCGCACGGGCCGGCCGCGGCGTCGCCGCGTCGGCACGGGGGGCCGGCGCGGGGTGCCGTTGCCGCTGCTGCTGCCGGGCGTGCTGGCGCTGGCGTTCCTGCTGCTGCCGCTGCTCGCGCTGCTGGTCCGCGCGCCCTGGCGCAGCCTGCCGGACCAGCTGACCAGCACGGAGGTGTGGCAGGCACTCCAGCTGTCCCTGGTCAGCGCCACCGCGGCGACGGCCGTGAGCCTCGTGCTGGGCGTGCCGCTGGCCTGGCTGCTGGCCCGTACGGAGTTTCCCGGCCGGGGCCTGGTACGGGCCCTGGTGACCCTGCCCCTGGTCCTGCCGCCGGTGGTCGGCGGTGTCGCCCTGCTGCTGGCCCTGGGCCGCAACGGCGTCATCGGCAGGTGGCTGGACGCCTGGTTCGGGGTCACCCTGCCGTTCACCACCACCGGGGTCGTGATCGCGGAGGCCTTCGTCGCGATGCCGTTCCTGGTCATCAGCGTCGAGGGCACCCTGCGGGCGGCCGACCCGCGCTTCGAGGAGGCGGCGGCCACGCTCGGCGCGTCCCGCTTCACCGCGTTCCGCCGGGTCACCCTGCCGCTCATCGCTCCCGGGGTCGCCGCGGGCGCGGTCCTGGCCTGGGCGCGGGCGCTCGGCGAGTTCGGGGCGACGATCACCTTCGCCGGCAACTTCCCGGGCCGCACCCAGACCATGCCCCTCGCGGTCTACCTGGCCCTGCAGAACGACCCCGACGCCGCCATCTCCCTCAGCCTGGTCCTGCTGACGGTGTCGATCGCGGTGCTGGCCGGTCTCAGAGACCGTTGGACGACCACCTCATGACACACATCCGACCCGCGTCCGCCGGCGGCGCCGAGCCCCCGCAGGGGCCACCCGCACCCGACGACGAGAGCCGTACGGGTGGTGCCGGCGGGAACCGGAAGCCGGCCGAAGGCCGGCACCCCACCGCGCACCCGCACCGGCCCACCGGACTGGACGCCCACCTCGTCGTCGACCGAGCCGCGTTCCGCCTGGACGTCACCCTCACCGCCGTTCCCGGAGACGTCGTCGCCCTCCTCGGCCCCAACGGCGCCGGCAAGAGCACAGCCCTGCGCGCCCTCGCGGGCCTCACCCCCCTCACCGACGGCCATCTCCGCCTGGACGGCGCGGACCTGGACCGCACTCCCCCGGAGTCCCGCCCGGTCGGCGTGGTCTTCCAGGACTACCTGCTCTTCCCCCACCTGTCCGCCCTCGACAACGTCGCCTTCGGCCCGCGCTGCCAGGGCATGACCAGGGCCGAGGCCCGCGCACAGGCCGCGGCGTGGCTGGACCGCATGGGCCTCGCCGACCACGCGGGCGCCAAGCCCCGCCGTCTCTCCGGCGGCCAGGCCCAGCGCGTGGCCCTCGCGCGTGCCCTGGCCGTCAGCCCCCGGCTGCTGCTCCTGGACGAACCGCTCGCCGCCCTCGACGCCCGCACCCGCCTGGAGGTCCGCGCCCAACTGCGCCGTCACCTCGCCGAGTTCGAAGCGGTCGCCGTCCTGGTCACCCACGACCCGCTGGACGCCATGGTGCTCGCGGACCGGCTGGTCGTCATAGAGGACGGCCGGGTCGTCCAGGAGGGCACCCCGGCGGACATCGCACGCCATCCGCGCACCGACTACATCGCCCGGCTCGTCGGCCTCAACCTCTACCGGGGACGGGCGGACCGCCACACGGTACGGCTCGACGCGGGGCCCTCGATCACCACCACGGAGGACCTGTCCGGCCCGGTCTTCGTGGCCTTCCCGCCCAGTGCCGTCACCCTGTTCCGGGACCGGCCCACCGGGGCCAGTGCCCGTAACCTCTGGCGCTGCGAGGTGGCCGGCCTGGAGACGCACGGCGACCAGATCCGCGCCGACCTGAGCGGCGAACTCCCCCTCGCCGCCGACCTCACCACGCTCGCCGCCGCCGACCTCGACCTGCACCCAGGCGCAGCCGTCTGGGCGACGGTCAAAGCGACGCAGACACACGCATACCCGGCTTGATCAGGCGGGCGCTCTACCGTGAGTGCCCATGACCCTCAGCATCCGCAACCAACTCCCCGGCACGGTCACCGCGATCCAGCCGGGCGAGGCCATGGCCACCGTCAAGCTCCGCCTCGACGGCGGGCAGGACCTCACCGCGGCCATCACCAAGGAGTCCGCCGAGGACCTCGCCCTCGCCCCCGGCTCACCCGTGCGGGCCCTGGTGAAGTCGACCGAGGTCTCCCTCGCCACGCACCGCGTCGAGGGCCTGTCGATCCGCAACCAGCTCCCCGGGGCGGTCATCGGGCTCACCGCCGGCGCCGCGATGGCCTCCGTGAGGATCTCCGTCCCCGGCGGCGAACTGACCGCGGCCATCACCAAGGACGCCGCCACCGACCTGGGCCTCTTCGTGGGCTCCGACGTGGTCGCTCTCATCAAGGCGACCGAGGTGTCCCTCGCCAGGGCCTGACACGGCGAGGCCCCGCCCGGAAACCGGACGGGGCCCTGGGAACCACCGCTCGCTCAGTCCTCGTAAGCGTCCAGCGGCGGGCAGGAGCAGACCAGGTTGCGGTCGCCGAAGGCCTGGTCGATACGGCGCACCGGCGGCCAGTACTTGTCGGCGACCGAGACACCGGCCGGGAAGACGGCCTCCTCGCGGCTGTAGGCGTGCGTCCACTCACCGCCGAGCGCGGCGGCCGTGTGCGGGGCGCCCCGCAGCGGGTTGTCCTCCGCCGGCCACTCGCCGGAGCCGACCTTCTCGATCTCCGCGCGGATGGCGATCATCGCGTCGCAGAACCGGTCCAGCTCGGTGAGGTCCTCCGACTCGGTCGGCTCGATCATCAGCGTGCCGGCCACCGGGAAGGACATGGTCGGTGCGTGGAAGCCGTAGTCGATCAGGCGCTTGGCCACGTCGTCCACGCTCACGCCGGTCGCCTTGGTCAGCGGGCGCAGGTCGATGATGCACTCGTGCGCGACCAGGTTGCCGGGGCCGGTGTAGAGCACCGGGTAGTGCGGCTCCAGGCGCTTGGCGATGTAGTTCGCCGACAGCACGGCCACCTGCGTGGCCCGCTTGAGGCCCTCGCCGCCCATGAGGCGCACGTACGCCCACGAGATCGGCAGGATCCCCGCGGAGCCCCAGGGCGCGGCCGAGATGGGGCCGACGCCGGTCTCGGGGCCGGCCGCCGGCTGCAGCGGGTGGTTCGGCAGGTACGGCGCCAGGTGCGAGCGGACCGCGACCGGGCCGACGCCGGGGCCACCGCCGCCGTGCGGGATGCAGAACGTCTTGTGCAGGTTCAGGTGGGAGACGTCACCGCCGAAGTGGCCCGGCTTCGCGAGGCCGACCAGCGCGTTGAGGTTGGCGCCGTCGACGTACACCTGGCCGCCGGCCTCGTGCACCTGGGCGCAGATGTCGGCGACGTGCTCCTCGAACACGCCGTGCGTCGACGGGTAGGTGATCATCAGCACCGCCAGCTCGTCGCGGTACTGCCCGATCTTGGCCCGCAGGTCCTCGACGTCGATCTCGCCGTCCTCGGCGGTCTTCACGACGACGACCTTCATGCCGGCCATCACGGCGCTGGCGGCGTTGGTGCCGTGCGCGGAGGACGGGATCAGACACACGGTCCGCTGCTCGTCGCCGTTGGCGCGGTGGTAGCCGCGTACGGCCAGCAGACCGGCCAGCTCGCCCTGCGAACCGGCGTTCGGCTGCAGGGAGACCTTGTCGTAGCCGGTGACCTCGGCGAGACGTTCCTCAAGCTCACGGATGAGCGTGAGGTAGCCCTCGGCCTGCTCGGCCGGGGCGAAGGGGTGCAGCTGCCCGAACTCGGGCCAGGTGACCGGCTCCATCTCCGTGGTCGCGTTGAGCTTCATGGTGCAGGAGCCCAGCGGGATCATGCCGCGGTCGAGCGCGTAGTCGCGGTCGGCCAGCTTGCGCAGGTAGCGCAGCATCGCGGTCTCGGAGCGGTACTGGTGGAAGACCGGGTGGGTGAGGTAGGCGTCGGTGCGCAGGAGCGCCTCGGGCAGGGTGTCCTCGGCGGTCGCCTCCAGCGCCTCGATGTCGCCCTCGACGCCGAAGGCGGACCACACGGCGGCCAGCTGGGCCCGCTTGGTGGTCTCGTCGCAGGCGATCGAGACGTGGTCGGCGTCGGCCAGGTGGAGGTTGACCCCGTTCTTCCGGGCGGCGGCGACCACCTCGGCGGCCTTGCCGGGCACCCGCGCGGTGAGGGTGTCGAAGAAGGCGCCGTGCACGATCTCGACGCCGCCGGCCTTCAGACCCGCGGCGAGGATCGTGGCGTACCGGTGCGTGCGCCGGGCGATGGTCCGCAGGCCCTCCGGCCCGTGGTAGACGGCGTACATGCCGGCCATGACGGCGAGCAGCACCTGCGCGGTGCAGATGTTGCTGGTGGCCTTCTCCCGGCGGATGTGCTGCTCACGGGTCTGCAGCGCGAGCCGGTAGGCCTTGTTGCCGTCGGCGTCGACGGAGACGCCCACGAGGCGGCCGGGCAGGCTGCGCGCGAACTTCTCGTGCACCGCCATGTAGCCCGCGTGCGGACCGCCGAAGCCCATCGGCACACCGAAGCGCTGGGTGGTGCCGACGGCGATGTCCGCGCCCAGCTCGCCCGGCGGGGTCAGCAGGGTCAGTGCGAGCAGATCGGCGGCCACGGTGACCAGGGCGCCCAGCTCGTGCGCCTGGTCGATGACCGGCTTGATGTCGCGTACGGCGCCGGAGGCGCCCGGGTACTGGATCAGCACGCCGTTGATCTCGCGCTCGGCCACCGCGGCCGGAATGCCCTCGCTGAGGTCGGCGACGACGACCTCGACACCGGTCGGCTCCGCACGCGTCTCGATGACGGCGATGGTCTGCGGCAGCACGTCCGCGTCGACCAGGAACAGCCCCTTCTTGTTCTTGCCCATGCGCCGCGACAGGGCCATCGCCTCGGCGGCGGCCGTTCCCTCGTCGAGCAGGGAGGCACCGGAGGTGGGCAGGCCGGTGAGCTCGGCGACCACGGTCTGGAAGTTCAGCAGGGCTTCCAGCCGCCCCTGGGAGATCTCCGGCTGGTAGGGCGTGTACGCGGTGTACCAGGCCGGGTTCTCCATGACGTTGCGCAGGATGACCGGCGGGGTGAAGGTGCCGTAGTAGCCCAGGCCGATCATGGAGTCGAGGACCTGGTTGCGGTCGGCGAGCGAGCGCAGCTCGGCGAGCACCTCGGCCTCGGTGCGGGCGCCCGGCAGGTCGAGGGCGTCGGCGTTCTTGATCACATCCGGGACCGCGGCGGCGGTCAGCTCGTCGAGGGAGCCGTAACCGACGTGCGCGAGCATCTTGGCCCGCGCCTCCTGGTCCGGCCCGATGTGACGCTGCTCGAACGGGATGCCCGCTTCGAGCTCCGAGAGCGGAATGCGATGGGCGGTCATTGCGGAGGCCTCCTGGTCTGACGCGACCTTCGAGGGGCACCCCGGTACGGATACCCCGACGGCCTCCCCCTCTGTCATCTCAACCTGAGAGCTTCACCGGGTACCCGAGGGCCCCGGCTTTCACCGTCGGTGAGGGCGGGAGCCGTCGACACCCGCCCTGCTTTCCAGAGTGACCTCGTCCATGCGGTACGTGAGCCTGAGAGATTCCGGGGAGGATTTGCTCCTTCGGCGCCTCCGAGGTGGTCGGAGGACTCTCCCGCACGGGGTCAGCAGCCGCTGTCAGCCTACCAGCGAGGTCAACGCCCGAGCCTTCGAGTGGCCGCCTCCCTGAATGTGCTCTTTTGTAGTGCTTACGGATGTGTTGCGACCAAGAGGAGGGAGAGGGACCGTGCAGACCGAGATCGATCCGCGCAACCTGATCGGCCGCAAGGCGTTCGACCGCAATGGGACCAAGATCGGCACCATCGACGAGGTCTACCTCGACGACGCGACCGGCGTGCCCGAGTGGGCGGCCATACGCACCGGCCTGTTCTCGCGGGACGCCTTCGTCCCCCTGGAGCCCAGCGAACTGGTCGAAGGCTCCCTCCACGTCCCCTTCGACCGCGCCCTGATCAAGGACGCCCCCGACTTCGGCGTGGGCCGCCACCTCTCCCCCGAACAGGAACTCCAGCTCTACCACCACTACGGCCTGGACGTGACCCCGCCTCCGTCCGTACCGGACCACGACTTCGGCAAGCTGGCGGGGTCGGAGGAGACCTGAGGCCTCTGATCCTCGCCACTGCTCGGCTGACCGAGACGGGCGGGCGGGTGGGAAGGAGCAACCAACGGCAACGGATCCGCGGACTCCAGGGCGGGATCCCCGACCAGAAACGTCCGCACCCGCCCCGGAGGGGACTGCGGCGTCTCAAACCGCACGGTGACCCGCCCCAGCCCACTCCCCTGCACCCACCCGGGCCCGTACTCGGCATGCCGCACGTCCTGCCCCGCGCGCCAGTGCCGTTCGACGGGCTCCGGCTGCTCCACAACGACTTCAACCGCACCCTTCTCCGGCTCCTCCGCCAAAGGCACCGGCATGGCCTGAGCGAACAGGTCCTCCTGGGTGTAGTCGGCGAGCCCGGAAACGCCCACGCCGAGCAGCCGTACCCCGCCCGTGGTGTCCACCGAGTCCAGCAACCGCGCGGCCGCCTCCCGCACGACCGCCGGATCGTCCGTCGGTCCCCTGAGCGTCTCCGATCTGGTCAGCGTCGAGAAGTCGTACCGCCGCACCTTCAGCACGATGGTCCGCCCCGACAGCCCTGCCTCGCGCAGCCGCCCCACACACCGGTCGGCGAGCCGCTGCACCTCCAGGCCGATCCGCAGCCGGTCATGGATGTCCACGTCGTACGTGTCCTCCACCGATACCGACTTCGCCTCGCGCTCGGCGACCACCGGCCGCTCGTCATGGGCCAGGGCCATGGCGTACAGCGCGTGCCCGTGCGCCTTGCCGAGCAGCCGGACCAGTTCGTCCTCGCCCGCCTCCGCCAGTTCCCCGACCGTGGTGATCCCGGCTCTGCGCAGGTGGTCGCCGGTGGCCGGGCCGACCCCGGGCAGGGTCCGCACCGGCATGGGCTCCAGCAGGGCCCGCTCCGACCCCGGCTCGATGACCACCAGGCCGTCCGGCTTGGCCTGCTCGGAGGCGATCTTGGCGAGCATCTTGGAGGCGGCGAGCCCGACCGACCCGGTGAGCCCGGTGACCGCCCGGATGTCGGCGCGGAGTCTGCTCCCGGCCAGCCGCGCCGACGCCTCGTCCCAGGCCGTCCCCCCGGCCTCCAGGTCCACGAACGCCTCGTCCAGACTGAGCGGCTCCACCAGCGGTGACAGCTCCCGCAGCAGCGCCATCACCTGCTCGCTGATCGCCCGGTACAGGGTGAAGCGCGGCACCAGATAGGCGGCGTTGGGTGCCAGCCGGCGGGCCTGGGCCATGGGCATCGCCGAGTGGACCCCGAAGGCCCGAGCCTCGTACGACGCGGTGGCCACCACCCCGCGTGGTCCGAGGCCGCCCACGACGACCGCCTTCCCGCGCAGGCTCGGCTTGGATGCCTGCTCCACCGAGGCGTAGAAGGCATCCATGTCGAGATGCAGGATCGTGGGCGCGTTTCTCACATCTCCGATGCTGCACCACGGCACTGACAATGCCCGGCCCGGCAGGGAGCGGCGTCAGACCGCCCGGTTGCGGCGCCGCGCCAGCTCGTCCGCCGGGTTGTGCCCGACGAGGGTCTCACCCGTGTCGATGCGCTCGCCGTGCAGCTGGGAGAGCGCGCTTTCCACATCCCGCCACACCACGCCGACGGCGATCCCGAAGATCCCCTGGCCGCCCTGGAGCAGGGCGTGCACCTCGTCCGGCGAGGTGCACTCGTAGACCGTGGCGCCATCGCTCATCAGGGTCATCCGCTCCAGGTCACGGAAACCGCGTTCTCGCAGGTGCTGCACGGCCGCGCGGATGTTCTGCAGCGAGACCCCGGTGTCCAGGAACCGCTTCACGATCTTCAGGACGACCACGTCCCGGAAGCTGTACAGCCGCTGGGTGCCCGACCCGTAGGCGGGCCGCACACTCGGCTCGACCAGGCCGGTGCGGGCCCAGTAGTCGAGCTGCCGGTAGGTGATGCCGGCGGCCGCGCAGGCCGTGGGCCCGCGATAGCCGATCTCCTCGGATGTCATGGACGCCGCCCCTCCGCCGTTCGGCACCGCCGTCGGCCGTTGCGGAGCGTGATCCACCGCGCTGCCGTGAACCGGGTACGGACCGCTCTCCCCGAAACCGCGCACGGGAGCACCCCCAGCCGTACCGTCGCCGCTGGTTCTCACGCCGACCTCCGTCCTTGACCTGCCCTCACGACGGTAGGCAGTCACCAGGGGTGCGTCAACGATCGCCACACTCGGCACGCCGAGTGATAATCACCCTAGGAGTGGTTTCCCGTGTCCCGCCGCGGGGAAAGGCTAGCCGAATGCGTTCGGGGGAAGCCGTAGGACGCTCTCCATGGCCGGTGGCACATGCCCGTCTCACCGGGGCGGCGCTCATCGACCGCTCATGATCACTGGCTGCTGGTGCCGAAGTCCTCGGGCGAGATCTGGTCGAGGAACTCGCGGAACTTCTCCACCTCGTCCTCCTGCTCGTCCGGAATGGCGATGCCGGCGTCGTCCAGCACCGTGTCACTGCCGTAGATCGGCGTTCCGGTGCGCAGGGCCAGCGCTATGGCATCGGAGGGGCGGGCGCTGACCTCGACACCGCTGGCGAAGACCAGCTCCGCGTAGAAGACGCCTTCCCGCAGATCGGTGATGCGTACTTCGGTCAGCTCCTGGCCGACGGCCTCCAGCACGTCCTTGAACAGGTCGTGGGTCAGTGGCCTGGCGGGGGCCATGCCCTGCTGGGCGAAGGCGATCGCCGTCGCCTCCCCCGGCCCGATCCAGATGGGGAGGTAGCGGTCGCCTCCCACTTCGCGCAGGAGCACGATCGGTTGGTTGGAGGGCATTTCGACCCGGACACCTACGACATCGAGCTCGTTCACACAGCAACCCTAGGCCGTGCCCGGGATGTTTGGGTAGTCGGGCCGGGAACAGCTGCCCGATCCGGCCGCCGGGGAGCCGCCGGGGTTCAGGGCAGCCGCACGCCGAGAGCGGTCTGCACGAGGGCCGCGTGCAGCTTCACGGTGAGCGCCGCCAGCTCCTTCGTACGGGCCTCGGCGTGTGCCCTGGTCTGCGGGTTGCGGTGGCGCCTGAGCGGGGCGACCACCTGGTCGACGAGTCCGGCCTCGCGGTCGGCGGCGGCCTTCATCACCCGCAGGTGGCGCGGCTCGATCCCGAACCGGCCCAGTTCGGCGACGAGCGAGGCCACGGTGACGGCTTCGGCGTCGTACACCCCGTCCTCCAGGGGAGCGATGAGCCCGTACGACTCCCACTCCTTCAGCTCGCCCTCGTCGATGTCCGCGGCCGCCAGCAGCTCGGCCCTGCCCACCCGGGCCACCGTGGGCGCCCCGGGCGGCTCCGGGACGTCCTCCGCGGTGCGCTGACGCCCCACGAGGGGGAGCTGGACGGGCTCGCCCCGCTCCATGGCGTCCAGCCGCTCGCGGATCACCTTGAGCGGCAGATAGTGGTCCCGCTGCATCCTCAGCACATGAGCCAGCCGCTCGACATCCCCGGCGCTGAACTTGCGATACCCCGAAGGGGTCCGCTGCGGCTCGATGAGCCCCTCTGCCTCCAGAAAACGGATCTTGGAGATGGTGACTTCGGGAAACTCGTCGCGCAGCACGTTCAGCACCGTGCCGATGCTCATCAGCCCACTGTCCCTGGCGGCGGTACCGCTTCCGGCACCGCCGCTCGGTGTTTGAAGCATGGACCTTCCCTGGTGTCCCCCCGGACGCCGGTCCGGGGGCGGGTCAGATGCCCTGCCGGCTCGCGTAGAACACCAGCCGGTACTTGCCGATCTGCACCTCGTCACCGTTCGACAGCGCGACCTGGTCGATCCGCTCGCGGTTGACGTACGTGCCGTTCAGACTGCCCACGTCGGCCACGGTGAACGAGCCGTCCGGCGAACGCCGGAACTCCACGTGCCGACGCGAGACCGTGACGTCGTCCAGGAAGATGTCGCTCTGCGGATGACGGCCCGCCGTGGTCAGGTCGCTGTCCAGCAGGAAGCGGCTGCCCGAGTTCGGTCCCCGGCGCACCACCAGCAGCGCCGAGCCCAGCGGCAGCGCGTCCACCGCGGCCTGCGCCTCCGGCGACAGCATCGGCATCTGCGTCTGGCCGGTGACCTCGGAGTCGTAGGCCTCCAGACCGGAGATCGAGATCGTGGACGTCGTCTCGGAGGCACGCTCCGGCGCCACTCCCGGGCGCAGCGGCGCACCACAGTTGGAACAGAAGCGCGCGTTCTCCGCATTGCGGTTACCGCACCTCGTACACACCAGGGCCGACATGGACGGATCCTCCTGCTGCGGCTGCCCCGCCGGGGCATGGGACGCGTACGGACCGGGGGCGACCCCTCCGCCCGCACCTGAGGTTGACGGTTGCCCGAAACCTATGCCGCCGGACTGGGCAGGGTCAACCGACGCCCCGCCCTGACCTCCGGAAATGTCACCGCCCGGACCAGCGACCTGGTCCCGGAACAGCGGGCGCTGGCCCTCCGCGTCAGGCTGTGCGCGATGCCGAGCGGTCGCGTTGCTGCCGCTGCTGCCCTCTCGTGCGCTCTTGCCGAACAACTTCGCAAACAACTTCACGGGCGATTCCCCTTGACCGAAACAGACCCGCCCGTGGGGCAGGACGAACCCTGATTGCCTACACCGGCCGAGCCGGACATTCTCACAACGTCCGTATCCACCAGACAGTTTCCATCACGCACCACCTCTTCGGTGCGCCGACCCCCCGCAACCTCATGCCCCTGCCGGAAGTCCCCCATGCACCGCCGGTTCACTGGGAGGACGACCGAGCGTAGTCAGGCCGCTTCGCCTGCCGCAAGGCGTCCACGACGATCTTGCCCGACTGCTGGACCGTCACCGTGGCCTGCTCCTTCTCAAGTGTCTGCACCACGCCTCCCGGGATGTTCAGCGCCGGCTCCAGGTCCTGCGGCTTGCCGATGACCTTGAAACGATAGGGGGCGTTGATCTTGTTCCCGTCGACGCCGACTCCGTTGCCCGAGTCCGTGAAGTAGGTGTTCGCGACCACCCGGACCCCGTTCACCTGGATCGCCTCCGCACCGGCCGCGCGCAGCTCCTGGATCGCGTCGAGCAGCATGTCCGCCTTGACCGTCCCCTTCGTGTCCTCGACCGTCATCGTGATGCCGGGACCCTGCGCCGCCACGGTGCCCGCCAGAATGCCGAGTTGCCTCTCCTTCTCGGCGGTCTGCTTGCGGGCCTCCGCTGCCTGGTCGGAGCTGCTCTGCAGTTCCTGACGCTGCTTTTCGAGTCCCTGCTTCTCGTCCTCAAGACGCTGAGTACGCGAATCCAGTTCATCGAGGATGCGAACAAGATCTTCCTGACGTGCCCCGCGCAGCGCGCTGCCGCTGTCGCTGTTGGACGCCACCTGCACCGCCAGGCCGAAGCCGAGACCGAACAGCAGTACCGCCACGATGAGTTGGGCCCGGGTGACCCGCGGCGGCCACAGCCCCTTGACCAGCCGCTGCCGACCGGTCAGCGGCTGGTCCGTCCGCTGCGCGGGCGCCGGCTCCGACTCGGGCTCCGGTGCCCGCGCGGGCGCCTCCTCGGGCAGCTCCTTGCGCAGCCTGTTCTCCGCCCGCTCCGGCTTGTCTTGCTTGTCCGACTTATTAGGCTTGTCGGGCTGCTGGTTCTGCTCGTTCTGTTCGCTCATCGGTGTCACGCCCGGAACACGTGCCGCCGGATCGCCGCGGCGTTGGAGAAGATCCGGATCCCCAGGACGACCACGACACCGGTGGACAGCTGGGCACCCACGCCCAACTTGTCGCCGAGGAACACGATCAGCGCGGCAACGACCACGTTCGACAGGAACGACACCACGAAGACCTTGTCATCGAAGATGCCGTCGAGCATGGCCCGCAGACCGCCGAACACGGCGTCCAGTGCCGCCACGACGGCGATCGGCAGATAAGGCTCGACGACCGCCGGAACCTCGGGCCGGACCAACAGGCCGGCCACGACTCCCACGACGAGGCCCAGTACGGCGATCACGATGTGCCCTTCTCAGTCTTCTCGGTGCTCGGCTGTGCTGTGCGTACGATCACACTGGGTGCGGCGGGCAACCGTACGTCACGCTCGGTGGAGATGGTGGCGCGGATACCGAAGCTCTGCTCCAGGGCATGCAGATACAGGCCGTCGGCGCTGTTCTGGAACCCGTTGCTCAACCTGTCCCCGCCTCCCACCGCCAGCACCGTGTACGGCGGCACCAGCGGCCTGTTGTCGACCAGTATCGCGTCCCCCGCGGCCCTGATCGCGGACAGGGCGGTCAGCCGCTGCCCATTGATGGAGACGGCCTCCGCGCCGGACGCCCACAGCCCGTTGACCACGCGCTGCATGTCCCGGTCGCGCACCCGGCCGGTGTCGGAGAACCCCGAGGTCTCCCGTGGGTTGGTGCCGTCACCGCCGGAGCTGGCCTCCTTGGCGTCGTTCACGACGAGCTTGACGCCCGGCCCGTGGACCGCGGTGGCGCCCGACAGAACGTCCACCAGGCCCGCCTCCGCGCCCCCGCCGCTCGACTTCAGCGCCGCCCGCTGGCGTGCGCCGACCTCGTCCCGGAGCTTGTCGACGCTGCCCTCCAGCCTGTCCGCGGCCGCGGTCTCACTGTCGATGCGGTCGATCAGCTCCTGGTGCTCCTTCGCCACCACGGGCGCCGCCGCCCGCGTCTGAGCCGCCCCCACGGTCACGACCAGCGCCGCGAGGACCAGCCCGGCCGCGAGGCCCAGCTTCGCCCTGAGGGTCCTGGGCAGTCCGCCCTCGCCCTGGGACTTCTTCCGGGCGGCGGCCTCGGCGTACCCGTCGTCCAGGCTGTGGTCCATGACGTTGGTGATCAACGACATGGAGGCGTCCGGGCGCTGCGGACGCGCCGGGCTGCTCCGAACGGGGGGTTGCTGCGGCATGCCGCACATAGTCGCACGTCGCGACCGGTACCTCCGAATGGCCCCACCGGCGTGCCGGACAGGCCCCCTTGGGGACACTTGTCCGGCACGCGCGCGTGCGTGGTTCGTGCCGTCCGGCGGCCTGGGCTCCCCCGCCCTCCGGCCCTATCGCCCGGCGCTGTCCACGACGGCAGACCACTCGTCGAGCAGGGCCTGCGCCGAGGCGTCGTCGGGCCCCTCGGCCCACAGATGGGTGACGGCCTCGGCCGGGTCGGGCAGCACCATCACCCAGCGTCCGTCCGTCTCCACGACCCGCACACCGTCGGTCGTGTCGACAAAGCGATCTCCGGCGGCCTCGACCACCCGCCGCATGACCAGACCCTTGACGGCCCACGGAGTGGCCAGGTCCCGCTTGAGGACGTGCGCCCGCGGGATCCGGGCGTCGATCTGGCTCAGCGTGAGCTGCGTGCGCGCCACCAGCCCGATCAGCCGTACGAAGGCCGCCGTACCGTCGTAGACACTGCTGAACTCGGGGACGATGAACCCGCCCTTGCCGTCACCTCCGAAGATGGTGCCCTCCTCGCCGCCGACCCGTGTCAGGTCGTCGGGCGAGGTGGTCGTCCACTCGACCTGGGTGCCGTGGTAGGCGGCCACCTGCTCCGCGATCCGCGTCGTGGTCACCGGCAGCGCCACCCGGCCGCTGCGCCGCTCCGCGGCCACGAGGTCCAGCATCACCAGGAGCGCACGGTCGTCCTCGATGATCCGGCCCTTCTCGTCCACGAGCGACAGCCGCTCGCCCACGGGGTCGAACCGGACACCGAACGCGGCACCGGAGGACGCCACTATCTCGCCCAGCCGCACCAGACCGTTGCGCCGCATCTCGGCCGTCTCCGTGGGACGGGACTCGTCGAGACCGGGGTTGATGGTCAGGGAGTCCACACCCAGCTTGCCGAGCAGGCTGGGAAGCACCAGCCCGGCACTGCCGTTCGAGGCGTCGACGACGACCTTCAGACCCGACTCGGCGATCCCTGTCGTGTCGACATTGCGCAGCAGCGACCCGGTGTACGAGTCGAAGACGCTGGCCGGGAAGTACAGGTCACCGATCTCACCGGGGAACGCCCGCCGGTACTCCTGCCGCGCGAACACCCGGTCCAGCTTGCGCTGGCTGCCCTGCGACAGGTCGGCGCCGTTGCCGTCGAAGAACATGATGTCGACGGAGTCCGGCACACCCGGCGAAGTGCGGATCATGATGCCGCCGGCACTGCCCCGCGCGGTCTGCTGCCGGGCCACCGGCAGCGGCACGTTCTCCAGGTCGCGTACGTCGATGGCGCTGGCCTGCAGCGCGGAGATGACCGCCCGCTTGAGCGCACGGGCACCTCGGGAGTGGTCGCGGGCCGTGGTGACCGTGGCGCCCTTCTTGAGGGTCGTGGCGTAGGCGCCGGCCAGCCGGACGGCCAGTTCCGGTGTGATCTCCACGTTCAGGATGCCGGACACGCCACGGGCCCCGAACAGATGGGCCTGTCCTCTGGACTCCCAGATGACGGAGGTGTTGACGAAGGCGCCGGCCTCGATGGTCTTGAAGGGATAGACGCGGACGTTGCCCTGAACGATCGATTCCTCACCGATCAGACACTCGTCACCGATGACCGCGCCGTCCTCGATGCGCGCGGCCCGCATGATGTCGGTGTTCTTTCCTACGACGCAGCCCCGCAGATTGCTGTGCTGTCCCACGTACACGTTGTCGTGCACGACGGCCTTGTGCAGGAAGGCGCCGCTCTTGACGACGACGTTCGAGCCGACGACCGTGTGCTCGCGGATCTCGGCGCCGGCCTCGACCTTCGCATAGTCGCCGATGTACAGCGGCCCGCGCAGTTCGGCGTCGGGATGCACCTCGGCGCCCTCCGCCACCCACACACCCGGCGAGATCTCGAAGCCGTCGATGTCGACGTTGACCTTGCCCTCAAGCACATCGGCCTGAGCCTTCACATAGCTCTCGTGGGTGCCGACGTCCTCCCAGTAGCCCTCGGCGACATAGCCGTAGATCGGCTTGCCTTCCTTCATCAGCTGCGGGAAGACATCACCGGACCAGTCGACCGGTACGTCGGGTTCGACGTAGTTGAACACCTCGGGCTCCATGACATAGATGCCCGTGTTGACCGTGTCGGAGAAGACCTGCCCCCAGGTCGGCTTCTCCAGGAAGCGCTCGACCTTGCCTTCCTCGTCGACGATGGTGATGCCGAACTCCAGCGGATTGGGCACCCGGGTCAGACAGACCGTGACCAGCGCGCCCTTCTCCTTGTGGAAATTGATCAGCTCCGTGAGATCGAAGTCGGTCAGGGCATCGCCGGAGATGACGAGGAAGGCATCGTCCTTCAACGCCTCTTCGGCGTTCTTGACGCTTCCGGCGGTACCGAGTGGCTTCTCCTCATTGGCATAGGTGAGCTCCATTCCGAGCTCTTCGCCGTCACCGAAGTAGTTCTTGACGAGCGATGCCAGGAACTGGACGGTGACCACGGTCTCGGTGAGCCCGTGCCTTTTGAGCAGCCGTAGCACATGCTCCATGATCGGGCGGTTGGCCACGGGCAGGAGCGGCTTGGGCATGCTAGAGGTCATGGGGCGCAGGCGGGTGCCTTCGCCCCCGGCCATCACGACGGCCTTCATGTCGGAAGCGTCCTCCTCCAAGAGACGACGGTCTAGCCGACTTCACCCGTCCAGATTGTCCCGCACTTTTCCACCACGGGCCATCGAG
Organism: Streptomyces sp. NPDC001851; assembly: GCF_040297165.1. Taxonomy (NCBI): domain Bacteria; kingdom Bacillati; phylum Actinomycetota; class Actinomycetes; order Kitasatosporales; family Streptomycetaceae; genus Streptomyces; species Streptomyces sp. NPDC001851. The sequence continues at coordinate 837 of NZ_JBEOYR010000008.1, read as the reverse complement.
GCGTACGTCCGGGACAATCGCCGAGCTCAATCGGCCATGGTGTCCGCGCGAACCAATCGGCGGACTTGCACCACGTAGAGCACTCCTGCCCACCAGTAGAGGGTTGTACCCCATCCGGCGAACGCCCATCCGAAGACAGCGGCAAGCGACGCGATCCAGGTGTGCCCGTCGCTGAGGAGCAGGAGCGGGAAGGCGTACATCAAGTTGAACGTGGCGGCTTTCCCGAGGAAGTTCACCTGCGGCGGCGGATAGCCATGACGCCGGAGGATTCCCACCATCACCAGGAGCATCAGCTCTCGCGCGAGCAGGAGGGCGGTCAGCCAGATCGGGAGGATCTCCCGCCAGGTGAGACCGACCAGCGTGGAAAGTACGTACAGCCGGTCGGCGGCGGGGTCGAGAAGCCGGCCGAGGCTGCTGATCTGATTCCAGCGCCGGGCGAGCTTGCCGTCCAGATAGTCACTGACCCCGCTGAAAGCCAGCACGAGGAGAGCCCAGCCGTCGCTCTTGGGGCCCCCGAACTCGGGCCTGAGGATCAACCACAGGAAGACGGGGACGCCGACGAGCCGGGCCATGCTGAGGATGTTGGGGATGGTGAGGACCCGGTCCGTCTGGACACGGGTCTCCTGGACCTCCACCCGGGGGCCTCCTGTGCGAAACGAGCCAACGATGCTCCCTGACCCTACCTCAACGCAAAAAAGCTCCGGCCCCTGGGCAGTGCCCAAGGGCCGGAGCTGTAAAAGGAGTTCGGCGGCGTCCTACTCTCCCACAGGGTCCCCCCTGCAGTACCATCGGCGCTGTGAGGCTTAGCTTCCGGGTTCGGAATGTAACCGGGCGTTT